>NZ_JBEXYP010000075.1:0-1098 GCF_040630995.1 Micromonospora sp. NPDC005710 | reverse complement strand
CGCAGGCGGGTCAGGCGGTGGTGCATGAGGGGTATACGAGTGTGTTCACGGTGAATGTGGCGGATGGGCATGTGCAGGAGTCGTATCTGCCTCGGTTGGGTGGTGCGTGGGTGACGCAGGATCTGTCGGTGGCGGCGGGTACGCCGTCGGTGGTGGGTCAGCCGGTCGCGGTGGTGCATGACGGGTATACGAGTGTGTTCACGGTGAATGCGTCGAATGGGCATGTGCAGGAGACGTATCTGGCTCGGGTTGGCGGGGCGTGGGTGACGCAGGATCTGGGTGCGGTGGCGGTGGGGCAGACACCGTCGGTGGTGGTGCATGACGGCTACGTCAGCGTTTTCACCGTCACGTCGGCCGGGCAGATCCAGGAGACGTACCTGTCTCGTCTGGGTGCGGCGTGGGTGACGCAGGCGTTGCCGGGTGCGGTGGTCGCGCCGGCGACGTCGGTGGTGACGCACGATGGTTACGTCAGTGTGTTCGCGGTGACGACCGGCGCTCGGGTGCAGGAGACGTACCTGGCTCGGGTCGGCGGCGGGTGGGTGGCGCAGGATCTGGGTGTGTCAGCGGCCGCGCAGGCACCGTCGGTGGTGACGCATGACGGCTACGTCAGCGTTTTCACTGCCACCGTGGGTGGGCAGTTGCAGGAGACGTACCTGACTCGGATCGGCGCCGGGTGGGTGACTCAGGCGCTGCCGGGTGCCGCGGTGAAGCCGGCAACGTCAGCGGTGGTGCATGACGGTTACGTCAGCGTGTTCGCCGCCACGACCGGCGGCCGGGTGCAGGAGACCTACCTGCCCCGTCTCGGCGCGGCGTGGGTCTCACAGGACCTGACCAGCAACCCGGGCACCCCGCTGATGGCGGGCCGACCGGTCACGGTGGTACATGACGGCTACACCAGCGTCTTCACCATCAACGCCACAGCCGGTCACGTCCAGGAGACCTACCTGCCCCGTCTCGGCGCGGCGTGGAGCACCCATGACCTGACCACCACCGCCGGCACCCCGGCAGCCAAACCGTAACGACTGACCACCGAACGTCCGGGCCGCCCCATCGGCAGCCCGGACGTTCACCATGCCCCACCACCACCGAACCAGCGCG
>NZ_JBEXYP010000074.1:0-1190 GCF_040630995.1 Micromonospora sp. NPDC005710 | reverse complement strand
TAACCCCGCGCCAACGCGGCCCCGGCGACATACAACTCACCCGCCACACCCACCGGCACCGGCCGCAACCGGTCATCAAGAACGAACACCCGCACGTTACGAATCGGCGTCCCAACCGGCACCACCCCACCACCATCAAGACGACCCGTGAGCACTCCGATCGTGGTTTCCGTCGGCCCGTAGTGGTTGAACACCGGCCGGCCACCGGCAGCGGCCACCAGGTCCCGCACCCACTCCACCGGGGCCGCCTCACCACCGAGCACCACACCACCAGCGGGAACCAGATCCGACAGTTGGCCCGCCGCACCCAACGCCATCAGATGCGACGGCACCACCTTCAGATGATCAATCCGATGCTCCGCCAGATACGCGGCGACCGCCAGCGGATCCGTCACCGCACCCTCGGGCAGAATGTGCAACTGCCCGCCCCGCGCCAACGACGCGAACAACACCGTGTTCCCCAGGTCCGTCACCTGCGCCTGCAACAACGCAAACCGGCCCCCCGAAACAGGAAAACCCAACCGGTCCGGCACCGACGCCACATAATTCGCCACCGCCGCCTGCGTCACCACCACACCCTTCGGCCGCCCCGACGACCCCGACGTATAGATCACATACGCCGGATTCTCGGCGGAACCCATCACCCGCGGCGCGGTCGACTCCCCCGCCGCCAACGACTGCGCGACCGCCGGACTATCCAACGCCACTATGCGGATCTTCCCCGCCGGCAACTCATCAGCCGTATCCAGATCCGTCAACAACAACACCGCGCGGCTGTCACGCACCACGAAAGCGACCCGCTCCACCGGCTGACTCGCGTCCACCGGCAGATAACCCGCGCCCGCCTTCCACACCGCCACAATCGCGACGATCATGTCCACACCCCGGGGCAGGCACAACGCCACGACCGACTCGGCACCCACCCCCTGCGCCACCAGGAATCGCGCCAACCGATTCGCCCGCGCATCGACCTCGGCGAACGTCGTCTCGACCCCATTTGCGACGACCGCCACCGCGTCCGGAGTCCGGAGCACCCACCCCTCGAACAGGGCCACCACCGATTCGACTGGCGCTGGATCCGCGGTGTCGTTGAAATCGACGACGACCTGACGGCGTTCCTCCTCATCGAGCAGGTCCACAGCACCCAACGACACCTGCGGATCGGCGGTCACCGCCTCCAACACCCGGGT
>NZ_JBEXYP010000073.1:0-1247 GCF_040630995.1 Micromonospora sp. NPDC005710 | reverse complement strand
CGGCTAGTGCCGTGACCACAAACGTTGGCCGGGTTGGGTGACACACCGGGTCGGGTCCGCGTAGCGGACCCGGTAACGGTTGAGGCTGTGGCGGTGGCAGAACCCGTTCGAGTACGCCGACTAAGTGATCAAGAAGGTCAGAAGCTGCAGCGGCTGGTGCGTCGCGGAACCGGATCGGCGGTGCGCCTGCGTCGGGCGATGGTCGTGCTCGCCTCAGCCGGCGGGAACACGGTCCCGGCGATCGCCCGTCTCGTGCAGGCTGACGAGGACTCGGTGCGCCAGGTCATCCACCGCTTTAACGAGATAGGGATGCCCAGCCTGGACCCTCAGTGGGCGGGTGGCCGTCCCCGCCAGATCAGTCCTGACGACGAGCAGTTCATCGTCTCGACGGCCAACACCCGCCCGATGAAGCTCGGGCTGCCGTTCACCCGCTGGAGCATCCGCAAACTCGCCGACCATTTGGCCGGCAACCCTGACCGCAGGGTGCCGGTGGGCCGCGAACGGCTGCGGCAGTTGCTGCGCAAACACGAGATCACGTTCCAGCGGACCAAGACGTGGAAGGAGTCGAACGATCCGCAACGGGAGGCGAAACTCGCGCGGATCGAGCACGTCAGCACCCACTTCCCGCATCGGGTGTTCGCGTTCGACGAGTTCGGACCCTTGGCGATCCGTCCGCAGGCCGGCTCCGGCTGGCAGCCCAAGAACCATCCGGACCGGCTGCCCGCGAACTACCACAAGTTGCACGGTGTGCGGCAGTTCCACGGTTGCTACTCCGTCGGTGACGACACGATGTGGGGCGTCGTCCGGCAGCAGAAGTCCGCGGCCAACACCCTCGCCGCTCTCAAGTCGATTCGCGCCGCCCGCCCGGACGGCGCCCCGATCTACGTCATCCTGGACAACCTGTCCGCGCACAAGGGCATCGCCATCCGCCGGTGGGCAGCTCGGAACAAGGTCGAGCTGTGTTTCACCCCGACGTACGCGTCCTGGGCCAACCCGATCGAGGCGCACTTCGGTCCGCTACGGACCTTCGTGATCGCCGGCTCCGACCACCGAAACCACCCGGCACTTGCTCGCCACCTGCACAAATACCTGCGCTGGCGCAACGCGAACGCCCGCCACCCCGACGTCCTGGCCGCTCAACGCCGCGAACGCGCACGCATCCGCAGCGAACGCCAACACCGCTGGGGACAGCCGACCACGAAAGCCGCCTAACCAACCCCGCGAACGTTTGTGGTCACGGCACTAGC
>NZ_JBEXYP010000072.1:0-1309 GCF_040630995.1 Micromonospora sp. NPDC005710 | reverse complement strand
CGCGGTGGTGTCCAACACCAGCAGCACGGGCGCGTCGATCAGCCGGGCGACGTGCGCGGTGGAGGCGTAGTCGCGGCGGCCCACCGCGCCGTCGTGCAGGCCCATGACGCCCTCGACCACGGCGATGTCGGCCGGCGTGGGGACGCTCGCGCCGTGGCGCAGCAGGGGGGCGATCCGGTCGGCCCCGACCAGGAACGGGTCGAGGTTGCGCCCGGATCGCCCGGCGGCGAGGGCGTGGTAGCCGGGGTCGATGTAGTCGGGCCCGACCTTGTGCGGGCTGACCGTCAGGCCCCGTCGGCGCAGCGCGGCGAGCAGCCCGGTCGCCACTGTGGTCTTGCCTTGGCCACTGGCCGGGGCGGCGACCACCACCCGGGGCAGCGCCCAGTGCGCGGTCACCACTCGATGCCCTTCTGACCCTTCTGGCCGGCGTCCATCGGGTGCTTAACCTTGGTCAGCTCGGCGACGAGGTCGGCGGCGGCGACCAGGCGCGGGTCCGCGTCCCGACCGGTGATCACGACGTGTTGGAACCCGGGGCGGTCGGCCAACGTTGCCACCACCTCGTCGACGTCCACCCAGCCCCACTTCATCGGGTAGGTGAACTCGTCGAGCACGTACAGCCCGTGACGCTCGGCGGCCAGGTCACGCTGGATCTGCCGCCAACCCTCCAGGGCGTCGGCGGCGTGGTCGGCGTCGCCGCCGCGCTGGATCCAGGACCAGCCCTCGCCCATCTTGTGCCAGGCCACCGGCGCGCCCTGGCCGGTGCGCTCGTGCACCTCGCCGAGCGCCCGGAAGGCGTTCTCCTCCCCCACCCGCCACTTGGCGCTCTTGACGAACTGGAACACCCCGACCGGCAGGCCGGCGGTCCAGGCCCGCAACGCCAGCCCGAATGCGGCCGTCGACTTGCCCTTCATCTGGCCCGTGTGGACGATCAGCAGTGGCCGGTGCCGCCGTTGCCGGGTCGTCAACCCGTCAGCGGGCACCGAGCTCGGTTGTCCCTGCGGCATCAGTCCGTCCCCCGTTCCGCGTCCATGTGTTCCGCGTCCATGTGTCCCGCGATCTTGCGGTTTCTGTTGGTCATATGCGCACTTCGCCCCTTATGCCGCGACAGGAAGTGCAAGATCGCGGGGATGGGTCAGGGCTTCCAGGGGGGTTCGGGTGGCCTTGAGCTGGGTGGCCAGGCGGTCGGCCAGGTGCAGGCGGACGGGTCCGGACTCGCAGTCCACGACCACGCACGCGGCACCGGTGCTCAGATGGCGGAGACACTGGCAAGTTTTTCCTCGGCAACGGCCGGCGGCGCCTAGTACAGCCT
>NZ_JBEXYP010000071.1:0-1328 GCF_040630995.1 Micromonospora sp. NPDC005710 | reverse complement strand
GCGATCCGGTCGATCTGCTCCTGCGTCAGATCCACCAACGGCAACATCGCCGGAGTGATCACCGACGTGTCAGCCGGGATCAGATTCGGCGGAACATCGACCGTGTCGACGCCACCGGTCGCGGCCAACGCCGCCGGAGTCGGCGTCTGGAAAAACGCCCGCACCGGCACCGAAACACCCCGCTGCCGCAGCCACTCCACCAGCCGCACCACCACCAGAGAATGCCCACCCAAGGCGAAGAAGTCATCCTCGACGCCGACGTGGTCCAGGCCCAGAACCTCAGCGAACCCGGCACACAACAACTCTTCCCGCGCATTCGCCGCAGGACGGCTGGACCCGACAGCCCCAGCGAAGTCCGGCGCCGGCAACGCCCGACGGTCGAGCTTCCCGCTGCTCGTCAACGGCAGCGCGTCGAGGACGACGACCGCGGCGGGGACCATGTACTGCGGCAGCCGCTGCCCCACGAACTCCCGCACCCCAGCACCGTCACCACCGACGACAACGACGTAGGCGACCAGCCGATCGTCGCGCACGACCACGGCGGCCTGCACCACCTGCGGATGCGCGGCCACCGCCGCCTGCACCTCACCCAACTCGATCCGCACACCCCTCAACTTGACCTGGTCGTCGGTGCGACCCAGGTAGTCGAGTTCCCCAGCGCGGGTCCAGCGGACCAGGTCACCAGTGCGATATAGCCGCTCCCCCGACTCGAACGGGTTGGCGACGAACCGCTCCGCCGTTAGACCAGCCCGGCCCACATATCCCCGAGCCAACTGCACACCGGCCAAATACAGTTCGCCGGCGGCGCCCACCGGGACCGGCTGCAGACCACCGTCCAGGACATACGTGCGGGTGTTCGCGACCGGCGACCCGATCGTCACCGGCACACCCACCGCACACCGAGTCGCCGTCACATCCACCGACGCCTCCGTCGGCCCATACAAGTTGTGCAACTCCGTGTCGGGGAGGACCGCCAACAGGCTGTCCCGCACCGACTCCGGAAGCGCCTCACCGGAACAGACCACCCGCGACAACCCCGTGCACGAGGCCGCCACCGGAAGGAACGCCTCCAACATCGAGGGCACGAAGTGCGCCGTCGACACCCGCTCGTCACGGATCAGCTCGGCCAGATAGGTGGGGTCGCGGTGACCGCCGGGACGGGCGACCACCACCGTCGCGCCCAAAACCAACGGCCAGAAGAACTCCCACACCGACACGTCGAACGTGAACGGGGTCTTCTGCACCACCCGCTCACCCGACACCAAACCAAACCGGTCCTGCATCCACCGCAACCGATTCACCACACCCGCATGCGACACCACCACACC
>NZ_JBEXYP010000070.1:0-1564 GCF_040630995.1 Micromonospora sp. NPDC005710 | reverse complement strand
ACCGGAGAACCGCCCATGACCCGGTTCCTGGCCGAGCAGTTGTCCACCGCGCACTGGTTTGACCAACGCCGGACCCGAGCCTCGGCCCGCAGCTCGGCCGGCTTGTCCTGGTTCGCGTCGACCTTCCAACTGACCGAACGGCCGTTGACGGTGCCATTGCTGTCGATCACCCGGCCGGGAAATGTCACCGAGATCTCGAACGACATGAGCTTGAGGAACGCCTGTTGGTTCTGCGGATTCTGCTCCGCAACCTTTCCGCCGTATTTCTTCGGGTCCAACGGCAGCGTGAAGCGGTACAGGTCGCCGTCCCTGACCAGTTTGACGCTTTCCGTGTCGAAACCGGCGAGCGGCGCCTTGCGGTAACTGATCTGGGAACCGTAGAAAGTGTTGTCCTGGTAAAGCGTCTCCTCACCGGCCGGCAGCGCGGGGATGTTCTGCCGCAACTCCGCGAAGGCCAGCGGGATGTTCTTGTTCCGGGCGGTCAGCACGGACTTCTGGGCGGTCAGCAGGAGCTGCCCGTCGACCGTGTCGTCGGCGTTGACCGTCAGGCCCATGTTGAGTTGCATGCAGCCGCTCAACGCGGCGAGAAGAAGGAGGCACACCGCGACGCGGAGTGCCCTACCGCGGTTGACTCTCCTGTTCATGGGCTCAGTGTGTGTGATCGCTTTCACCATCAGCAGTCAGCGATCGGTCACAACGAAGTCGCCGATTGTACCGGCGGACTGTCGCCTTTGATTACTTTGGACGGCGGCTCGAATGACTATTCTGGAGCTTTGGTGCGCCGACGGTTCCTCGTCGGCCGTACGCTGGTCGGATGAGAATTGTCGCGTGCGTCATGCTGGTGGATCCGGACGGGCGGTTGCTGTTGCAACTGCGCGACAGCGACGCGCCGCACCATCCGAACGTGTGGGGTCTGCCCGGCGGTCACGGCGAGCCGGGGGAGACGCCCGAGCAGACCGCCGAGCGGGAACTGTGGGAGGAGACCGGCCTGCGGGCCGACGGCCCACTGCACCCGGTCGCCGTGCAGTCGCTGCCCGAACTGGACCGGGTGAAGCACTACTTCAGCGGCAGCACCCGGGCACGGCAGGAGGACGTGGTGCTCGGCGAGGGCGCCGCGATGCTCTTCGTTCCCGCTGCCGAGGTGCTCGACGGTCGTGAGTGGACGCCGGGCACCGTCGAGGTGTTGACCGAGTTCCTGGCGTCGGCCGAGTACACCGCCCTGGCCACCGGCCGGACCGCCGCCGGGCCGGCTCAGGTCGCCGGGGGTCGCCAGTCCGCGTAGCGGGCCATGCTGCGCAGGGCCACCCGGCCCGGGGTGAGCCGCAAGGCGAAGTCGCGCAACGCGAAGGCAACCGGGTTGTCCAGCTGCTGTCCGAACCGCCCTGCCAGGTAGGAGGCGCGGGCAACGGACTGACTGCGTGGTCGACGCTGCTCGTCGTACGCGGCCAGGGCGGCGGGCACCCCCTCGGCGCCGCCGGCGCAGACGGCGCCGAGCACCACCGCGTCCTCGATCGCTTGCCCGGCGCCCTGCCCGAGGTTGGGTGTCATCGGATGGGCGGCGTCG
>NZ_JBEXYP010000069.1:0-2028 GCF_040630995.1 Micromonospora sp. NPDC005710 | reverse complement strand
AGGCCGGCCGCGATCAGCGCCGTCACCAGCAGTGCCGCCGGGCCGCCCGGCACCCGGCCGGTGGCCAGCGCGGCCAGGTCGGCGGCGAGCAGCACGGCGCCGGTGAGCGCGAGGAGGCTGACCGGCACACCGGGCAGCACCGAGCGGCCGAACCGGCGCACCGTCGTACGCGCCGACGGCCAACTGCCGGTACGCGCCCAGTGGTGCAGCGCCGCACTGGCAGTGCCGACCGCCGCGGCGGCGGTGAGCAGGGGCACCGCCGCGAGGGTCAGCAGGATGCCGAGCAACGCGAGGTCGGCGGCGTCGCGGGCGACGTCACGCCAGTCCCGCCGCGCGCCCCTGTCGACGGGTTCAGCCGTCGGCGTCGGTTCAGCCCTTGATGCCACTGGTGTTGATCCCCTCGACGAGCATCCGCTGGAACGCGACGAAGAACAGGAAGACCGGCAGCAGCGAGAGCACCGACATGGCGAACATCGGGCCGACGGCGCTCTGGCTTGTCGAGTCGATGAACAGGGTCAGTGCCACCGGGACCGTGTAGTCCTCCAGTTGGGACAGGAAGACCAACTGGCGGAAGAAGTCGTTCCAGGTCCAGATGAACGAGAAGATCGCCGTGGTGACGAGCGCCGGGCGGCTCAGCGGCAGGATGATGTGCCGGAAGATGCCGAACGGGCCGGCGCCGTCGATGCGGGCCGCCTCGTCCAGCTCCCGGGGTACGCCGCGCATGAACTGCACCATGAGGAAGACGAAGAACGCCTCGGTGGCCAGGAACTGCGGGATGAGCAGCGGCAGGTACGGCCACTCGCCGCCGACCAGCCCGAGCGTACGGAACAGGATGTACTGCGGAACGATCAGCACGTGCTGGGGCAGCAGCAGTGTGCCGATCATGACGGCGAACCACATGCCGCGCAGCCGGAACCGCAGCCGGGCGAAGGCGTACGCGGCCAGCAGGCAGGAGAGCCCGTTGCCGACCACCGTGAAGAGGCTGACCATCGTGCTGTTGAGGAAGAACCGGCCGAAGGTGACGTCGAAGTTGGACCACCCGGCGGTGTAGTTGCCCGGGCTGAACCGCTCGGGCAGCAGCCCGATGTTGTTGACGATCTCCTCCTGCGACTTGAACGAGGTGCCCACCATCCAGATCAGCGGGTAGAGCACCACGGCGACGATCGTCACCAGGATCAGCAGTCGCAGCACGGGCCGTCCGCCGGGTCGTCGGCGCGCGTTCGGCGGCGCAGTGGTCGTCGGGTTCACCGTCACCGGTCCTCCCCGTCGGAGTAGTGCACCCAGAACCGTCCGGTGCTGAAGAAGATCGCGGTGATGACCGCGATGGCGAGCAGGAACACCCAGGCCATCGCCGAGGCGTAGCCCATGTCGAGTTCGGTGAACCCGGTGATGTAGAGGTTCAGCGTGTACATCAGGGTCGAGTCGACCGGGCCCCCGGTGCCGTTGCTCAGCACGAACGCGGCGGTGAAGCCCTGGAAGCCGTTGATGGTCTCCAGCACCAGGTTGAAGAAGATGACCGGGGAGAGCATCGGCAGGGTGACGTCGCGGAACTGGCGGAACCGGCCGGCACCGTCGACCGAGGCGGCTTCGTACAGCTCGGTGGGCACCTGCTTGAGCCCGGCCAGGAAGATCACCATTGGTGCGCCGAACTGCCAGATGGCCAGCACCATGAGTGTTTCGAGGGCCCAGTCGGGGTCGTTGACCCACGGTCTGCCGGTGATGCCGAACAGGCTCAGCAGCGAGTTGAACGCGCCGTCGCGGTTGAACATGTTCACCCAGACGATGGCGAGCGCGACGCTGCCGCCGAGCAGGGACGGCAGGTAGAACAGCCCACGGAACAGCCCGACGCCGCGCCACGCACGGTTGAGCAGCAGCGCCACGCCGAGCGCCGCGGCCAGCTTCAGCGGTACGGCGATCAGCGCGAAGGTCAGTGCACCGACACCGTGGTGTGGCTGCGCGCCAGGTCCACGACCGGCTGCCCGGCCCGACGCGCCAACTCCCGCGCCCGCGCCACCAGCACCGGATCCA
>NZ_JBEXYP010000068.1:0-2117 GCF_040630995.1 Micromonospora sp. NPDC005710 | reverse complement strand
TCGCGGCCGGTGCCGGCGGTCGTTGGGGTTTCGGGTTCGGGTAGCGCCCGGCGGTCGAGTTTGCCGTTGGAGGTCAGTGGCAGGGCATCGATCACCACGACGGCAGTGGGAAGCAGGTGTTCCGGAAGTCGCTTGGCCGCGTAGCGGCGGACCTGCTCGACCGCGGTGTCGGGGTCGTCGTCGGTGACCAGGTAGGCGACGAGGCGCAGCTCGCCGTGCCGATCGGGGCGGGCGACGACGGCGATCTGCTCCACGGCCGGGCAACCGGTGAGAACCGACTGGATCTCGCCGGGCTCGACCCGATACCCGCGGATCTTCACCTGGTCATCGACCCGGCCGAGGAACACCAACCGACCATCCGCAAGATGCCGCACCCGATCCCCGGTGCGATACATCCGCTCACCATCACCGAACGGGCACCCCACAAACCGCTGCCCGGTCAACCCCGGCTGACCCACATAACCCCGCGCCAGTGCGGCCCCGGCGACATACAACTCACCCGCCACACCCACCGGCACCGGCCGCAACCGGTCATCGAGAACGAACACCCGCACGTTCCGAATCGGCGTCCCGACCGACACCACCCCACCACCATCGAGACGACCCGTGAGGACCCCAATGGTGGTCTCCGTCGGCCCGTAGTGGTTGAACACGGGCCGGCCACCAGCAGCGGCCACCAGGTCCCGCACCCACTCCACCGGGGCCGCCTCACCACCGAGCACCACACCACCAGCGGGAACCAGATCCGACAGTTGGCCCGCCGCACCCAACGCCATCAGATGCGACGGCACCACCTTCAGGTGCTCGATTCGATGCTCGACCAGATACGCGGCCACCGCCAGCGGATCCGTCACCGCACCCTCGGGCAGAATATGCAACTGCCCGCCCCGCGCCAACGACGCGAACAACACCGTGTTCCCCAGGTCCGTCACCTGCGCCTGCAACAACGCAAACCGGCCCCCCGAACTCGGGAAACCCAACCGGTCCGGCACCGACGCCACATAGTTCGCCACCGCCGCCTGCGTGACCGCCACACCCTTCGGCTGGCCTGACGACCCTGATGTGTAGATCACATAGGCCAGGTCATCCGGGTGGTGAGTCACCGCTGGTGCGCTCTGCTCGAACACCGCCAGACCCGCCCGGGTCGCCTCCGCGTCTACCGCAACGATCCGGATTTTGCCCGCCGGCAGCTCATCAGCGGTGTCCTCATCGGTCAGTAACAGCACTGCTCGGCTGTCGCGTAGCACGAAAGCGACCCGCTCCACCGGCTGACTCGCATCCACCGGCAGATAACCCGCACCCGCCTTCCACACCGCCAGAATCGCGACGACCGTGTCCACACCCCGTGGCAACGCCAACGCCACCACGGACTCCGGACCCACTCCCTGCGCGACCAGGAACCGCGCCAACCGATTCGCCCGCGCATCCACCTGCGCGAACGTCGTCTCGACCCCATCCACGACGACCGCCACCGCGTCCGGAGTCCGGAGAACCCACCCCTCGAACAACGCCACCACCGACTCCGCTGGCGCCGGATCCGCGCTGTCGTTGAAGTCGACGACGACCTGACGGCGTTCCTCCTCATCGAGCAGGTCCACAGCACCCAACGACACCTGCGGATCGGCGGTCACCGCCTCCAACACCCGGGTCCACCCCGACGCCACCCGCCCCGCGAACGACTCGTCGAACAGGTCCGCCGCGACCGTCACCGCACCCCGCAGACCCGCCGGACGGCCCTCCTCATCGAACGTCTCACTCACCAACACGTCCACGTCGAACTTCACCGTCGACACCGTCGTCGACCCGCCAGTGGACACACCGGTGGCCTCGACCCCCAACAGATCCAACACCGCGTCGATGGTGTCCTGCTTCGTCAGAATCACCTGGAACAACGGATGACGCGCCATCGACCGCACCGGCGCGATCTCCTCCACCAACCGCTCGAAGGGCACATCCTGATGCGCCGCACCCGCCAACGCCGCCTCCCGCACCCGCGCCAACACCTGCGCGAACGACGGATCCCCCGACAGATCCGCCCGCAACACCACCGTATTCACGAATGACCCGACAAGATCATCCAACGCCTCATCGACGCGGCCCGCATGCGCCGAACCAAT
>NZ_JBEXYP010000067.1:0-2447 GCF_040630995.1 Micromonospora sp. NPDC005710 | reverse complement strand
ACCACCACCCGCAACGCATCCACAAACCGACCCAACACACCCCGATCCTCAAACTCCAACACCGTCGGCAACACATACGCATCCCGACCACCATCCGCAAGAAGATGATGAAACAGAATCCCCTCCTGCAACGGAGCCAAAGGATAAATATCAGCGATATTCGCCGCCCCACCATCCACAGCGGCCGACACCCGATCAATCTGCTCCTGCGTCAAATCCACCAACGGCAACATCCCCGGAGTGATCACCGACGCGCCCGCCGGAATCAGATTCGGCGGAACCTCAACCGCCTCAACACCACCGGTCGCAGCCAACGCCGCCGGAGTCGGCGTCTGGAAAAACGCCCGCACCGGCACCGACACACCCCGCTGCCGCAACCACTCCACCAACCGCACCACCACCAACGAATGCCCACCCAGAGCGAAGAAATCATCGTCGACACCGACGTGGTCCAGGCCCAGCACCTCGGCGAACCCCGCGCACAACAACTCCTCCCGCGCGTTCACCGGAGCACGACCCACGCCGGTGTTGACCTGCGGGTCCGGCAACGCCCGACGGTCGAGTTTCCCGCTGCTCGTCAACGGCAACGCGTCAAGGACGACCACCGCGGCCGGAATCATGTACTGCGGCAACCGCTGCCCCACGAACTCCCGCACCCCAGCACCGTCACCACCGACGACGTAGGCAACCAACCGGTCACCGCGCACCACCACCGCCGCCTGAGTCACGTCCGGGTGCGCGACGACAGCGGCCTGCACCTCACCCAACTCGATGCGGAAGCCGCGAATCTTCACCTGGTCGTCGGTGCGACCCAGGTAGCCGAGCTCCCCACCGCGGGTCCACCGCACGAGGTCACCGGTGCGGTACAGCCGCTCCCCCGGCTCGAACGGGTTGGCAATGAACCGCTCCGCCGTCAGACCCGCCCGGCCCACATACCCCCGAGCCAACTGCACACCGGCCAAATACAGTTCGCCGGCGGCGCCCACCGGCACCGGCTGCAAACCACCGTCCAACACATAGGTGCGGGTGTTCGCGACCGGCGACCCGATCGTCACCGGCACACCCACCGCACACCGAGTTGCCGTCACATCCACCGACGCCTCCGTCGGCCCATACAGGTTGTGCAACTCCGTGTCGGGGAGGACCGCCAACAGGCTGTCCCGCGTCGTCGCGGGAAGCGCCTCACCCGAACACACCACCCGTGACAACCCCGTACACGAGGCGGCCACCGGAAGGAACGCCTCCAGCATCGACGGCACGAAGTGCGCCGTCGACACGTTCTCCTCACGAATCAACTCCGCCAGATAGGCCGGGTCACGGTGACCCCCGGGGCGGGCCACCACGACCGTCGCGCCGACGATCAACGGCCAGAAGAACTCCCACACCGACACGTCAAACGTGAACGGAGTCTTCTGCACCACCCGCTCACCCGACACCAACCCAAACCGGTCCTGCATCCACCGCAACCGGTTCATCACACCCGCGTGCGACACCACCACACCCTTCGGCCGACCCGTCGACCCCGACGTGAACAACACATACGCCGCACCACCCGACGACACCTCGACCGGCGAACCCACGTCCGGGCCGTCCAACCCGGTCACCGAATCCAGCACCACCACCGCACCCGCATCCGCCACCAACACATCCACCCGCTGCTGCGGATACTCCGGATCAATCGGCAGGTACGCAGCGCCGGCCTTCAACACACCCACCAACGCCACCACCAAATCCACACCACGATCCATCCGCACCCCAACCACGGACTCCGGACCCACCCCCACCGAGCGCAGATACCGGGCCACCGCACCAGCACGGACGTCCAACTCCCGATACGACACCGACACACCCTCGAACACGATCGCCACCGCATCCGGGGTCGCCGCGACCTGCCGGTCAAACAGTGAGACCACCGTGTCGTCCGTCGGGTAGGACACCGCCGTGTCATTCCATCCGGAGAGCACCAACGAACGCTCCTCGACGTCCAGCACGTCCACAGTGCTCACCCGCGCGCTGGGTTCATCGACCAGTGCGGTCAGGACGCGCACGAACCGTTCTGCGAGTCCACTCACTGTCGCGGGGTCGAACAGGTCCGCAGCTCCGACCATCGACCCTCGCAGGCCGACGGCGGCGCCCGTGGGGTCGTACGACTCCTGCAGGGTGCAGTGGAGATCGAACTTCGAGGACGGGGCGCCGGTGTCCACCTGACCCGTCTCGACGTCGGGGAGGTCGAGCACGGGGGCCGTCTGGTTCTGCACGGTCAGCATCACCTGGAACAGCGGGTGTCGGGACAGCGACCGCTCCGGTGCCAGCTCCTCCACCAACCGCTCGAACGGCACATCCTGATGCTCGAACGCCGACAACCCCACCTCACGAACCCGCCCCAACAACTCCACAAACGACGGATCACCCGACACATCCGTCCGCAACACCACCGTATTCACAAA
>NZ_JBEXYP010000066.1:0-2673 GCF_040630995.1 Micromonospora sp. NPDC005710 | reverse complement strand
CGCGATCAGCGGCTCGCCCACCGGGTCGACCCGGTGGGCGTGCCGCTGATCGCGCCGCTGGCCCGTACCGCGCCGTTCACCGCGCTGCTGGACGCGTTGCGGCCCGCGCCGGAGCCCCGACTGCTCGACGGCGATCTGGTGACCACAGTCGACCAGGGCGGGGAGCGGGTCCGCCACCTGCGCGGAGTCGTCGACGTGTTGCGCCAGGCGGTCGAGCGGGAGGCGCTGCCGAGCGAGTTGGCGGTGCCGTGGGCGTCCGCCGCGTACCGCGCCGAGCTGGCGGGTTAGACGAACAACCGACTGCCCCATCGCAACGATCGGAGAGAGCCGATGCGCAGAATCCTCGGTGGCGTCACAGTGGTCGCCCTCTTCCTCGGCGCCGCGCCGGCCGCCGCCGCACGCCCCGACGACGGGCCGTCCTGGACGGCCCGTCACCTCGGCCGGCAGGCACTGCCCGAGCGGGACGGGTGGGCGGCCGACGGCCCCGGCACCACCGGCGGCTCGACGGCCGCCGCCGAGCGGACCCGGGTGGTCCACGACCGGGCCGAACTGGTCGCCGCGCTGGGCGGTGACAACGCCGGCAACGCCACCGACGCCACCCCGAAGCTCATCTACGTCGACGGCGCCGTCGACGGCTTCGAAGGTCCCGACGGCACGCCGCTGAGCTGCGCCGACCTGGCCGACCCGGGCTACCGGTTGGACGCCTACCTGGCCGCGTACGACCCGGCGGTGTGGGGGCGGGTGCCGCCGAGCGGGCCGCTGGAGGAGGCCCGGGTGCGCTCGGTGGCCAACCAGACCCGGCAGACCCAGATCAACGTCGGGCCGAACACCACGATCATCGGGCTGCGCGGCGCCCGACTGACCGGGCTCACCCTCATGATCGACCGGGCGTCCAACGTCATCGTCCGCAATCTGACCCTCGTCGACGCCCGGGACTGCTTCCCCGCCTGGTCACCCACCGACGGCGAGGCCGGCAACTGGAACAGCCAGTACGACCAGATCTCGGTACGCCGCAGCGAGAACGTCTGGGTCGACCACAACACGTTCACCGACGGCGACAACCCCGACGGCGCCCAGCCGGTGTACTTCGGACGGCCGTACCAGGTGCACGACGGGTCGCTGGACGTCACGCACACCGCCAGCCTGGTCACCGCCTCGTGGAACCGCTTCACCGGTCGGGACAAGCTGCTGTTGATCGGCTCGTCCAACACCGTCGGCCCGGACGTGGGCCGGCTGCGGGTCACACTGCACCACAACTTCTTCGACGGCGTCCTGCAACGGCTGCCCCGGGTGCGTTTCGGTCAGGTCGACGTCTACAACAACCACTACCGACTCGGTGGAGACGACTTCCAGTACGCGCTCGGTGTCGGCGTCCAGTCGGCGATCTACGCGCAGAACAACTTCTTCACTCTGGACACGAGTGTCGACCCGGCGGATCTGCTCTACGACTGGGGCGGCACCGCGGTGACCGAGCGAGGCTCCTGGGTCCGCCAGGGCGGCGGCGCGGCCCGACCTGTCGGCCTGCTGGCGGCGTACAACGCTGCCCATGACCCCGACCTGGCCGGGGACGCGGGCTGGACGCCCACCCTGCGCCGCGACCCCGTCCTGCCGGCACCGCTGGTGCCGCTCGTGGTGGGCCCGCTCGCCGGCGCCGACCGGCTGCCGATCTGACGGCTCGGCGCGCCCGCAACTCGCGGTCGGGTCGGCGACGTACGGGCTCATCGATGTGGAGAAGATCGGCTATAAGTGACGCATGGACTTCCCGCCGCACCTGGGCAGCATGCCGATGCACGCGATCACCGAGATCCACGGCGAACCGGGCCTGCTGGAACGTTTCCGGTTGGAGGTCCAGCAGTTCGACGACGCCGCTCGGGCCCGCTTGAGAGCCGCGCTCGACCTCGCCGCCGAGCTGCACCGCGACGATCGGCGTGTCCGCGAGCCGTACCTGAACCACCTGCTGCGGGTGGCGATCCGGTTGATGCACCACTACCAGGTGCGGGACGTGGACGTGATCGTCGCCGGCCTGCTGCACGACGCCGTGGAGGACCACCCGGCCGAGCTGGCCGGCGGTGACCCGGGCACCGACCCGACCGGGGCCGCGCTGGCCGCGCTCGCCGCGCGGTTCGGGCCACGGGTGGCCACCCTTGTCGCAGCGGTCACCAATCCGGTGTACGACCCCGAACGCGACCGCAACACCCAGTACCGGGAGCACCTGTCAGTCAGCCTCGACCGGGAGCCGTGGGCCCGGGTGATCAAGGTTTCGGACTTCACCGACAACGGTGTGGGCGTGATCCACACGGTCGGGCCGAAGGTGATCTCGTCGGCCCGGAAGTACCGCCCGCTGGTGCCGCTCTTCCGGGACCTGATCGGCCGACCGGACACCCCGTTGTCGCCGGCGGTGAAACGGCACATCTTCAGTCAACTGGATCTTGCCGAGGAACGGTTCAGCGCCATCCTCGACCAGCCCGCCTCGAGCTGACGGGTCGCCGCTCTGCCCTCGCCTCGCGCCCGTAGGCCCGTAGGCCCGTAGGTCAGCCCACGCCCTACCCCACCCGTCGCATGCACCCCCTTTGCTCTGCACCCGCGGCAACGCCTGCTCCCGCTGACCGTGCGCGAGCAGCGCCGCAGCGTACTGGGCCATCGTCTGGCGACGGGAGAAGAGCAGCGACGGCG
>NZ_JBEXYP010000065.1:0-2695 GCF_040630995.1 Micromonospora sp. NPDC005710 | reverse complement strand
ACCAGGCAGTACGAAGCCCCACAGAGGCCCTCGACCGGCTCCAGGCCGACCTGGAGGACTCGTGGGGCCGCTACCCGCTGGACGATCGCCAGGCCGTTCTTGTTGGCGTCGAAGGCGAGGCTGCCGCCGGTGCCCGGGCCCAACGGCGTCGCATGAATACCCGATCAGGGCTGGCCGAGTACCGCCGCGTCGCACCGTGGGTGGGCGGGAAGATGGTCGATGCCTTCCCGTCCGTCACGAGATTCGCCGGAATGCCGCAAGCAGCTTCGGCGGCTTCCATTCGGAGGAGGGGCAAGGATGGTTTCGGCCTATGGCACGATGCTGCCATCGCGGTGTGACTCCGCGGTGGGCGACGACCTGTCCGGCGGTGACTTCGCCGGACTCCTGCGACGACACCGTCGTGCCGCCGGCATGACGCAGCGCGAGCTCGCCGCGCGGGCCGGCCTGAGCGCAGCGATGATCCGTGACCTTGAGCAACGTCGTACAAGGGTGCCACTGGCCCGTTCGGCCGACGCACTCGCCGTGGCGCTGCGGCTCGGACCGCCCGACGTGCACGCACTTCGGCGGGCTACCACGGTGGCGGTCAAGCGGGCGGCAGCGATCACCGAGCAGCGGGCCGCTTTCGGTGGCGACCGGCCAACGATCTTCGCGTTGGGTCCACTCACCACCGGCAGGGACGAGGCGCAGGTCGACGTCAGTGGCCGTGGCGTGCGAGTGGTCCTGGGCCGGCTCATCCTCAGCGCGGGCCAGACCGTGCTGCGCGAGGAGTTGCTCGACGTTCTGTGGCCGTCCGGTGCACCAGAGTCAGCGATCAACCTGGTCCAGACGTACGTGTCCCGATTGCGGCGGTTGCTGGAGCCGGGCCGGTCACCGCGGGCCCTCACCAGCGCGGTGAAGCTCGCACCGGGCGGCTATCGGTTGCAGATCGATGCGGGGCGCCTCGACGTGTTGACATTCCGCGGTCTTGTCCTCAGGGCCCGGGACACCTGTATCAAGCACCCCGCGCAGGCGGGTGAATTGCTCGACCGGGCGCTGGGGATGTGGCGAGGCGACCCGTTGGACGACCTCGACACGTTGCGCGAGCATCCCGCAGCGGTGGCGTTGCGGGAAGAGCGCGTCGCCGCGAGTCTGCTCCGCGCCGAGCTCGCCGAAACCCCTGAACAGCACGCGGCGGCGGTGCGGCTGCTGCGGCCCCTGGCAGACCGCTACCCGTTGCACGAGCAGGTCCATGCCAGTCTGATGCTCGCGCTGGCCGCGACCGGGCGGCAGGCCGACGCGTTCGGCGTCTTCGACGAGGCTCGGCGGCGCCTGGCCGAGCAACTTGGCGTCGACCCGGGGGCTGCGCTCACCGACAGTCGGCAGCTGGTGCTGCGTCAGCAGTGGCGATCGTCGTCATCGTCGAAGCACCACACATCAATGCGGCGGCCGATGCCTTGCCAGGTGCCGGCGGCTCCTGCGGATTTCACCGGCCGGACCGAGCAACTGACGCGTTTGCGCGAATTGCTGGGCGGCCGCGCGCGGGGCGGCAGCGTGCTGTGCACGGTGTCCGGCGGCGCCGGCGCGGGAAAGACGGCAATCCTCGGCGCCGTAGCGGCCGAGGTACGCGACACCTATACCGATGGGCAGCTGTACGTGGACCTGCAAGGTTCCGGTCCTCGTCCCCTACGGCCTGTCGACGCGCTCGTCACCATGCTTCGCGCGCTCGACGTGCAGGCCGGGCCGCTGGGGCCGCAGGAGGCCGCCGGGCTTCTTCGCAGTGCCCTCGCCAAACGCAGCGTGCTCGTCGTGCTCGACGACGCCCGTGACGCTGCGCAGGTCCGGTCGCTGCTGCCCGGCCCGGGCCGCAGTGCGGTCCTGGTCGCCAGCCGACAGCGACTGGCGGACCTGGAAGGCGCACACCCCGTGCATCTTGGTCCGTTGCCCCAGTCGGAGGCGGTGGAGTTGCTCACGACCGTGGCGCGCAGAGCTTCTCCAGCACATGTGGTGATCGACGAGGTCGCGCACGTCCTGGTGGACGCCTGCGACCGGTTACCTCTGGCGATCCGCATCGCCGGAGTCCGGCTCAGTGACCAGCCGGGCTACGCGCTGCAGTTCGCCGACGAGGGGCGCCGCCTCGACCACTTGCGCCTCGGTGATCTGCACGTTCGTGCCGCGTTCGAGAGCAGCTACGTCCAGCTCACGCCTGCGGTTGGCCGGGCGTTCCGGCTGGCGGCGCTCGCACCCGGGGCCGACTTCGGGCTCGCCGGAGCGGCGGTGCTGCTCGGCGACGATGTCGGGGTCGTCCAGCGGCTGCTCGACCAGTTGGTGGAGCGAAACCTCCTCGACCGCTCTGACACCGGCCGGTATCGCTATCGCGGGCTCCTGCGCCTGTATGCGGCGGAACTCGCGCGGGCCGACACGAAACGCGCCGAGGCGGTGGCCCGGATGTCCGAGTGGTACCTGCGGCGGACCGCCGCTGCCGTCGCGGTCCTATGGCCCGGAACGGTACGCCCGCAGGGGCGCCGGCGCACCGGAGACACCTTCGAGGGCCCGACTGCTGCGTCGCAGTGGCTCCGTGACGAACTGCGAAACCTCTCAGTCGTGATGCAGGACGCCGCAGCTCGTGGACCGTCGCGACGGGCGTTGCTGCTGCCAGATCAGCTGCGTGTCCACCTCGCGGCGCTCGACCCCGTTGCGCGCGGGGTGTGATCGAGAC
>NZ_JBEXYP010000064.1:0-3056 GCF_040630995.1 Micromonospora sp. NPDC005710 | reverse complement strand
GGACGCCGCCCGCACATGCAGCACATAGTCCTCCGCACCGGCCACCTGGAACACCGACACCACCCCCGGCAACCGCACCGACCGGGCCCGGAACGTGGTGACCCGGGAGGGCGACAACGCCGTCGACTCCGACCTGCCCGCGCACCGCTCCGCCGAGAGCCAACTCGCGCCGATCAAGCGTGCCTACCGCAGGTGGCGGAAAACCAACACGCGTGTCACACCGCTCATCGTGGAGATCGAGTACCGGTTGGTGCGTACGGAGTGGGCCATCTCGGGCTCCCTGCTGAGGCAGGCGCGAATGGCCGACGAGTGGTGGTTGAACCGCCCGATCCCGCGCAAGGTGGCAGTGCTCGAACAGCTCGGCGAGGTACGCCGCCGGAGACTCGTCGCGCTGGCGAGGCGATGCGGCGACTCCGTCGAAGCGGTCGAGCGGGAAGCCCACAACGAGCTGCAGCTCCAGACGGCCCTGGCCATCGTGGCGCGCACCCCCCTCGATCTCCGCCCGGTCGACGAGATCCTGACCCGTGGGCGGCGGGCCTTCCCGTCCAACCCCCGGATGGCGTACCTGCTCGCGGCCCACCAACGGCATCGGCGGCAGTTCACCACGGCCGCGAAGGCCTACGTCGACGCCTACCGTCTCGCGCTCGGCGATCCGCTGTTGCGCATGCGGGCCGCCGTGGGGGCGTGCGAATCACTGTCGCAGGCCTACGCGGTGGGCGAGTGCGCCCGAGACGAGCTGGTGGTGGCGGCGGCGCGAGCCGGACTCCACGAGTCCACGGACTTCTCCGCGTCGATCGTCTGTGCCCTCGCCCGGCTCGAACTGCACGGCACCCTGTCCGAGGGTTACGGCAAGCTCGCCGACACGATCGCGCGGGTGGGGAGCTTCTCCCGACTGGCCACCGACATGCACGCCATCCGGGGCGAGATCTCGACCGCCGTCGGGCCGGAGACCGCGCCGTTGGTCGACAGGTTCCTGCACGACTTCACTGATGTGGGCCTGCTCGTCGCGCTCGGGGCGATGTTCGTGCGCTCCCACACGCTGTCGCCGAGCGAGGGGCTCGAGCGGCTCACGGCAGCGCTCGTCCTGCTGGACGGGGTGCGGATCATGGCCGGCACCGTCTGGAACGTGCCGTCGGTGAACTTCCAGCAGGGCCGCGCACTGCTGGCCGCCTGTCAGCAGTTCCAGACCCCGAACCCGATCGGGTGGGACAAGGACGGCGAGCGATCCGACATCGACCTGGCCCTCGCGAAGTTCCAGTCCGCCGTCGACCTGTCCGTCGACTCGTTCCACGAGATCGTGCTCGGCTTCATGCGTGAGACGGGGGAGCTGCGACAGAAGCTCGGTCGTCCGACCCCTCCGGCGGGGTGATGGCGGCTGCGATGATCCGGCGGGGCACCACTGGCGCGTCCCGGCCGGTGCCCTTTCGGCCGTCGCCGGAGGACTCCTCGTGGTAGTCCTGCTCGACGTTCACCGACCAGACGTCGTGCGTACTCCCGGTGGCGATGTTCTCGGCGGTGAGCATCGCGGTGAGCATCGAGTGGTCCTGGTTGTTGTAGCGGTGCATGCCGTTGCGGCCCACCGGGTGCACGTTCGGCACCGCCTCGGCCAGCCACGCCCGGATCACGTCCACGTTGTGCTGGTAGCGCTCGTCGTACACCGGGTAGGCCTTGGGCATGCGCACGACGTGGCCGGCCTCCACCACGCCGTGTCGCACCAACCCCAACCGCTCCAGCTCCGCGGTGGCGAGGGCCACCAGGCCGGCATCCGGGGTACGCCACATCTCGTCGTCCTCGAACACGAAGTACTCCAGGCCCAGGCAGGTGCGGCCGTCCTTGACGAGGTACGGCGACCAGGAGCCGAAGTTCTGGATCCGGCCCACCCGCACCCCCGGATCGTGCACGTAGATCCAGTTGTCCGGGAACGAGAACTCCGCCGGCACGACCAGGGCGACGGTCAGGAAGTCGCGGTAGCGCAGGTCGGCCGCACAGGCCCGCACCTCCGGCGGTGCCGGCGGGTGGAACGCGGCCACCAGCTCCGAGATCGGCATGGACGAGATCACGTGGTCGGCCGCCTCGGTACGCTGCCCGCCCGCGCCGTTGACAGTCACGCTCGTCGCCTGCCGGCGGGCCGGGTCGCGGTGCACGGCGGTGACCCAGCTGCCGGTGGACAGCCGCCCGCCCCGCTCGCGGACCTGCTCGGCGCAGCGTTCCCACATCATCCCGGGCCCGTACTTCGGGTACTGGAACTCCTCGATCAGGCTCGTCACGTCGGTGCGTCGACGCCGGGGCAGCAGCGCGTTGCGGATCGCCGTGGCCAGCGACAGGTTCTTGATCCGTTGCGCCGCCCAGTCGGCCTGCAACCGGTCCGCCGGCATACCCCAGACCTTCTCGGTGTACGTCTTGAAGAAGATCGAGTACAGCCGCCAGCCGAACCGGGCCGACACCCAGCCCTCGAAGTGTGACTGGTCCCGTGGTGGCCGCAGCCGGGCGCGCGCGTACGAGCCGAGGCAGCGGACGGCCTCCGGCAGACCCAGGTTGCGCAGCGCGTTCACGGCACTGAGCGGGTAGTTGAACAGGGCCCCCCGGTAGAAGATGCGGCTCATCCGGGGCCGGATCAGGAAGTCCTCGTCCGGCAGGATCTCGTGCCAGAACGCCTCCACCCGGGGCACCTTCGTGAAGAACCGGTGCCCGCCGATGTCGAACCGCCACCCGTCGCGCTCCACCGTGCGACTGATCCCGCCGACCACCTCGTCGGCCTCGAACACCTGGACCGACCGGCCGTGCCGGAGCAGCTCGTACGCCGCGGTGAGCCCGGCCGGCCCCGCACCGATGACCACGGTGCCGTTCTGCTCGCTCATGCTGACGCGCTCCCTGTTCACCGCCATGGTTGAGGCGCGGCGTCCACCCGTTACGCGCAGAATGTCACACTTAGGGGTAGCCGGTCCTCGCTTCGGCGGGGCGCGCGGCGGCGAAGCGCTGGAAGACCCGGACCGGGTCGTCCGAACTGAGCACTGTCACGCCGGAGGCCAGCCGGATCCGCGAGGTGCGGGTGGCGA
>NZ_JBEXYP010000063.1:0-3523 GCF_040630995.1 Micromonospora sp. NPDC005710 | reverse complement strand
CGGGCGGGACAGGACGGCGGCGACACCGACCGCGGCGAACCCGGCGAGTCCCACCAGACCGTGACGGCGTCGTCGTAGCGCCGCCGCACCCAGCATCGGCGGCGGGCGCGGCGGCCCGGTCGGGGACGGCGGCCTGCGCCGCGCCGGGCGCGACGAGCAGCAGGATGGTCAGGACGAGGGCGGCCAGCGGGGAGCGACGCATCCGAACCTCCGAAGAGATCGAAATTATTGGATGCGGTACAGCATCGCCCGGCGTCCGCCGTCGGGGCAACCTCCGGCCGTCCTCTTCCCCGGCCGGCGGGAATCGCCGATCCGGGGACGGGCCGCGCCGGCACCGCCGATAATCCTCGAAGACACGGCGGGAGGCCGGGCATGACCACCGGAGGCACCGCGGCACTGGTACGCCGGCCGGACGGTTCGACGCGGGCCACGCTGCTGGAGTTGCTCTTCGACGTGGTCTTCGTGGCGGCCCTCGCGCTGACCTCGACGCTGTTGACCGAGAACCTCTCCTGGTCCGGCGGCGCGAAGGTGCTGCTGATGTTGACGGCCATCTGGTGGACCTGGTCGGTCACCGCCACCACCACCGAGTTCTACGACCCGCAGCAACGCCCGATCCAGGCCATCCTGATGATCGCCATGGTCGGCTCGGTGGGAATGGCGGCGTCCCTGCCGATGGTCACCGCCGGGCACGCGCTGATCTTCGCGGTCGCGTACGTCGCCACGCACGTCTCTCGCGGGATCATCCTGATCACGACGCTGCTCCGGCAGCGGCACCGGGCGGCCACGATCCGGGCGACCCGCTTCCTGTTCTGGTTCGTGGTGTCGGGTGTCTTCTGGATCAGCGGCGCGGTGTCGGGTGAGGTGAACTGGCCGCTCTGGACCATCGCGATCGTGATCGACCTGCTCTCCTCGGCGGCCCGTTACCCGACGCCGTGGCTGGGTCGGGTGCCGATCGACCAGTACGAGCGGACGACCGGGCACCTGGGCGAGCGGTACCAGCAGTTCGTCATCCTGGCGCTCGGCGACATCATCCTGGTGCCGACCATGCGGGTCAGCCGCGAGGACCTGCACGGCATCCGGGTCACCGCGTTGTTCTGCGCCTTCGGCCTCATGCTGCTGATGTGGCAGGTCTACGTCTTCCGGGCCGGCGAGTTGCTGGAGGCCGGGGCGAGGGCGGGCCGGCCGACGCGGGTGGCCCCGTACACCCATCTGGTGATGCTGGCCGGCGTGGTGGGCACGGCGGCCGCGTTCGATCTGGTGGTTTCCCGGCCGAGCGGGACGACACCGGCGACGTGGCTCCTGTTGATCATCGGCGGCCCGACGTTGTTCGTGATCGGCCGCGCATTGTTCACCCTGCTGGTGTCGACGAACGCGCCGTGGTGGCGGCTGGGCTGCCTGGTGGTGCCGCTGCTGGTGCTGCCCTGGGCCGGCCACTGGCCGCCGGTGCTGGTCACCGTGGTCGTGGGGCTGGGGCTGGCGGGTCACGTCCTGCTTCCCGGGGCAGCCCGGGAGACCACGCCGGGCCTGCGGTTCCGGCAGTCCGGCGACTGAACCCGCGCGGTCAGGCGACGTGTCGGGCGGCCCAGTCGGCGAGGTCGCGGGCACAGGCGTCCACCGACTCCTGCCAGGTCCGGGCGGCACCGTCGCCCGCCTCGTCGCTGACCTGCTTGACCAGTCGACACGGCACCCCGGCCTGCGCGGCGGCCCAGGCCACCGCGTACCCCTCCATGTCGACCAGGTCGGCGCGCCGCGCCAACCGGTCCCGCTCGGCGTCGTCGGCCACGAAGGTGTCTCCGGTGGCCAGCACCGCGCCCTCGGCGGCCAGCGACAGGGGCGCCCCGTAGGTCTCGCCGGTGAGCGTGCGCAGCAGGTCGGTGTCCAGGTCGTGCTGAAGCACCGTGGCGACCTCGTGGATACCGACCAGACCGGGACGCAACGCGCCGGCCGTACCCAGGTTGAGCAGCAGCGCGGGACGTGGCCCGGCGGCCAGTACCGCCGCCACCGCGCTGGCGGCGTTCACCTTGCCCATGCCGGTGAGCAGGACCGGCAGGTCGGGTGGCAGGTAGCGGGCCTCCTCGCCCACGGCGAGAACCACCAACGGACGATCGGCGCGGACCGTGCCTCGAAGATTCACCGGAGCATCGTACGAGCCGGCCCGAGGGGCGGTGACGTCAGTCGTCGGTGAAGCGGTACAGCACGAAGTCCTTCTCCGCGGCGCAGGCGATCACGTGGGTGTTCCACGAGCAGGACGAGCTTCGCACGTCCTTCAGCTCACCCAACTCGTCGACCTTGCCGGACTCGGCCCACACCCCGGCCAGCACCCGGTTGTCAGCTATCCCACTTGGCGCCTTCGCGAAAACCAACAGGTTGCCGGAGTCGAGGCGGACCGCCACCCCGCCCCGGTCCCGCAACACCGGCTTGCCGTCGGCGTCGAAGACGGTGACTGTCGGCTCCGGGGACTGTCGCTGGGCGAGCACCTGCTCGCCCAGCGGCACCAGGCCGGTCACGCCCGGCGCCGGCCAGCTGATCGTGCGCTCACCCTCGGTGGCCGCCACCACAGCCGTGCGCGAAACGTCGTTGTCCGGCACCTGCAACAGGCAGACCCGCCGCTCACCGCAGGCGACCAGCTCTTTCGGGCGGTACGCGTCGTTCCCGGAGCGGTACAGCACCACCGGCTCGGCGTCGGAACCCAGGTCGTACGCGAGCACCTGGTATCCACCCTCGTTGGCGGCCACGTACAGGCGGTCCTCGTGGGCGACCACCAGGTCGTCGAGGTCGGCGACGCTGCCCCACTGGCGGAGCACGGCGCCGGAGGCCATGTCGAGCACTCGCACCGACCGGTCCGCGCCCACCTGGACGAGTCGCCGCCCCTTGCTCGTCCACGGGTCGCGGGGTGTGCCGTCGAGGAAGGCCGGCCCGCCCGCCGCGGCGTCGGTGCCGACCGGCCGGACCACGGTTCGGCCACCGGTGAACTCGCCGCGAGGGTTGGGCTGGGTCCACTTCGCCGAGCCGTCGGTCAGGCGCAGGCCGACCAGTTCGTCAGCGGCCCGGTCCACGAGCACCGCCGTGTCGTCGGCGAAGTAGACGTCGTCGTCGCCCCGCAGTACGCGCTGCCAGCGCTGCTCGCCGGTCCGCCCGTCGAGGACGGCCAGCGGTCGGGGGGTGCTGTCGCCGGGTGCGTCGGCGAGGACCGCGACCGCCCCGGGGACGGCGATGATCGCCGTCCAGTCGTCGGCCTGCACGTCGGTCTGTTCGCGCCACACCTCGCGGCCGTCGCCCGCGTCGACGGCCACCACCTCAAGCCGGTCGTCCGGCAGCGGAAACGCCAGGTAGGCCCGGTCGTCGAGCACCGCCGTCCACATGTCGAGCGGACGTTCGGCGCCGGCCGGCGGTCGGGACAGCTCGCGCAGCGAGGTGAACTCCAGGTCCGGGTAGCGGTCCCGGGTCAGGTAGAGCGTCGCCGCGGTGGCCACCCCGGCGAGGGCCAGCACCGCGCCGAGCACGACCCAGTGCGCCCGCCGCC
>NZ_JBEXYP010000062.1:0-3608 GCF_040630995.1 Micromonospora sp. NPDC005710 | reverse complement strand
GCCGTGGTCAACGCCACGAACAGCTCCTCTCCTCGCCTGGTTGGCGGTCAGGCGATGGCGGACTTGCACGCCTCGACGAACTGGGCGGCGGCCTCGGCGGGGGTGGCCCGGCCGTACTGCGCGTTCTCGGCGGCCTTGATCAGCTCGGACTTCACCTTGCTGTGTCCCTTGATCGGCACCTGCGGCGACTTGCCGAACTTCTGGGTCAGCTCCGCCTCGACGGCGATCGACTGCTTCATGGCCGGGTCGGTGGTGTCGTCGCTGACCACGCGACGCAGGTCCAGGTTGGACGGCAGGCCGCGGTCGGTGCCGAGCAGCTTGACCGCTTCCAGGTCGTTGTTCAGAAAGTTGATCACGTCGACCGCGACGTCCTTGTTCTTGCTGCCCTTGAACACCGACCAGTACATCGAGGCCCGGGCCCACTGCGCGCTGGGGTCACCGGGGTAGGCGATGACGCCCAGCTCGTCCTTGGTGTTCTTCTTCAGGTCCGGCATCTGGTTGGCCCAGACCCAGGAGGTGGCCGACTTGCCGGTGACCACCAACTGCTTGGTGACGTCGCTGGAGTTGCCCTCGTGGATGACGTCGGCGGTCGGGGTGGCCCTGCGGTCGCGGGCGCCCTTCCACAGGTCGAGCCACTTGGTGACGTCCTCGGCGGTGAAGCCCAACTCCTTGCCCTGGTAGAGGTCCTTGCCCTGCTGGCGCAGCCAGACCCAGAACGCCTTGTAGTCGGCGCTCGGGTCCTGGGTGCCGGGCACCCTGGTCTTGGCGGTGACCTGCTCGGCCCAGGCGATGTGCTGCTCCCAGCTCATCCCGGTGGTCGGCTCGGGCAGGTTGTGAGTGGTCAGCAGCGTCTTGTTGTAGACCAGACCCTGGGTGTTCTCCCCGGCGGCCAGGCCGGCGAGCTTGCCGTCCACCACTCCGTACTGCCAGAGGCTCTCCGGGAACTTGGAGGTGTCCAGCTTGCCGGACTTCTGGTACGAGGTCAGGTCGAGAGTGGTGTTGCGGGCCGCGTACTCGGCGAGGTAGTTGTCGTCGATCTGGAAGAGGTCCGGTGGGTTGCCGCCGGCGGTGAGCGTGGCCAGCTTGTCGAAGTAGCCCTGGTTGGCCTGCCAGGTCTTCTCGAATGTCACGTTCGGGTTCTTCCTGGTGTACAGGGCCAGCGCGTCCTCGGTCAGCTTGGCCCGGGCGTCGCCGCCCCACCAGAAGACGGAGAGCTTGACCGGAGCGTTTGGATCGGCGGCTTCGCCGTCGTCTCCGCAGGCGGCAGCCCCGAACAGCAGCGGTGCGGCGACCGTCACGGCGAGCAGGCCACGCAGCAGGCGCCGCCGCGGCAGCGGGGTACGGTGGGCGCGCCCGACGGGCGCGTCAGTGGTGGGGGACGTTGCGGGGTGCATGTGCGCTCACTCCTCGGCATTAGGAGGCGACGGCGTCACCGGTGGCCGCAGTCGGGGTGCCCGGGTCCGCAGGGCAATGCGGGCCCGGGCCACGTGGTGCGGCCAGGGGACGTGCCGGTCGGGCGTACGGGCCCGGGCCGGTCGAGTCGCGGATGACCAGGTCGGTCTGGAGCATTACCTGTGCTGTGGTACGACGGACGCCGAGCGCCGTGCCGGCACCGGAGCCCCGCGCACCGCGCGGTGACTCGATGTCCTGTTGCAGCAGCATGTCGACGGCCGTCCGGCCGGCGGCCCCGGTGGGTGTGGCCACCGTCGTCAGTTTGGGGCGGGTCAGCCGGCTCAGGGTGATGTCGTCGACCCCGACGACGCTCACCTCCTGCGGCACCCGGACCCCGAGCGCGTCCAGCCCTTCGATCAGGCCGATCGCCATCAGGTCGTTGTAGGCGAGCACCGCCGACACGCCGCTGCGTTTCACCTGCTCGGCGACGGCGGAGCCGCCGACCTCGGTGGGCGCGTTGGGGCCGAGCAGTGTCAGCTCCGCGCCGCCGGCGCGGGCGGCAGCGGCGGCGGCACGGCGCATCTCCCGGTTGGTCCACGAGCTGCGCGGGCCGCCGAGAAGCGCGATGCTGCGGTGCCCCAGGCCGACCAGGTGCTCGATCGCCGCGCGGGCGCCCTGCCCGACGTCCATCAGCACGCAGGGCAGGCCGGTCACCTGGCGGTTCACCACGACCAGTGGCACCTCGCGGCTGAGCTGCTCGATCAGGCTGTTGCTCATCCGGGGGCTGCACAGCAGCACGCCGTCCACCTGCTTGGCCAGCGCGTGGACCAGCTCTTCCTCGGCGGCCGGGTCCTCGTTGGTGTCGGCCACGAAGACGTGGTAGTCGCGGTGGCGGGCCTGACTCTCCGCCGCCTTGATCAGCGGCGGGAAGAACGGGTTCGCGATGTCCGCGATGATCAGCCCGATGTTGTGCGTCCGCCCGGTGATCAGGGCCCGGGCGGCACGGTTCGGCCGATAGCCCAGATCCTCCGCGCAGGCGAGCACCCGGACCCGGGTCTCCGGGTTGACCAGGTGTGGTGCGGAGAAGGTGCGGGACACGGTGGAGATGTGCACACCGGACGCCCGGGCGACGTCCCGGATGGTGACTGGCACGGCGGCCCCCTTCGTCCGATGTGGTGGCTGTCACGCAGGTGTGGCCCATTAATGCAAACGGTTGCGCCAGTGTCAACGGTCAATGGTTACGTCTTTGTTGCACCCACACTCCCCTTGGTCACCTGTCAGCTCCCAAAAGCTGACATATGACGCCGATCCCGCTGTCGTCGTTGACGCGGTGAGATCGATCGTGGTTACTTCATTGCAAACCTTTGCAGCATCACGGGAGGCGACCGCATGTCACCGAGAGCCGCCGCACGGTCCCGGTACGCCGTCGTGGGCACCGGCGCGCGGGCCGAGATGTTCGTCCGGGCGATGGTGCTCGACCACGCCGACACCACCGAGTTGGTCGCCTTCGCCGACACGAACCAGGCCCGGATGGACGCGCACAACCGCTGGCTGGGCGAGCTGGGTCACCGTCCGGTGCCGACGTACGCGGCCGGTGACTTCGCGGCCATGCTGGACTCCGAACGCGTCGACGTCGTCCTGGTCACCAGTGTGGACGTCACCCACGACGCGTACGTGGTGGCAGCGCTGCGCGCCGGCCGGCAGGTCGTCACCGAGAAGCCGATGACGGTGGACGCGGCCCGCTGCCGGCGGATCCTGGACACGGTGAGCGAGACCGGCGGCCGGGTGACGGTCGCCTTCAACTACCGCTACAACCCGTTGCACGAACAGGTTCGCCGGCTGCTCTCCGAGGGCGCGGTCGGCGAGGTCGGCTCGGTGCACTTCGAGTGGCTGCTCGACGTCCGCCACGGCGCCGACTACTTCCGCCGCTGGCACCGCGACAAGGCCACCTCCGGCGGGCTGATGGTGCACAAGGCCAGCCACCACTTCGACCTGGTCAACTGGTGGCTGGACGCCACACCCGTCGAGGTCTACGCGGCCGGCCGACTCTTCTTCTACGGTGCCGACGGTCGCCGGCACGGCTACGCCCGCGACTACGAGCGGGCGCACGGCTCCCCCGCCGCCGTCGACGACCCGTTCGCGCTGCCGCTGGTAGCCGTCCTCGGCCTCGGCGTCGAGGTACAGCTCGCGCAGCCGGGGGTGCGCGTCCAGCCGCA
>NZ_JBEXYP010000061.1:0-3857 GCF_040630995.1 Micromonospora sp. NPDC005710 | reverse complement strand
ACCTCCACCCCCCCTCCTGCGCCGCCCCCGGCTCACCGGCCGGGGGCGGCGCTGTCTGCATTTCCCGGTTCGCGAACCTGTCCCGGTTGACCTATCTTCAGGGGGTCGCTCGCGTGGGAGGGGGTGTCGGGGTGGGCCTGCGGACCTTCATCGAGGGCTGGCCGGTCTACCGCCAGCTCACCGGCACTGACCCGTTGGGCCGTGGTGCGGCGGCGAAGTCCGACGGCTCCCGCGCGCTCACTGCCCGCACCGACACCGCCGACAGCGTGGCCCGGTCCGTCTGCCCGTACTGCGCGGTGGGGTGTGGTCAGCGGGTGTTCGTGAAGGACGGGCAGGTCAGCCAGATCGAGGGCGATCCGGACAGCCCCATCTCGCGGGGCCGGTTGTGCCCGAAGGGGTCGGCGAGCAAGAGTCTGGTAACCAGCCCTCTGCGGCAGACGACGGTTCGCTACCGCCGGCCGTACTCGACACAGTGGGAGGATCTGGAGCTCGACACCGCGCTCGACATGATCGCCGACCGGATCCTCGCCGCCCGCGAGCAGACCTGGGAGGACGTCGACACGCAGGGCCGGCCGCTCAACCGGACGCTGGGCATCTCCAGTCTGGGTGGGGCGACGCTGGACAACGAGGAGAACTACCTCATCAAGAAGTTGTTCACCGCGATGGGGGCGTTGCAGATCGAGAACCAGGCCCGCATTTGACACTCCGCCACCGTCCCCGGTCTGGGGGCCAGCTTCGGTCGTGGCGGTGCGACGGATTTCCAACAGGACATCGCCAATGCTGACGTGATCGTCATCCAGGGTTCGAACATGGCTGAGGCGCACCCGGTGGGTTTCCAGTGGGTGATGGAGGCCAAGCGCAAGGGCGCGAAGGTCTTCCACGTCGATCCGCGGTTCACCCGGACGAGCGCTGTCGCGGACGAGTACCTGCCGATCCGGGCGGGCACCGACATCGCGTTGCTCGGTGGGGTGGTGCGCTACATCCTGGACAACGACCTGGACTTCCGGGAGTACGTGCTGGCGTACACCAACGCGGCGACGATCGTCAGCGCGGAGTTCAGCGACACCGAGGACGGCGACGGCTTCTTCTCCGGCTTCGACCCCGAGACCGGCGCGTACGTGCAGGACAGCTGGCAGTACGAGGGGCACGAGGGTTCGTCGGGCAGTGGGCACACCGCTCAGGAGCGGGACAGCGCCGCGGGGTTGACGCACGAGTCGCACGGCGCGGCGGTGAGCGGTCAGACCCGGCGCGACGAGACGTTGCAGCATCCGCGCTGCGTCTACCAGATCCTCAAGCGGCACTTCGCCCGCTACATACCGGAGATGGTGGAGCGGGTGTGCGGCATTTCGCAGGCGCAGTTCCTGGAGTTGGCGCGGGCGTGGACGGCGAACTCCGGCCGGGACCGCACCGGCATGCTGATCTACTCGGTGGGGTGGACGCAGCACAGCGTCGGCGTGCAGTACATCCGCACCGGCGCGATCATCCAACTGCTGCTGGGCAACATGGGCCGCCCGGGTGGTGGCGTGATGGCGCTTCGGGGCCACGCCAGCATTCAGGGCTCGACCGACATCCCGACGTTGTTCAACCTGTTGCCCGGTTACCTGCCGATGCCGCACCACGCCGAGCACCCGAGCTTCGACGACTGGGTGGACAGCATCCGCCACCCGGGGCAGAAGGGGTTCTGGGGTAACGCGCGGTCGTTCGCCGCCAGCCTGCTCAAGGCGTACTGGGGTGACGCGGCGACGCCGGAGAACGACTTCTGCTACGGCTACCTGCCGCGGATGACCGGTGACCACGGCACGTACCAGCAGGTCCTCAACATGATCGACGGGAAGATCAAGGGGTACTTCCTGCTCGGGCAGAACCCGGCGGTCGGTTCGGCGCACGGTCGGGCGCAGCGGCTCGGAATGGCCAACCTCGACTGGCTCGTCGTCCGCGACCTGTTCATGATCGAGAGTGCGACGTTCTGGCAGAACGGCCCCGAGATCGCCACCGGGGAGATCGTGCCCGAGGAGTGCCGCACCGAGGTGTTCTTCCTGCCCGCCGCCTCGCATGTGGAGAAGGAGGGCACGTTCACCCAGACGCAACGCCTGTTGCAGTGGCGCGAGAAGGCCGTCGAGCCGCCGGGCGACGCCCGTTCCGAGCTGTGGTTCTTCTACCACCTGGGCCGCAAACTGCGGGAGAAGCTCGCCGACTCGCCGCTGCCGCGCGACCGTGCGCTGCTCGACCTCACCTGGGACTACCCGACGCACGGTCCGCACGCGGAGCCGAGCGCCGAGGCGGTCCTGCGCGAGATCAACGGGTACGACGTGGCGACCGGCCGTCCGCTGTCCGGTTTCGCCGAGGCACGCCCGGACGGTTCCACAGCGATCGGCTGCTGGATCTACAGCGGGGTGTACGCCGACGGCGTCAACCAGGCGGCCCGGCGCAGGTCCCGGCACGAGCAGGACTGGGTGGCAGCCGAGTGGGGTTGGGCGTGGCCGGCGAACCGGCGCATCCTCTACAACCGTGCGTCCGCCGACCCGGACGGCAACCCGTGGAGTGAGCGCAAGCGCTACGTGTGGTGGGACGCGGACAAGGGCGAGTGGACCGGTTACGACGTGCCGGACTTCGAGAAGACCAAACCGCCGTCGTACCGGCCACCGGCCGGCGCGTCCGGGCCGGAGGGCATCGCCGGCGACGACCCGTTCGTCATGCAGGGCGACGGCAAGGGCTGGCTGTACGCGCCGAGCGGCGTCCTGGACGGCCCACTGCCCACCCACTACGAGCCGGTGGAGTCGCCGGTGCGTAACCCGCTCTACGGTCAGCAGGCCAACCCGACCCGCAAGATGTACGCGCATCCGGTGAACTCGGTGAACCCGAGTCCGCCGCAGCAGCACGATCAGGTGTTCCCGTACGTGTTCACTGTCAGCCGGCTCACCGAGCACCACACCGCCGGCGGAATGAGCCGGACGGTGTCACGCCTCGCGGAGCTGCAACCGGAGATGTTCGTCGAGGTGTCTCCGGCCCTGGCCGCCGAGGTGGGGCTGACGCACCTGGGGTGGGCGCACCTGGTCAGTGGCCGGGCGGTGATCGAGGCGCGGGTCCTCGTCACCGACCGGCTCACCCCGTTGCGGGTGGACGGTCGGGTCATCCACCAGGTGTGGTTGCCGTACCACTTCGGTTTCGAGGGTCTGGTCACCGGTGACTCGGCGAACGACCTGTTCGGCATCAGCCTGGACCCGAACGTCCTCATCCAGGAGAGCAAGGTCGGCACCTGCGACGTGCGGCCGGGGCGTCGTCCCACCGGCGCGGCGTTGCTCGACCTGGTGGCCGACTACCAGCGGCGCGCCGGGATCACCCCGGGGCAGCACGCCCCGGCCGTCACCATCGACGACGAGGGAAGGGAACACGGTGCTTCCTGACCCGAACAGCCTGTACGGTCCGCTGGACCCCGCGCCCGACGCCGGTTACGAGAACGCGCCGCCGCGGATGGGGTTCTTCACCGACACCAGCGTCTGCATTGGTTGTAAGGCGTGTGAGGTGGCGTGCAAGGAGTGGAACGGTGTGCCGGAGAGCGGCCTGGATCTGCTCGGCATGTCGTACGACAACACCGGCGCGTTGACGGCGAACTCGTGGCGGCACGTGGCGTTCATTGAGCAGCCGCGTACGGTCGGGCGCGGTGTCTCTCCGGTGGACGTCCTGGGCGCGCCGGTCGACGCGAAACCGGACCGGCCGGTCGACGCGGGACCGCAGTTCCTGGGTATGCCCGCTGCTCAGCCCCCGGGGCGGGGCACGGGTGCGCAGGGTCGTACGGATTTTCGGTGGTTGATGATGTCGGATGTGTGTAAGCACTGCACTCATGCGGCGTGTCTGGA
>NZ_JBEXYP010000060.1:0-4738 GCF_040630995.1 Micromonospora sp. NPDC005710 | reverse complement strand
TACGCCGACATCCTCGGCCTCGACCACGTCGGCGTCGACGACGACTTCTTCGAACTCGGCGGCCACTCGCTGCTGGCCGTACGACTCATCTCCCGCATCCGCGCACTACTCGGCGTCGAGGTGGAAATCCGGGCGGTGTTCGAGACGCCGACGGTGGCCGACCTGGCAGCTGCCCTGCCGGAAGCCGATGCCAGTGGCACGGACGCCGCCAACAGCCGGCCAGTGCTGACCGTCCGGCCGCGCCCGGAGAACATTCCCCTGTCGTCCGGTCAGCGCCGCCTCTGGTTCATCGACCAGTTGGAAGGCCCCAGCCGGACCTACACCGTCCCCAACGTGCTGCGTCTGACGGGTGCCGTCGATCGGGATGCGCTGCGCGCGGCGGTGCGGGATCTGCTCGCCCGGCACGAGGTGCTGCGCACCGTGTTCGACGTCGTCGACGGTGAGCCGTACCAGCGGGTCCTGGAACTGGCCGACATGCCCGAGGTGCTGACGGTGGCCGACGTCGACGAGCGGGCACTCGACGACGCCGTCGCCGACGCGGCCGGGCACGGATTCGACCTGACTGTCGAGCCGCCGCTGCGGATGTGGCTGTTCACCACCAGCGCGGACGACCACACCCTGGTCGTGGTCATGCACCACATCGCCGGTGACGGCTGGTCCTGGACACCGCTGTCCCGAGACTTCTCGACCGCGTACGCGGCCCGCAGCAGCGGAGCCGCCCCCGAGTGGCCCCCGCTGCCGGTGCAGTACGCCGACTACGCCCTCTGGCAGCAGGAGCTGCTCGGCCACCGGGACAACCCGGCCAGCGTCCTCGAAAGGCAGGTCGCCTACTGGCGAAACACCCTGGCCGGCGCGCCCACCGAGCTGACGATGCCGATCGACCAGCCGCGACCCGCCGTGCCGGGACACAGTGGGCACAGCGTTCCGTTCGACGTGTCCGCCGAAGCCCACGTCGCCCTGGCGCGGTTGGCCCGGGCCGAGGGCGCGACCGTCTTCATGGTGCTACAAGCCGCCTTCGCGCTGCTGCTGTCCCGGCTGGGCGCCGGTACGGATGTCCCAGTCGGTACGGCCGTTGCCGGCCGCACCGACGAGGCGCTCAACGATCTCGTCGGGTTCTTCGTCAACACCCTCGTTGTGCGCAACGACCTGTCGGGCGACCCCACGATCACCGAGGTGCTGCGCCGGAGCCGTGAGGCCTGCCTGGCCGCCTTCGCCCACCAGGACGTGCCGTTCGAACGGCTGGTGGAGGAGTTGGCCCCGACCCGCTCGCTGGCCCACCACCCGCTGTTCCAGGTGATGCTCACCCTGCAGAACAACGACCACGCCGCCCTCGACCTGCCGGAGTTGGCGACCCGGCGCACCAACGGTGGATCGGTGGTGGCCAAGTTCGACCTCGAGGTCAGCGCCGAGGAGATCGTCGATGCCACCGGCGCGCCCGCCGGGCTGCGCGGGGTGCTGGTCGGGGCTGCGGACCTCTTCGAGGCCGAGACCGTGCGTCAACTGGCCAACCGGTTTGCACGCGTGGTGGAAACCGTCGTCGTCCGACCGGCGACCCGGCTCAGCGACGTCGACATCCTGAACGAAGCAGACCAACGCAGCCTCGCTGAGTGGGGGACCGGGCCAGCGCTGGCGGTGCCGGAGCGGACCGTACCGCAGATGGTCCGGGCCCAGGTCGCGCAGTCGCCGGGCGCGCCCGCCCTGGTCAGCGGCGGCGTCACACTGACCTATGCGGACCTCGACCAGCGAACCGACACTCTCGCTCGGCTGCTGGTAAGTCGCGGCGTCCGACCGGAGTCGGTCGTCGGGGTGTGCCTGGAACGTGGCATCGATCTTGTCGTCGCGCTGCTCGCGGTGCTCAAGGCCGGCGGCGCCTACCTGCCCGTCGATCCGACCTACCCGACCGAGCGGGTGCGACACCTCGTCCGCGACGCCGCGCCGGCCCTGGTGCTGACCACCAGCCGTACGTCGAAGATGCTGCCGCCCGACGTACCGATGGTCATGCTCGACGATGCCCTCGACGAATCGATCGACGCACCCCTTCCGCCCGCTACCACGCTGCTGCCGACCCATGCGGCGTACGTCATCTACACCTCCGGGTCGACCGGTCTCCCCAAGGGTGTCCAGGTCAGCCATGGCAGCCTGGCCAACCTGTGTACGGGACACCAGCGTTCGCTGCTGGCCGGCCCGGGACGGATGCGCGTCGCGCTCGGACTGTCAGTGTCCTTCGACGCGTCCTGGGACCAACTGACCGCCCTACTGAACGGCCACGAGTTGCACGTCGTCGACGCCGCCACCTGGAGCGACCCAGCGCTGCTGGTGCCGTGGCTCGGGGCCCACCGCATCGACGTCCTGGTTGCCACCCCCTCGCACGTCGAGGCGCTGCTCACCCATGGCCTACTCGACGACCCGGCTCAGCGTCCGACCCGAATCGCGCTCGGTGGTGAGGCCGTACCCGAATCGCTGTGGCGGCGGCTGCGCGCCACCCCCGACCTCGACGCTCTCAACATGTACGGCCCCACCGAGTGCACAGTCGAATCTGCGAGTGCCCGGCTCTCCGACACGGCGCGACCGGTCATCGGACGTCCCGTGGCCAACGCCCAGTTGTCCGTCCTCGACGCCCGGCTGCGTCAGGTGCCGGCCGGCGTGCCCGGCGAGCTGTACGTCCACGGCGCCGGTCTGGCCCGCGGCTACCTCCGCCGGCCCGCCCTGACCGGCGAACGCTTCGTCGCCAGCCCCTACCGGGCCGGCGAACGGATGTACCGCACCGGCGACTTCGTCCGGTGGACCACGGACGGGCACCTCGAATACCTCGGCCGCACCGACGACCAGGTCAAGATCCGCGGCTTCCGGGTGGAGCTGGGCGAGGTTCGGGCGGCCGTCGCGGCACACCCCGACGTGGCGCAGGCCGCGGTGGCGGTCCAGCAGGACCGCCTCGTCGCGTACGTGGTCGGCGGCGACGGCACCGGTGTACGGGAATCGGTGGCACGTCGACTGCCGGAGTACATGGTCCCGTCCGCGGTGGTGGTCCTCGACGCGCTCCCGCTGACGGCGAACGGCAAGCTCGACCTGGCCGCCCTGCCCGCACCCGCTCCGGTCAGCGGGGACGGCGTGGACCGCACCTCGTCCGACCCGCGCGAGGAACTCATCCGGGCCGCGTTCGCCGATGTGCTCGGCCTCTCCCGGGTCGCCGCCGACGCGGACTTCTTCGCTCTCGGCGGCCACTCGTTGCTCGCGGTGCGGCTGGCCAGCCGGATCCGCACCGTCCTCGGCGCCGAGGTACCGCTGCGCGCGATCTTCGAGGCGCCCACCGCAGCCGCGCTCGCCGCCAGGCTGGACACGACCCGACAGGCCCGCCCGTCCCTGGTCGCGGCCGCCCGGCCCGCCCGCGCACCGCTGTCGTTCGCGCAACGCCGACTGTGGTTCCTCGGCCAACTGGACGGTCCGTCGGCCGACTACAACCTGCCTGTCGTGCTGCGGATGCCGGACGCCGACGCCGAAGCGCTGAACAACGCACTGCGCGACGTCGTCGGCCGGCACGAGGCCCTACGTACGATCTTCGCGACGACCGAGGGTGAGCCTTACCAGCGGATACTCGACACGGCTGAGATCGACTGGCGGCTGGAGGTCCTCGACGGCGACGAGACGGACATCGCCGCCGCCACCCGACACCGGTTCGACCTGGCCTGCGAACTCCCGATCCGGGCCTGGCTGTTCAACGGCTGCGTGCTGGTCGTCGTCGTCCACCACATCGCGGCCGACGGATGGTCGATGGGTCTGCTGGCACGTGATCTCTCCGAGGCGTACGCCGCCCGGTCTGACGGCCGGGCACCGCAGTGGTCGCCGCTGCCGGTGCAGTACGCCGACTACGCGATCTGGCAGCGCGAGTTCCTGGGTGACGAGACCGACCCGAACAGCGTCATCGCCCAGCAGTTGGCGTACTGGCAGGCAGCACTCGCCGACGCGCCAGAGGATCTGCGGCTACCGACCGACCGGCCGCGGCCGGCCATCGCCAACCGGAACGGCCACCGGGAACCGCTACGGATCCCTGCCGACCTGCATGCCCGCCTACAGGAGTTGGCCCGCGCCGAGGGTGTCACAGTCTTCAACGCGCTGCAGGCCGCTCTGGCGGTGATGCTGTCGCGGCTGGGCGCCGGCACCGACATCCCGATCGGCACGGCAACTGCCGGACGAAACGACGAGGGCATCGACGACGTCGTCGGCTTCTTCGTCAACACCCTCGTACTGCGGACCGACGTGTCCGGGAACCCGACCTTCCGCGAGGTGCTGGTCCGCGCGCGGGAGACCGCACTGTCGGCGTTCGAACACCAGGACGTTCCGTTCGAGAAGCTGGTGGAGGAGTTGGCCCCGGCCCGATCGATGGCCCGGCACCCACTCTTCCAGGTCATGCTCACCTTGCAGAACAACCCCGAGGCGGTGCTGGACCTGCCCGGCATCCAGAGCGCCGCGCCGTCCATCGCCGCTGCCGCCACCGCCAAGTTCGACCTCGAATGGAGCATTGAGGAGACCCACGACGAAGCGGGCGAACCGGCGGGCCTTCGCGGTGCGTTGACCGCGGCCGTCGATCTGTTTGATGCGGGTTCGGTCAGTGGGCTTGTGGAGCGGTTCGTGCGGGTGTTGGCGGTGTTGGTTGATGAGCCGGGCGCGCGGGTGAGCGCTGTGGACGTGCTCGACGTGGATGAACGTTGGCAGTTGCTGTCCGGTTGGAATGACACGGCGG
>NZ_JBEXYP010000059.1:0-4745 GCF_040630995.1 Micromonospora sp. NPDC005710 | reverse complement strand
GGCGGGATCACGGCCCGCGTCGGTCATCGCCGAGGCGTGGTCGCGGAGCATGTCGATCAGGCCGGGCGACGACCTCAGATACTCGTCGGGTGGGAGCGGGCCGACGGCGCGTACAGCATGGCGGTCAGTCGGTGGCCCAGATTGCGCATGGCTTCGTCCTCGCGCTGCCGCCGCGCCACCCGGGTCATCCTTGATGGATGTTCACCCACCGGCGGGTCCTGCGCGGCCTCGCCGGCGGGGCAGCCCGCCCAGCCAGACATCCAGCTCCGCTGGGGAGCGCACCAACACCACCGGGGGGCCGGACGGGTCGGCCCGCCAGGCCCGCATCCTCCGTCGGGCCCGGCCGAACGCGGTGACGTGCCACACCAGGATCGAGTCCGCGGACAGCACACTGCCCAGCGACTCGCGGTTGCCGTTGCAGATCACCTCGCCGGTGGCCACCCGGCGCACGGTGCGGCGGAGCAACCGTCCGAACGAGCGCCACCGTGGATAGTCCAGGCCGACGACCAGGTCGGCGCGGGCCAGCGGGACGTCCCGCCAGCCGTGGTACGCCCCGTCGATGATCCAGCGGTCCCGTCGACAGATCTCCTCGATCCGGCTGCGCTGCTGAGCGACGGGCACCTCGACCCAGCCCGGCTGCCAGAGCAGGTCGTCCACCGGATACCACTGCAGGCCGAGGTGTTCGGCCAACCGCGCGGCCAGGGTGGACTTGCCGGAGCCGTACACCCCGTAGACCAGGATGCGACGCGGTGCGCTCATCGCGGCAGCGTAAATCAGTTGTCGTGCCTGGCCCGCCTCGGCCAGAGTGACGTCCATGACGTACTGACGGACACCACCCCCTGCTCCGCGCCACCGGTGATGCCTCCCGGGGGCCGTGACGCCGTCCGTTCCCGCGTCCACCGCCAGAGATGAGTTTCCTTGTCCCAGCACCACCTCCCTCGGGAGACACTGCCCCCGTCCGCCCCGGCCACCGTCACTGTGTTCGCCTCTCCCGCGAGCTGGATCGAGTCCGACGCGCTCGCGCAGTGCCAGCAGGTCGCCGCCCTGGACGGCATGCGGCACGTCGCCGCGATGCCGGATCTGCATCCCGGCAAGGGTGCGCCCATCGGTGCGGCCATGGCGTCGACAGTGCTGTACCCGTTCCTCGTCGGCTCCGACATCGGCTGCGGCATCGCCGTGTTCCCGATCACGCTCAAGCGGGCTGTACCGGAACGGCTCGCCGCCCGGTTCCCCGACCTCGACCAGGCGCTCGACCCGGTACGCGACGCCGACGACCCCGCCTGGGCCGTCGTCGACCATGACGTTCCGGCCGGTCACCTCGATGGTCTCGGGACGGTGGGCCGGGGCAACCACTTCGTGGAGCTGGCCCGGGTCGACACCGTCCTCGACGGACGACACGCGGGCCGGCTCGGGCTCGACGTGGGCGATCTGGTGCTCATCGTGCACAGCGGTTCCCGTGGCCTGGGCGAGCGGATCCTGCGGGCGCACACCGAGGTCCACGGCGCGGGCGCGGCCCCCGACCCGGCCGCCTACCTGCACAGGCACGACGAGGCGGTGCGGTGGGGCTCGCTCAACCGCCGGGTGCTGGCCGCCCGGGTGGCGCACGCGTTGGGAGCCGAGCCCACCACGCCGATCGTCGACCAGTGCCACAACCTGGTCGAGGTCCGGGACGGTGTCTACCTGCACCGCAAGGGCGCGGCGCCCGGTGACGGGCGGGACGTGCTGGTCGCCGGTACGCGGGGCACGGCGTCCTACCTGGTGGCCGCGCACGCCGGGCCGGACGCCAACCACTCGGTGGCCCACGGCGCCGGACGCAAGATGTCGCGCGCCGACGCCCTGCGGCGGGGCCGGGCCAAGCACACGGTCGAGGAACTCCGCCGTACCCCGGTGGGGTCGCTGGTGGTCTGCGGTGACCGGCAGCTCCTCTTCGAGGAGGCGCCCACCGCGTACAAGCGCATCGAGCAGGTGATCGCCGACCTCGTCGCGCACCAACTGGCCACGCCTGTGGTGAGCACGACGCCTCTGGTCACCTACAAGACACCCGACGTCGGGTCCGCCGCACGAGCGGACCGGCGGGGCCACCGCGGCCGGCGAGGCCGGTCGTGAACGCGTTGCTGCTGCTGTCCGCCGGACGCGGGCCGCAGGAGTGCGCCTGGGCGGTCGGTCAGTTGCTGCGTCGTCTGCGTGCCGAGGGCACCCGCCGAGGTCTGACGATCCAGCAGGTCGAGGCGGTGCCCGGTGACCGCGCCAGCACCTACCTGTCGGTGCTGATCCGGATCTCCGGCACCGACGCCGAGGCGTTCGCCGCCACGTGGACCGGGACGCTGTGCTGGCAGGCCCCCAGCCCGTACCGGTCAGGGGTCGGACGGAAGAACTGGTACGTCACCGCCCAGCCACCCGAACGCGACGCCCGGCCCACGCCGTTCCGCGAGGCCGACGTCGACGTCGTCGGCTGCCGTACCGGCGGGCCGGGTGGTCAGCACCGGAACAAGGCCAGCACGGCGGTACGCGCCACCCACCGTCCCTCGGGCCTGGTGGTGGTGGTGGACGAGGAGCGGCAGTTCGGTCTCAACCGCCGGGTCGCCCTGGACCTGCTGCGCCAACGCATCGAGCGGGGCGACGAGGAGGCGCGACGTGCCGTCACCACCGCCCGGTGGCGCATCCACGACGGGCTGGTTCGGGGTGATCCGGTGCGGGTGGAACGGCCCACGCCGTAGCGGCTCAGACCTCCAGCACGGCGTCCGCGAAGGCCTGCGGTGCCTCCTGCGGCAGGTTGTGCCCGACACCGCCCCCGACGGTCCGGTGCTCGTACGGGCCGGCGAACTGCTTGGCGTAGACGGTGGGCTCCAGGTGCGGCGCACCGTTGGCGTCGCCCTCCAGGGAGATGCTGGGCACCGTGATCTTCGGCTTCGCGGCCAGACGCTTCTCCAGCTCGTCGTACTGCGGCTCGCCGTCGGCGAGGGCCAGCCGCCAGCGGTAGTTGTGGATGACAATGTCGACGTGGTCGGGGTTGTCGAACGCCGCCGCGCTGCGGTCGAACGTCGCGTCGTCGAACGTCCACTGGGGCGACGCGGTGTGCCAGATCAGCTTGGCGAAGTCGCGCCGGTTCTTGTCGTACCCCTCCCTACCGCGCTCGGTGGCGAAGTAGTACTGGTACCACCACGCCAGCTCCGCCTTCGGCGGCAACGGCACAGTGCCGGACTTCTGCCCGTCGATCAGGTAGCCGCTCACCGAGACCAGCCCTCGGCAGCGTTCGGGCCACAGCGCGGCGACGACGTCGGCGGTCCGCGCACCCCAGTCGAACCCGGCGAGCTTCGCGGTGTCGATCTTCAGTGCGTCCATCAGGGCGATGAGGTCGAGCCCCATGGCCGCCGGTTCGCCGTTTCGGATGGTGTCGTCGGAGAGGAACTGGGTGGTGCCGTAGCCGCGCAGGTACGGGACGACGACCCGGTGACCGGCGGCGGTCAGCAGCGGTACGACGTCGGCGAAGCTGTGGATGTCGTAGGGCCAGCCGTGCAGGAGGATCACCGCGTCCCCGTCGGGCGGCCCGGCGTCCACGTATCCGACGTTCAGGACTCCGGCCTCGATCCGTCGCAGGTCAGTGAACCCGCCAGCGGCAGTTGCCATCGACTTCTCCCCGTGCCCGGACCTGCTCGGATGTGCTGATCACGGCTGAATCTAACGACCCGCCGGGAGCCCTGGGCACCGTTCACACGAGGACCATTCAACAGGTACCGAACCGGGTAGGGGGCCAGCTCCGGCAGGCCATGACCGTAGGGTGATGGCATGGCTGAGCGACCTCTGACCCTGATGGCGGTGCACGCCCACCCCGACGACGAGGCGACGAGCACCGGCGGCGTCCTGGCCCGCTATGCCGCCGAGGGGGTCACCACAGTGCTGGTGACCTGCACCGACGGGCGATGTGGGGACGGCCCGGGTGGGGTCAAGCCGGGCGAGGAGGGGCACGACCCGGCCGCCGTCGTGGCGATGCGCCAGGCCGAGCTGGAGGCCAGCTGCGCCATGCTCGACGTCACCCACCTGGAGACTCTCGGCTACGCCGACTCCGGGATGATGGGCTGGTCGACGAACGACCAGCCCGGCGCGTTCTGGATCACGCCGGTGGCGGACGCTGCGGCCCGGCTCGCGGAGCTGATCCGGCAGTACCAGCCGGACGTGATCGTCACGTACGACGAGAACGGTTTCTACGGCCACCCGGACCACATCCAGGCTCACCGGATCACCATGGCCGCCGTCGAGCAGACGGACGTCCCGGCGAAGGTCTACTGGACCACTGTGCCGCGTACGGCGTTCACCGAGTTCGGCCGGATCATGAAGGAGCTCGGCGTCGAGTGGGCCGAGCCGGACGGGACGGCACCGCAGCTCGGCCTGCCCGACGACGAGATCACCACCTGGGTCGACACCAGCAGGTACGGCGCGCAGAAGTTCGGCGCGCTGGCCACCCACGCCAGTCAGACCGAGAACATCTTCTTCCTGCAACTGGGCCAGGAGCGGTTCACCGAGCTGATGGGCGTGGAGACCTTCCTGCGGGTCCGGGACCGGACCGGCGCGCCGACCCCCGAGGACGACCTCTTCGCCGGCCTGCGCTGAGCACCAGTCCGTAGCGCCACCAGGCGTCGTCGGCCACGTGGCCGACTGGCTGGATTCATGTTCGGACCGTCCACCCGGTGGGGGTGGTGGTCACGGCCCGACGAGCGAACCATCTTTTGGCAGCTCGGCGGTCCGCC
>NZ_JBEXYP010000058.1:1893-3049 GCF_040630995.1 Micromonospora sp. NPDC005710 | reverse complement strand
TAGTCCGGTAGGTGAAAGTTGCTGACCTTCTGTGGGTGTTCCCGAGTAGCGGCGGACCCCTGAAATCTGCCGTGAATCTGCCAGGACCACCTGGTAAGCCTAAATACTTCCTGGTGACCGATAGCGGACAAGTACCGTGAGGGAATGGTGAAAAGTACCCCGGGAGGGGAGTGAAATAGTACCTGAAACCGTTCGCCTACAATCCGTCGGAGCCTTGCGGGGTGACGGCGTGCCTTTTGAAGAATGAGCCTGCGAGTTAGTGGCATGTGGCGAGGTTAACCCGTGTGGGGGAGCCGTAGCGAAAGCGAGTCTGAATAGGGCGATTCAGTCGCGTGTCCTAGACCCGAAGCGGAGTGATCTAGCCATGGGCAGGCTGAAGCGCGGGTAAGACCGCGTGGAGGGCCGAACCCACCAATGTTGAAAAATTGGGGGATGACCTGTGGTTAGGGGTGAAAGGCCAATCAAACTCCGTGATAGCTGGTTCTCCCCGAAATGCATTTAGGTGCAGCGTCGCGTGTTTCTTGCCGGAGGTAGAGCACTGGATGGTCTAGGGGGCCCACAAGCTTACCGAAATCAGCCAAACTCCGAATGCCGGTAAGTGAGAGCGCGGCAGTGAGACTGCGGGGGATAAGCTTCGTAGTCGAGAGGGAAACAGCCCAGATCACCAGCTAAGGCCCCTAAGCGTGTGCTAAGTGGAAAAGGATGTGGGGTCGCATAGACAACCAGGAGGTTGGCTTAGAAGCAGCCACCCTTTAAAGAGTGCGTAATAGCTCACTGGTCAAGTGGTTCCGCGCCGACAATGTAGCGGGGCTCAAGCACACCGCCGAAGCTGTGGCATTCACATTTTATCCTCGCTTGGACTTGATTCCTTGTGCAGGTGTGTGGATGGGTAGGGGAGCGTCGTGCCGCGAGTGAAGCAGCGGGGTGACCCAGTTGTGGACGCGGCACGAGTGAGAATGCAGGCATGAGTAGCGAAAGAAGGGTGAGAAACCCTTCCGCCGGATGACCAAGGGTTCCAGGGCCAGGCTAATCCGCCCTGGGTGAGTCGGGACCTAAGGCGAGGCCGAGAGGCGTAGTCGATGGACAACGGGTTGATATTCCCGTACCCGCGAAAGAGCGTCCCTGATGAACCTCGTTGTGCTAACCACCCGAACCG
>NZ_JBEXYP010000058.1:0-1796 GCF_040630995.1 Micromonospora sp. NPDC005710 | reverse complement strand
TTGATGTCTTCGGACGGATGGTGGGGAGCGTGGGAACCTGATGGGTAGTAGTCAAGCGATGGGGTGACGCAGGAAGGTAGCTGAGCCCGGCCGGTGGTTGTGCCGGGGTAAGCGTGTAGGCCGTGGTGTAGGCAAATCCGCACCGCATGAAGGCTGAGACGTGATGCCGAGCCGATTCAGGTGAAGTCAGTGATCCTATGCTGCCGAGAAAAGCCTCTAGCGAGTTCTTAGCGGCCCGTACCCCAAACCGACACAGGTGGTCAGGTAGAGAATACCGAGGCGATCGGGCGAACTGTGGTTAAGGAACTCGGCAAATTGCCCCCGTAACTTAGGGAGAAGGGGGGCCGGAGACGTGAAGCCCCGCGCGGGTGGAGCGTTGTATGGCCGCAGAGAGCAGGGGGAAGCGACTGTTTACTAAAAACACAGGTCCATGCGAAGAAGTAATTCGATGTATATGGACTGACGCCTGCCCGGTGCTGGAACGTTAAGGGGACCTGTTAGCTCTTCGGGGCGAAGCGGAGAACTTAAGCGCCAGTAAACGGCGGTGGTAACTATAACCATCCTAAGGTAGCGAAATTCCTTGTCGGGTAAGTTCCGACCTGCACGAATGGCGTAACGACTTCCCCACTGTCTCAACCACAGGCCCGGCGAAATTGCAGTACGAGTAAAGATGCTCGTTACGCGCGGCAGGACGGAAAGACCCCGGGACCTTTACTATAGCTTGACATTGGTACTCGAATTAGCTTGTGTAGGATAGGTGGGAGCCGGTGAAGTCCATACGCCAGTATGGGTGGAGGCAATCTTGAAATACCACTCTGGTTGATTTGGGTATCTAACTTCGGACCGTTATCCGGTTCAGGGACAGTGTCTGGTGGGTAGTTTAACTGGGGCGGTTGCCTCCTAAAAGGTAACGGAGGCGCCCAAAGGTTCCCTCAGCCTGGTTGGCAATCAGGTGTTGAGTGCAAGTACACAAGGGAGCTTGACTGTGAGACTGACAGGTCGAGCAGGGACGAAAGTCGGGACTAGTGATCCGGCACTTGCGAGTGGAAGCGGTGTCGCTCAACGGATAAAAGGTACCCCGGGGATAACAGGCTGATCTTCCCCAAGAGTCCATATCGACGGGATGGTTTGGCACCTCGATGTCGGCTCGTCGCATCCTGGGGCTGTAGCAGGTCCCAAGGGTTGGGCTGTTCGCCCATTAAAGCGGTACGCGAGCTGGGTTTAGAACGTCGTGAGACAGTTCGGTCCCTATCCGCCGTGCGCGTAGGATACTTGAGAAGGGCTGTCCCTAGTACGAGAGGACCGGGACGGACGAACCTCTGGTGTGCCAGTTGTCCTGCCAAGGGCACGGCTGGTTAGCTACGTTCGGAAGGGATAACCGCTGAAAGCATCTAAGCGGGAAGCCTGCTTCAAGATGAGGTATCCCACCCACCTTGGTGGGGTAAGGCCCCCAGCTAGACGACTGGGTTGATAGGCCGGAAATGTAAGCCCGGTAACGGGTTCAGTTGACCGGTACTAATAGGCCGAGGACTTGACTACTAAGCTGCTACGCGTCCACTGTGCAACTCTGAACAAGCGAACACCCACCGTGTTTTGTGTGCCGGGGTTGTTTGATATGTTCATAGAGTTACGGCGGTCATGGCGGAGGGGAAACGCCCGGTTACATTCCGAACCCGGAAGCTAAGCCCTCCAGCGCCGATGGTACTGCACTCGTGAGGGTGTGGGAGAGTAGGACGCCGCCGGACAATCTTCCAGATAAGGCCACCCCTAACGGGGTGGCCTTATCTGCGTTTCCC
>NZ_JBEXYP010000057.1:0-5468 GCF_040630995.1 Micromonospora sp. NPDC005710 | reverse complement strand
GTCGGGTTCAGCACCCGACCACGGCCACCGGTCACGCCTCGGTCAGCGCATCTTCTGCTGCGCGTCGGTCAGCTTCGCCTTCACCGAGTCCTCGGTGACCGGCTTGCCGCTGGCCGCGTCGGCGAACAGATCCTTCATCGCGGTGCCGACCAGGGTCTCGAAGGTGCTCTCCTCGGGCACCTGCGGCAGCGGGGCCGCGGTGGTGACGAGGGTCTCCTGGATGGACTTCTGCTCCGGGGCGCTGAACGCCGGGTCGGAGGCAGCCGTCTTCACCGCTGGCAGCGAGCCGTACGTCTTGTTGAGGATCGTCTGCTCTTCGTCGCTGGTCATGAACTTGACGAAGCTCAGCGCGCCGTCCTTGTTCTTGGTGTGCTTGAAGACCGCCATGTTGATCCCGGCGACCATGCTGTTGACCTTCTTGCCGCCGGCCGGCGGGCTGGCCAGGAACGGCACCGGGGCCACCCCGTACGCGTCCGCGGGCATGTTCTGCGTCTTCAGGTTCGACCCGGCGGACTGCCACAGCAGCATGGCGGCCTTGCCGTTGGCGAAGTCGGAGACCGACTGGTTCTGCGCGTACTCCGCGTTGCTCGGGTTGGTGATCTTGTCAGCGGCCATGAAGTCGACGTACCGCTTGATCGCCGAGACGTTCTGCGGGGTGTCGAAGGTCGGCTTGCCGGCCGAGTCGAACCACTCGCCGCCGTACTGCTGGCTGAAGGTGAAGGCGTGGTGGGCGTTCTCCGACGGGTTGGCCCCCTCGATCGCCAGGCCCCACTTGCCGCCGGTGCTCAGCTTCTTGCCGTACTCGACGACCTGCTCCCAGGTGGTCGGCGGCGCGGTGATGCCGGCGTCGGCGAACGACTTCTTGTTGTAGTACAGGCTGTACGCCATGCTGTAGAGCGGCACGGCGGCCGGCGGCTTGCCGGGTGCGCCGGCGGCGGCGAGCGCGGCGGGCACGATCCGGTCCTTGCCGCCGACGGCCTGCAGGGCGGCGTCGTCGAACTCGACGAGCGCGCCGGTGGCCTGCAGCGACGCCGACCAGGTGTTGCCGATGTTCACCACGTCCGGGCCCTTGCCCGAGGTGGCGGCGGCCAGCAGACGGTTGAGCAGGTCCGACCAGGGGACCACCTCGACGTTGACCTTGATGCCGGTCTGCTTCTCGAACTTGTCCAGCTCGGGCTGGAGGGTGGCCTTGTCGGCCTCCAGGCTGGCGCCCTGGTTGCTGGCCCAGTAGGTGAGCGTCTTGGGCGCTGCGGCGGAGTCGTCGCCGGAGCCACAGGCGGTGAGCGATGCGGCGGCCAGTACGGCGGCGGTGAATATCCCGAGGTGTCGTCTCGACACGGGTCAGCCCTTCCGGTGCGTGGTGGGGGTCCACCGACCGTCGTCGCCGATAGGGGTCGGGCGACGGGTGGCCGGTTGCGGACAGGGGTTCGGGGGTGCGCCGTCGGGTTCGTCGGCGTTTCCCGGGAGTTACATCACGGCTTAATTTATGTCGTCATTAAAGTTGCTGGTCGGTGGGTCGTCAAGCACGGGGCGGTTACAGTCGCCTCGAACGGCCGACAGGAACGAGGTGACGAGTGGAGCTGGCGCGTGCCACCAACCGCAGCGTGCGGCTGCGCAACCGGTCCGCCCTGCTGACCAAGCTCTTCCTGGACGGCCCGCTCACCCGGCAGGACCTGGTACGCAGCACCGGGCTGAGCCAGCCCGCGGTCAGCAACGTGGTCGCCGACATGATCGACGAAGGGTTGGTCGCCGAGGCCGGCGCCGCCGAGTCCGACGGCGGCCGGCCCAGCATGCTGCTGCGGATCGCGCCCCGCTTCGCGTTCCTGATCGGCGTGGACGTCGGCGAGACCCGGGTCCGGGTGGAGCTGTTCGACTTCGCGATGACCCTGCTGGGCAGCGTCGAGTATCCACTCGACCCGGCCCGTACCGAGCCCGACCTGGTGGCCGGGCACGTGCTGACCGGCATCGACGCGGTCACCGGGCCGGCCGGGGTGGCCCCCGGCGACGTGCTCGGCGTCGGCATCGGCGTGTCCGGTGTGGTCGAGCAGGGCACCGAGGCCGTCGTGCACGCCCAGGCCCTCGGCTGGGACCGGGTGCCGCTGGAGCGGCTGATCAGCGCGGGCACCGACCTGCCGCTGCACATCGACAACGGCGCGAAGACCCTCGGCCAGGCCGAGATGTGGTTCGGCGCCGGCCGGGGCGCCCGGCACGCCGTCTTCGCCCTGGTCGGCTCCGGGGTGGGCGCGTCGGTGGTGACGAACGGCGCCACCTACCGGGGCGCGTCGAGCAGCGCGGGGGAGTGGGGGCACACCACCCTGGTGTACGGCGGCCGGGCCTGCCGGTGCGGCGCGCGCGGCTGCCTGGAGGCGTACGTCGGGGCGGAGGCGATCATCGACCGCTACCGGGAGGCGCGCCGAGGTCGACAGGTGCCCGGAGAGGACGAGGAGTCCCAGATCGCCGCGCTGGTCGCCGCCGCCGAGACCTCGGCCACCGCCCGACGGGTGCTGGACGACACCGCCGGCTACCTCGGTGCCGGGGTGGCCAACCTGATCAATCTGTTCAACCCGGAGCGCGTGGTGCTCGGCGGCTGGGCGGCGATGGCGCTCGGCGACCTGCTGCCGGCTGTACGGGAGGCGGCCGGCCGGCAGGCGCTGCGCCAGCCGTACGAGCAGGCGTCGATCGAGCTGTGCCGGCTCGGGGTGGACGCGGTCGCCCTGGGCGCGGCGACCCTCCCCGTCGCCCGCTTCCTCACCGACGGCGGCGTCCGCCGCTAACTGCCCACCTCCGTACCCCACCGGGGTGCCCCACCGCCGTGCCCCACCGCCGTGCCCGATCCCGGTGATCAAGAGGTTCGCGTCATCCGAAGAGCGATTGCTGACGCGAACCTCTTGAGCACCGTGGGTCAGGACGGCGGCGGCGACCGTTTGGCAGGCACTTGAATTACGCAAAAACTGATTCTCGGGATAAATAACGGTGTTATAGATCGATGTCTTGACGCCACCGCAATCTCGCCGCAACACTCCTACGAGAGCGCTCTCCTTCCCCCGGCGTCGCATCGGCGGCACCACCCACGGCGCTACGGGCGAGCCTGATCCCATCCCTGCGGCAACCCGTAACCCCCTATCGACAGGCAATGTCATGACATCTCGTGCTACATCCGTACGCCCCCGTCCCCGAGTCGTTCGGCATCTGCTCGTCGGGCTCTCCGTGGCCCTGGTCGCGGCGCTCACCCCGACCGGAACCACCGCACCCGCGCAGGCCGCCCCCACCCTGCTGTCGCAGGGCCGTACGGCCACCGCCTCGTCCACCGAGAACGGCGGCACCCCGGCCGCCGCCGCCGTCGACGGCAACACCGGAACCCGCTGGTCCAGCGCGTTCAGCGACCCGCAGTGGCTCCAGGTCGACCTCGGTGCCCGCGCCACCATCAGCCAGGTAAACCTGCTCTGGGAGGGCGCCTACGGCCGGGCCTTCCAGCTCCAGACCTCCGACAACGGGTCCACCTGGACCACGATCTACTCGACCACCACCAGCACCGGCGGCACCCAGAACCTCACCGTCTCCGGCGCCGGCCGCTACGTCCGCATGTACGGCACCACCCGGGGCACCGGCTACGGCTACTCGCTCTGGGAGTTCCAGGTCTACGGCGAGACCGGCGGCGGCACCAACGAGCCCCCGGTGACGCCCACCGACCCGTACAACCCGAACCTCGGCGCGAACACGTACGTCTTCGACCCGAGCACCCCGACGTCGACGATCCAGAGTCGACTCAACACCATCTTCACCCAGCAGGAGACCAACCAGTTCGGCGCGCAGCGCTACGCCGTGCTGTTCAAGCCCGGCACCTACACCGCCGATGTCAACCTCGGTTTCTTCACCCAGGTCGCCGGCCTCGGCATGAGCCCCGACGACGTCAACCTCAACGGGCACGTCCGGGCCGAGGCGACGTGGTTCGGCGGCAACGCCACCCAGAACTTCTGGCGGGCCGCGGAGAACCTCTCGGTGACCCTGCCCTCCGGGGTGAGCGTCGAGCGCTGGGCGGTGTCCCAGGCCGCGCCGTACCGGCGGATGCACCTTCGTGGCGCGCAGAACCAGATCCAGCTCTGGAACGGCGGCGACGGCTGGTCCAGCGGCGGCCTGCTGGCGGACACCCGCATCGACGGCCTGGTCGTCTCCGGCTCGCAGCAGCAGTGGTACTCCCGCAACAGCGAGTTCGGCAACGGCTGGACCGGCTCGGTGTGGAACATGGTCTTCCAGGGCGTCAACGGCGCACCGGCGCCGAGCTTCCCCAACCCGTCGCACACGGTGATCGCGCAGACCCCGCAGGTGCGGGAGAAGCCCTTCCTGTACGTGACCGGCAGCGGTGAGTACCGGGTGTTCGTGCCCGCACTGCGCACCAACTCCACGGGCACCAGCTGGTACAACAAGACCCCGGCCGGCTCGTCCCTGTCGCTGTCGCAGTTCTTCGTCGTCCAGCCCGGCACCAGCGCGGCCACCATCAACGCGGCACTCGCCCAGGGCAAGCACCTGCTCTTCACCCCGGGCGTGCACCGCATCAGCGAGCCGATCCAGGTCAACCGGGCCGACACGGTGATCCTCGGCCTCGGCCTGGCCACCATCCAGGCCGACAACGGCACCGTGGGTATGCGGGTGGCCGACGTGGACGGCGTCAAGGTTGCCGGCATCATGTTCGAGGCCGGCACCACCAACTCGCCGGTGCTGATGGAGGTCGGGCCGTCCGGCTCGTCTGCGAGCCACGCCTCGAACCCGACCTCGCTGCACGACGTGTTCTTCCGCATCGGTGGGCCGCACGTCGGCAAGGCCACGAACACGCTGACAGTCAACAGCGACAACGTGATCGGTGACCACATGTGGCTGTGGCGGGCCGACCACGCCGCCAGCGGCGTACCGACCGGGTGGACGCTGAACACCGCCGACACCGGGCTCACCGTCAACGGCGACAACGTCACCATGTACGGCCTCTTCGTCGAGCACTACCAGAAGTACCAGACCATCTGGAACGGCAACGGCGGGCGGACGTACTTCTACCAGAACGAACTGCCGTACGACGTGCCGAACCAGGCTGCCTGGATGAACGGGTCGACCCGGGGTTACGCCGCGTACAAGGTCGCCGATTCGGTGACCAGCCACCAGGCGTACGGGCTGGGTAGCTACAGCTACTTCAACGTCAACCCCGCAGTCGTCGAGGAGCACTCCTTCGAGGTGCCCGTCAACTCGAACGTGCGCTTCACGAACATGGTCACCGTCTCGCTCGGTGGCGTCGGCACCATCAACCGGGTGATCAACAACGCCGGCGGCACCGCGAACGCGGCCAACCAGACGGTGTACCTGACCACCTACCCCTGACCGGGGCGCCCGCGCCGGCCCGGCCCTCAGTGACCGGGCCGGCCGGGTTGATCGGAACTGACCAAGACTATACACCCGAAACAGAAAGCGATCTCTCTGAAGAC
>NZ_JBEXYP010000056.1:0-5606 GCF_040630995.1 Micromonospora sp. NPDC005710 | reverse complement strand
GCCGACGTGCCAGGCGAGCACCGCCGGGGTGTCGGCGTAGCGGCGGGCGACCCGGCGGGTCGGGTACTCCAGCACCGCCTGCCCCGTCGTACCTGTCACCACCACCTCGCCCGCCACGAACTCCTCGGCGACGAGGGTCACCGCCACCAGCACCGGCGGCCCGGCGCGGAACCGGACCCGCAGCACGGCGGTGTCCTCCACCTCGATCGGCCGGATCCGGTAGCGTTCCACCTCGATCGCCACCGGCCAGGGTGTCGCCCCGGCGAGTGCCTCGGCGATCGCCAGGCACTGCATCACGGCGTGCGCGAGCGGGTTGACGAGTGCGCCGTCCAGCACCGGCCGGCCGTCCAGACTCCGCCGACCGGCCCAGGGGGAGCGGGCGTAATAGGCGTCCGGCCGTTGCCAGGCGGCGATCGTGGCGATGCCGGTGACAGTGCCCAGCCGGCCGGCGGCCAGCGCGTCGGTCAGCGCGGTGAGGGCCGCCGAGCCGAGCGCCTGGAAGCCGACCTGGGCCACCCGGCCGGCGGCGGTGAGGGCCCAGGTCAGCTCCTCGTGTTCGGCCACGGACAGCACCGGCGGCTTCTCCAGCAGCAGGTCCGCGCCGGTGGCCAGGGCGTCGCGCGCGATCGCCAGGTGAGTGTGCGGCGGCGTGCAGATCACCACCACCTCCGGCCGGGTGGCGGCGAGCATCGCCCGGTGGTCGGTGAAGATCGCCACCCCGGGCGGCACCGGCGCGGCCCTGTCGTCCTCCACCGGCCGGACGTCGACCAGGGCGACCAGGCGCAGCCGGCCGGCGGCGTGCAGGGGCGCGATCACCCGTCGGTGCCAGCGACCGTGCCCGTTCGCCCCGATCACCGCCACCCGGGTCGGCGGCGTGGCAGCGCTCACCGCCGACCGGCCACTGTCGACAGGGTCACCGGGCACCAGCCAGGGTGGCCTCGACACCGTGCCGCTGCAACGCGGTCAGCCAGGCGATCACGTCGGCGCGGACCTCGTCGTCCTCGGCCACCTCCACCGGGATGACGTCGCGCAACGCGAAGACCGCGTCGACAGCGCCCGCCGGGGTCTGCGCCCCGGCGTCCAGTGCGGCCCGGATCGGCCCGGCCAGCGGATCCTGGAATGGCAACGGCCGGCCGTCGTCGGCGTACCCCAGCGCGAAGCGCAACCAGGACGCCACGACCAGCGCGCCCCAGCGGGCGGACCGTCCGGCCGCACGCAGGTCGGCGATGGTGTGCAGGACGCGCTGCGGGAGCTTCTGGGAGCCGTCGATCGCCACCTGGAGGGTGCGGTGGTGGATCGCCGGGTTACCGAACCGGGCGAGGGCCTGCTCGCCGTAGTCGACCACCCGGACCCCGTCCGGCGGGGTGAAGCTGGCCGCCACGTCCTCGGCGATCAGCCGGCGCAGCACGTCGCGCAGGTGCGGGATCTCCAGCGCGTCGGCGATCGTCTCGCGACCGGACAGGGCTCCGAGGTACGCGATGGCCGAGTGCACCCCGTTGAGGGCGCGCAGCTTCAACCGCTCCCACGGGCCGGCGTCGTCGGTGAGCACCGCTCCGGCGAACTCCCAGCCGGGCCGGCCGCCCGGAAAGTCGTCCTCGATCACCCACTGGGCGTACGGCTCGGCGGCCACCGCCGCCAGGTCGGTGACGCCGAGCGCCCGCCGCGCCGCCTCGATCGTGTCCGGGGTGCTCGCCGGCACGATCCGGTCCACCATGGTGCCCGGGCAGGTCACGTTGCCGGCCACCCAATCGACCAGCCCGGCGGGCACCCCCCCGGCCCGGTCGACGGCCTGGTCGAGCATGCCGCGCAGTCGTCGACCGTTCGCGGGCAGGTTGTCGCAGCTCACCAGGGCCACCGGCCCGGCGTCCGCGGCGGCCCGGGCGGCCAGCCCGCGCAGCAGCAGCCCTGGCACCGTGGTCGGCGCTCCGCCGCCGGCCAGGTCCGCGGCGAGCGCCGAGTCCGGGGACAGGTGGCCGGTCACCGGATCCAGGTGGTACGCCTTCTCGGTGACGGTGAGGGTCACCACGCGGACCGCCGGGTCGGCCAGCAGCGCCACCACCGCGTCCGGGTCGCTCGGCGCGTGCCGGACGCCGCTCAGGGCACCCACCACCCGGGTGGCGCTGCCGGCGGCGGAGAGGGCGCTGACGCTGAACAGGTTGTCCTGCTCGGCGATCGCCTCGACCAGCGCGGCGCTGCGCGGGGCGACGGCCACGATGCCCCAGTCGCCGCCGGCCGCGCCGACCGCCGCCTCGGTGAAGACGGCCTGGTGGGCCCGGTGGAAAGCCCCCAACCCCAGGTGTACGACGCCGGTCGGCACGGTGCCCGGGCGGATCAGCGGGCGGGCCTCGGCGGGCAGCCGGCGCAGCATGCCCAGGCCGAGCCGGGAGGCCCCGACGGTCACCGCCATGCCGGACCGTCCGGGAAGCGGAACTCGGCGATCGACGTGGGTTTCATGGTGGCGCTGTAGCCGGGTCGCTCGGGCAGCAGGTAGCGGCCGTCGCGGGTCCGCACCGGATCGACGAAGTGTTCGTGCAGGTGGTCGACGTACTCGATCATGCGACCGTCCAGCCCGGTGCTCACCCGCAGGTAGTCGAAGATCGCCAGGTGCTGGACGTACTCGCAGAGGCCCACCCCGCCTGCGTGCGGGCAGACCGGCACGCCGAACTTCGCCGCCAGCAGCAGCTCGGCCAGGACCTCGTTGACGCCACCGACCCGGCAGGCGTCGATCTGCATCACCCCGATCGCCTCGGCCTGGAGCAGCTGTTTGAAGATCACCCGGTTGGCGGCCACCTCACCCGTCGCCACCCGGCAGCGGCCGCCGGTCACCTCGTCGACAGCGCGGGCGATCCGGGCGTGCCCGAGGATGTCGTCGGCGTGGGTGGGCTCCTCGATCCAGTACGGGTCCACCTCGGCGAGCGTCGTCATCGCGGCGATCGCCTCGTCGACGTCCCAGACCTGGTTGGCGTCCATCATCAACAGCGCGTTCGGGCCGATCTCCTCCCGGATGATCCGGGCCCGCCGCAGATCGTCGGCGAGCGGACCGCCGACCTTCATCTTCATCGCCCGCCACCCGTCGGCGTACGCCTGCCGGGTCAGCGCCCGCACCTTGTCGTCGGGGTAGCCGAGCCACCCGACCGAGGTGGTGTACGACGGGAAGCCGTCCCGTTCGAGGGCTGCCAACCGGTCGGCCAGCCCGTCGCGCCCCTTGTCGAGGATGGCCATCGCGTCGTCCGGGGTGAGCGCGTCACGGATGTGCCGGAAGTCGATGCTCGCCACCAGCTCCTCGCTGGGCAGTTCGGCGAGAAAGCGCCACATCGGCTTGCCGGCCAGTGTGGCCCGAAGGTCCCACACCGCGTTGACGAGCGCGCCGGTCGCCATGTGGATGACGCCCTTCTCCGGGCCCAGCCACCGCAGCTGCACGTCGGCGCTCAGTGAACGCCAGAACGCCACCGGCTCGGCGGCGATCTCCTCGACGGTGCGCCCGCGCACGTGGTGGGCCAGGGCCTTCACCGCCGCGCAGGTGATCTCGTTGCCCCGGCCGTTGGTGAAGGTGAACCCGGCGCCGGTCGGGCCGGCGTCGGTGCCCAACTCCACGTACGTCGCCGAGTAGTCACCCCGGTTGATCGCGTCGGAGCCGTCGCCCCGGGCGGCGGTGGGGAACCGCACGTCGTGCACCTCGACGGAGGTGATGGTGGTGGTCACTGGTCTGCGCCTCCGAAGTTGAAGACCCGCTTGGGCAGCCGGTACGCCAGGTCGACGATGGTCTCGGCCGCCTCGTCCAGCGGCAGCCGGTGCTCGGCGACGAGTCGGGCCAGGAAGCCGGCGTCCACCCGGCGGGCCACGTCGTGGCGTACCGGGATGGAGCAGAACGCCCGGGTGTCGTCGACGAACCCGGTGGTGTTGTAGAAGCCGGCGCTCTCGGTGACCGCCTCCCGGAACCGGCGCAGCACCTCCGGGGAGTCCAGGAACCACCAGGGCGCGCCGAGCAGCAGCGCGGCGTACCCGCCCGCGAGGGGCGCCAGCTCGCGGGTGAAGGTGTCCTCGTCGAGGGTGTAGAGCACCAGTCGCAGTCGCGGGTCGTTGCCGTAGCGCTCCAGCAGCGGGGCGAGCGCGTGCACGTACTCGGTGGCCTGGGGGATGTCGCCGCCGACGTCGCGGCCGTGGCGGGCGTGCAACCACCTGTTGTGGTTGCGCACCGCGCCCGGGTGCAGCTGCATGACCAGGCCGTCGTCGAGCGACATCCGGGCGAACTCCACCAGCATGTGCGCCCGGAACGCCTCCGCGTCGGCGGCGTCGGCCTCGCCGCGCCGTCCCCGGTCGTAGAGCCGCCCGGCCTCGGCCGGCGTCAGGTCCAGGGTGCGCGCGGTGGGGTGGCCGTGGTCGGTGGAGGTCGCGCCGGCGGCGATGAACGCGGCCCGGCGGGCCCGCAGCGCGGCCAGGTAGCCGGCGTACGTGCCGGTGTCCTCGCCGGCCCGGTCACCGAGCCGGTCCACGTTCGTCGACCAGCCATCGAACTCCATGTCCACCACGTCGTCGGGGCGGAACGTGGTGACCACCCGGCCGCCCGGCCCACCCCACCCGTCGGCGGCGAGCTTGGCGTGCTGCGCGAGGTCGTCCAGCGGCGACTCGGTGGTCGCCAGGACCTCGATGTGGAACCGCTCGAACAGCGCCCGAGGCCGGAAGTCCGGCTCGGCGAGCCGGGCCGCGATCTCGTCGTAGAGGGCGTCGGCGGTGCTCGGGCCGAGCGGGGTGTGCACCCCGAACACGGTGCGGAAGGTCTGCTCCAACCAGAGTCGCGACGGGGTGCCCCGGAACAGGTGCCAGTGCGCGGCGAAGCGTCGCCAGATCACCCGACCGTCGGTCTCCACCGGGCTGCCGTCGCGGGTGGGCACCCCCAGATCCGCCGGGGGTACGCCCTGACTGAGCAGCATCCGGGTCAGGTAGTGGTCGGGAACGATGAGCAGCTGCGCCGGGTCCGGGAAGGGGCGGTCCTCGGCGAGCAGGGCCGGGTCGACGTGCCCGTGCGGCGAGATGATGGGTTGCGCCGCGGCCAGGGCGTACAGCTCCCGGGCCAGCGCGCGCTGGCCCGGTTCGGGCGGCAGGAGCAGGTCGGTGTGGTCGAACGTGGGCACGGGGTGGGGCTCCTCGTCTCCGGTGTCAGCGGGGGGTGAGCAGGTCGGCGACGCGGACGGGTCGGCCGGTCTCGAAGGACCGGTTGGCGGCCAGGCCGGTGAGCAGTGCCAACGCGCCGTCGTCGGCGGTGGCGGCACGGCCCATCGGGTCGGGTTGACCGCCGAGGAGCACCCCGGTCATCCGAGCGTCCGCGCCGCCGTGCCCGTGCCGACTGCGACCCTCCACCGGGATCTGCCGGGGCGGGGCCCAGAACGGGCGCACTGTCAGCGTGGCACCTCCGCCCTCGGCCGGCGCCTCGGTGCCGTGCAGGGCGGCGCCCTTGACCGCGCCGGAGGTGCCCCGGTCGACGAAGTCGTTCTCGGCCACGTCCAACTCCATCCCCAAATACAAGTCGATGTTGCCGCCGGGGATCGCGAGCTGGACCGACACCAGCAACAACGAGAACTGGCTCGCCGGGATCCTCGGCTACACCC
>NZ_JBEXYP010000055.1:0-5888 GCF_040630995.1 Micromonospora sp. NPDC005710 | reverse complement strand
GCGGGTGTGGGTGCGGATCGGGTGCCGGGTCCGTTCATCAACACGTTGCCGGTGCGGGTGGGTATGCGCGGGGTGGGTGTCCGGGCGGCGGTGATCGGCATGCGCGACCAGTTGGCGGGTTTGGTCGAACACGAACACGCCTCGTTGGCCCAGGCGCAACGCGCGAGCGGGGTGGCGGGTAACACCCCGCTGTTCACATCGCTGTTCAACTACCGCCACACCCAACGCCCCAGCGAACCGCAGGCAGACTTCGACGGCATCGGAATTGTTCACTCCCACGAACGCACCAACTATCCGCTGAACGTCTCCGTCGACGACGCCGGCGAGACCATGGCGTTGAACGTCAACGCCATTGCGCCAATTGACGCCGCCGAGGTGGCCCTGCTGCTGCACACCGCCATCGACAATGTGGTAGCTGCCCTTGAGTCGGACGATCAACTGCCACTCGACTCGGTCGAGGTCCTCGACGAAGCCACCCGAAGGCGAATTCTCGTCGACTGGAACGACGCCGGCACCGACGCACCGACCGATCTGCTCCTCGAATCGTTCGAGCGGTGCGTAGCTCAGACCCCGGACGCGGTCGCCATCGTCTCCGAGACCGGCGCCCTCACCTACGGGCAGCTCGACCGCCGCGCCAACCAACTCGCCCGTCTCCTCGTGGATCGCGGGGTGGGGCCGGAGTCGGTGGTGGGGCTGTGCCTCGACCGAGGCGCCGACCCGATCGTGGGACTGCTGTCGGTGCTGAAGGCCGGTGCGGCGTACCTGCCGATCGATCCGGCTCACCCGGCGGACCGCATCGCGTACCTGTTGGACGACTGCCGCGCAGCGCTCGTCCTGGGCCGGTGCGACGTGTCACAGGTACCGGTGGTGGCACTCGACGACCCGGCGATTGACGCCATGTCGGTGGAGGGGTTGGGGGATCGGGGTGTGCTGCCGGGGCATCCGGCGTATGTGATCTATACGTCGGGGTCGTCGGGGCGGCCGAAGGGTGTGGTGGTGACGCATTCGGCGGTGGCGAACTATGTGGCGTCGGTGCCGGACCGGTTGGGTTTCCCGAGTTCGGGGGGCCGGTTTGCGTTGTTGCAGGCGCAGGTGACGGACCTGGGGAACACGGTGTTGTTCGCGTCGTTGGCGCGCGGTGGGCAGTTGCACGTTCTGCCCGAGGGTGCGGTGACGGATCCGCTGGCGGTGGCCGCGTATCTGGTCGAGCATCGAATCGAGCACCTGAAGGTGGTGCCGTCGCACCTGATGGCGTTGGGTGCTGGTGGTGGCCTGGAGCAATTGGTTCCCGCCAACGGTGTGGTGCTCGGTGGTGAGGCCGCCCCGGTCGAGTGGGTGCAGGAGGTGGTGCAGGCCGCCGGCGCGCGGCCGGTGTTCAACCATTACGGCCCGACGGAAACCACCATTGGAGTCCTCACGGGTCGTCTTGACGGTGGTGGGGTGGTGTCGGTCGGGACGCCGATTCGTAACGTGCGGGTGTTCGTCCTCGATGACCGGTTGCGGCCGGTGCCGGTGGGTGTGGCGGGTGAGTTGTATGTCGCGGGTGCCGCGTTGGCGCGGGGTTATGTGGGCCAGCCGGGGTTGACCGGGCAGCGGTTTGTGGGGTGCCCGTTCGGTGATGGTGAGCGGATGTATCGCACCGGGGACCGGGTGCGGCATCTTGCGGATGGTCGGTTGGTGTTCCTCGGCCGGGTCGACGACCAGGTCAAGATCCGCGGGTACCGGGTCGAGCCCGGCGAAATCCACAGCGTTCTGGTCGCGCATCCCGACGTGCGCCAGGCGGCCGTGCTCCTACGGGACGACCGGCTGGTGGCGTACGTGGTCGGAGGCGACGGCACCGGGCTGCGGGAATGGGCGGCACAGCGGCTGCCCGAGCACATGGTGCCATCGGCCGTCGTTGTCCTCGACGCGCTACCGCTGACCTCCAACGGCAAGTTGGACCGGTCCGCCCTACCCACCCCGGACCGAACCGCACCCGCCGGCGTCGACCGCGACTCGCTCGACCCACGTACGGAACTGCTTCGCATCGCGTTCGCCGACGTGCTCGGCCTCGACCACGTCGGTGCCGACGACAACTTCTTCGACCTGGGCGGACACTCGCTGCTCGCGGTCCGCCTGATCAGCCGGATCCGGATGGTGTTCCACGCCGACGTGCGGCTGCGTACCCTGTTCGACGCTCCCACACCGGCCAGCCTCGCGACCCGACTGTCCGACGCCGACCAGGCCCGGCTGGCGCTCGGCGTGCGGATCCGACCGGAGCGGCTGCCGCTGTCGTACGCGCAGCGACGCCTGTGGTTCATCAACCAGCTCGAAGGCCCCTCGGTCACCTACACCATGCCCGTTGTTCTCCGGCTGTCCGGCGACGTGGACCCGGCGGCCCTGGACGCGGCGCTGCGTGACGTGATCACTCGACACGAGGTGCTGCGTACCGTGTTCGCGACGGCGGACGGCGAGCCGTACCAGCGGGTGATCGACCCGACGGACCTGGACTGGTCGCTGCAACTCGCCACTGGCGAGTCGGACGCGATCGCCGCCGCCACCGGGTACCGCTTCGACCTCGCCCAGGAGATCCCGATCCGGGCGTGGCTGTTCGACCAGCAGACGCTTGTGGTGGTCGTCCATCACATCGCCGGTGACGGCTGGTCCTGGGAGCCGCTGGCCCGGGACGTCTCCACCGCCTACGCGGCCCGCCGTGCGGGCAACCCACCGGACTGGCGGCCGCTGCCGGTGCAGTACGCCGACTACGCGTTGTGGCAGCGGGAACTGCTCGGCGACCCGGACGACGCGGACAGCGTCGCCGGCCGGCAGCTCACCTACTGGCGGGAGCAGCTCGCCGACGTACCCGAGGAACTGAACCTGCCGGTCGACCGGCCGCGCCCGGCCACCGCCGGCTACGAGGGTCACAGCATCGACCTGGCCGTACCCGCCGTGGTGCATGCCCGGCTGCGCGCGCTCGCCCGCGCCGAGGGCGTGACAGTGCCGATGGTGGTGCAGGCGGCACTCGCGGTCCTGCTGTCCCGTCTCGGCGCCGGCACCGACGTTCCGATCGGCTCGGTCGTCGCCGGCCGCACCGACGAGGCACTCGACGACCTGGTCGGCTTCTTCGTGAACACGCTCGTACTGCGGACCGATCTCTCCGGCGACCCGGCCTTCACCGAACTCCTCGCTCGGGCCCGGGACACCGCCCTGGCAGCCCTGGAGCACCAGGACGTCCCCTTCGACCGCCTCGTGGAAGAACTCGCGCCGGCCCGGTCACTGTCGCGGCACCCGCTCTTCCAGGTGGCGCTGAACGTGCAGAACCAGGTCGAGGCGAGCCTGGACATCGACGGCGCCGACGCGTACCGGATGTCCGCCGGCACCCGGGCGATCCGGTTCGACCTCGAGTTCAGCCTGCGCGAGACGGTCAACGCGGACGGCACCCCCCTCGGGCTGCGCGGCGTCGTTCGAGGGTCCGCCGACCTGTTCGAGGCGAACACCGTACGACGGCTCGTCGACCGGTTCGTACGGGTCCTGGAGACGGTCGCCGCCGAGCCGGGAACCCGGTTGAGCACTGTCAGTCTGCTCGACGACGCCGAGCGGTATGACGTGCTCACCGGTTGGAACGCCACCGGCGCGCGGCTCGACCCCACGTCGGTCCCGGCCCTGATCGCCGCCCAGATCGCCGCCACGCCGGACGCCGCCGCGGTCCACTTCGGCGGAACGACCCTCTCGTACGCCGACCTCGGCGCACGTGCCGACCGGCTGGCTCGGGTGCTCGTGGCACGCGGTGTCGGACCGGAGACGGTCGTCGCGCTGCGTCTGCCGCGCGGATTCGACATGATCGTCGCGCTGTTGGCCGTGTGGCGGGCTGGTGGCGCATACCTGCCCATCGACCCGGAGACGCCGACCGAGCGGATGGCGTACGTGGTGGAGGATGCCCGCCCGGTGGCCATCGTCGCCACCTCTGCGTCCGCCGCGGCGGTGCCCGCCGGACCGCACCTGATCCTCATCGACGCGCTGCCGGACGACGCCGACGACGTGCCACTTCCAGAGTGGGGGCGCGGCGGCCAGGCCGCGTACGTCATCTTCACCTCCGGCTCGACCGGCCGGCCTAAGGGGGTGTTGGTCGACCACGACGCGCTGACCAACTTCGTCTCGGCGATCGCCGATCACCTGGAGATCACGCCTGGCAGGGCGATGCTGCAGTACGCGTCGTTCTCCTTCGACATGTCGGTGATGGACATCGTCGTGCCTCTCAGCCGGGGTGGGACCGTTGTCGTGCCGAGTGAGGCTGAGCGTGCCGAGCCCGAACTGCTACGGGCGCTCGTCACGGCGTCCGGAGCGCGGACGGCGACGCTCGTGCCCTCGCTGCTCGGCGTGCTCGAGCCGGACGACCTCGCCGGTGTACGGGTGCTGTTCGTCGGCGGCGAGGTCGTCGACCCGGCCCTGGCGGCCCGGTGGGCGCCGGGCCGCAAGCTGGTCCACATGTACGGGCCGACCGAGACGACGATCGTGATGGCGATCGACCCGATCGACCCGCAGCGTCCGGGCCCGCTACCGCTGGGCGGCCCGCTGGCCAACAGCCGCGTCTTCGTCCTCGACCACGCGTTGGCACCGGTGCCGGTGGGTGTGGTCGGTGAGTTGTACATCGCCGGCTCCCAGCTGGCACGCGGGTACGTGGGACGCTCCGCGCTGACCTCCGAGCGGTTCGTGGCCTGCCCATTCGGGGCGGGAGAACGGATGTACCGCACCGGTGACCTGGTACGGTGGACCGCCGACGGCGAGCTGGTGTTCGCGGGGCGGGCGGACGACCAGGTGAAGATTCGGGGCTTCCGGATCGAGCTGGGTGAGGTGCAGGCCGCGCTGACGGCACATCCGGCAGTTCACCAGGCGGTCGTGGTGGTCCGGGAGGACAGCCCGGGCGAGCGTCGGCTGGTCGGGTACGTCACCGCCGGCGCCGACCTCGACATCGAGGCGGTGCGGAGCTTCGTGGCGGCGCGGTTGCCCGAGTACATGGTGCCGACGCTCGTGGTGTTGGACGGGATGCCGCTGACGTCGAGCGGAAAGGTGGATCGCCGCGCACTGCCGGTCCCGGTGGTGGTGGAGCCTCATACCGGATCCGGCCGCGGCGTCATGACGCTTCACGAGGAACTGTTGTGTGCGGCGTTCGCCGCGGTGTTGGGCCGTGACACCGTGGGCGTGGATGAGGACTTCTTCGCCCTGGGCGGGCACTCGCTGATGGCGGTGCGCCTCGCCGGTCGGATCCGGACGGTGCTGGGCATCGAGGTGCCACTGCGGACGCTGTTCGAGGCGCCGACCCCCAAGGCGTTGGCGGTGCGGCTGTCGTCGGCGCACAAGGCCCGTCCTGCTCTGACGCCTGTCGAACGGCCAACTCGGGTGCCGCTGTCGTTCGCACAACGTAGGTTGTGGTTCATCAGCCGGTTGGAGGAGTCGACGGCGGCCTATCACGTGCCGATCGTGCTGCGCCTCGACGGAGTCGATCCGGGAGCGCTGGACCTGGCGTTGCGGGATGTACTGGGCCGGCACGAGGTGTTGCGCACCGTGTTGCCGATGATCGACGGAGAGCCGTTCCAACAGATCATCCCCGTCGACGAGCTGAACTGGCGGATGACGATCGCCGAGACCGACGACCAGGACGCCGCCGTCACGGCGGCGATCGCGCGGCCGTTCGACCTCACCGCCGAGGTGCCGATCCGGGCGTGGTTGTTCGACGGGTCGGTGTTCGTGCTGGTGGTGCACCACGTGGCGGCCGACGGCTGGTCGATGGCCCCGTTGGCGCGGGATCTGTCGCAGGCGTACGCGGCTCGTCGGGTGGGTGGGGTTCCGGGGTGGTTGCCGTTGCCGGTGCAGTATGCGGATTTTGCGGTGTGGCAGCGGGGGTTGTTGGG
>NZ_JBEXYP010000054.1:0-5892 GCF_040630995.1 Micromonospora sp. NPDC005710 | reverse complement strand
CCCGCCGCCGACCCGACGGCCCTCCTGACCGGGGTACGCACCCCCGGCACCGCCTGGGGTCTCGACCCCGCCACCGGCCGGATGACCCTCACGGTCGACGACACCGTGGCCCCCCATGAGCTGACCGCCCTACGCGCGGTGACCGACCGGGCCGGCGTGCTGCTACGCCGCGAACCCGGGACGTTGCGCACCCTGATCGCCGGCGGGCAGAGCATCTACGGCGGCGGCGGCGCGCGCTGCTCGCTCGGCGCGAACGCCCGCAGCGGCAGCACCTACTACGTGATCACCGCCGGGCACTGCACCGTCGCGGCGGCCACCTGGTACACCGACAGCGCCCAGACGACGGTGCTCGGCACCCGCACCGCCACCAGTTACCCCACCAACGACTACGGGCTGATCCGCTACACCGGCCGGATCGCCCACCCCAGCGCGGTCTACACCTACCCCGGCCTGCTGACGATCAACGGCCCCGGCACCGCGTACATCGGTCAGGCGGTGTGCCGCAGCGGCAGCACCACAGGCGTACGCTGCGGCACCGTCACCGGTCTCAACCAGACCGTCAACTACTCCACCGGCGTGATCTACGGCCTGATCCGCACCAACATCTGCGCCGAGCCGGGGGACAGCGGCGGACCGCTCTACGTGGCCGCCACCGGCACCATCCTCGGCATCCTCTCCGGCGGCACCGGCAACTGCACCGCCGGCGGCACCACCTACTACCAGCCGATCGCGGAGGTGCTGGCCGCGTACGGCCTGACGTTGCCCTGACCGGCGGGACGCCGCTTGCCCGTCCAGCGCGGGACACCTAGGCTCGGCGACGCCCAGCACCCCCGCCGCGAGGACGTGTGCCCGATGCCGACCAACCCCCGACCTGACCAGGCGAGTAACCCCGCCGGCCTTCCTTCGGTCGAGGTGGCGGCGGTGGGGGAGACGATGGTCGTGCTCTGCCCCGCGCCGGGGGAGCCGTTGGAGCACGCCGAACGGGTCGCCGTGTCGGTAGGCGGCGCCGAGTCCAACGTGGCCGGTTACCTGGCCCGCCTGGGACACCTGACGACCTGGGTGAGCCGGGTCGGCGACGACCCCTTCGGCCGGGCCGTCATCCGACACGTCGCCGCCAACGGCGTCCGCGTCGACCAGGTGTGCGTGGACCCGTCCGCCCCCACCGGCCTGTACGTCAAGGACCCCGGCCCGGAGGGGACCGCAGTGCACTACTACCGGGCCGGCTCGGCAGCCGCCCGGATGGACCCCGCCACGCTCGCCGACCCGGCGCTTGCCGGTGCCCGGGTGCTGCACCTGTCCGGGATCACCCCGGCGCTCTCCGCCTCCTGCCGGGCGCTCGTCGAACACGCCGTGACCGACCGGCCGCTGACCGGGTCGTTGGTCAGCTTCGACGTCAACCACCGCGCCCGGCTGTGGTCCGCCGAACAGGCCGCGCCGATCCTGCGCGACCTCGCCAACCGCAGTGACCTCGTCTTCGTCGGGCAGGACGAAGCGGAAACCCTCTGGGGCACCACCGACCCGACCGCCGTCCGCGACCTGTTGCCCGATCCGGAAACGGTGGTGGTCAAGGACGGCGCGGTGGGCGCCACCGCGCTGATCCGCGACGCCGAACCGGTCTTCGTACCCACCCCCCGGGTGACCGTCGTGGAACCGGTCGGCGCCGGAGACGCCTTCGCCGCCGGCTACCTGGCCGGGCTGCTGCGCGACCTCGACCCGGTGCGGCGCCTGCGCCTCGGCCACCTCGTCGCGGCCCAGGCGTTGACGAGCAGCGGCGACAACGCCCCGATCCCGCCGTGGGCCTGGTTCGAGAAACTCATCGACGCCCCCGCCGACACCTGGTCACCGCTCGACCTGACCGACACGGGCACGACCACCTGAGTCGGGCCGTCAGGCCACCAGTGACAGTCCCACCGCGACCCCAGATGGAGTGCACCATGACCACACCGGACTTCGACCACATCTTCGGCGGCGCCCGGGTGATGGCGATCCTGCGCGGCCTGCCGGTCGCCGAGACCGTACGGCTCGCCGAACGAGCCTGGGACCTCGGCATCGACGTGGTCGAAGTTCCGGTGGCCACCGCCGACGCGGTTCCTGCCCTACGAGCCGCCGTCGAAGCCGGAGCCGCACGCGACCGGATCGTCGGCGCCGGCACCGTACTCGACGTCGAACAGGTCGCCTGGGCAGCCGACGCGGGCGCCCGGTTCACCGTCGCGCCCGGCCTCGACCTCACCGTCGCCGACGCCGCCGCCGCACGTGGCCTGCCACACCTGCCCGGCGTGGCCACCCCCACCGAGGCCCAACAGGCGTTGCGGCACGGCCTCACCTGGCTCAAGGCGTTCCCCGCCATCTCCCTCGGCCCCGCCTGGTTCAAAGCCATCGCCGGCCCGCTGCCACAGTTGCGCTTCGTTGCCACCGGCGGCCTGGACGCCGGCAACGCGGAAGCGTTCCTACAAGCAGGAGTACGTGTGGTAGCAGTCGGTTCAGCCCTGTCCGACCAGAACCAGCTGGACCGCCTGGCAGACCTGACTCGCCCGACCCGCTAACGCCCCCGCACCCCGCCCCGCCGCCTGCCCGTCGCGCCTCCTGTCCGCGCTTGGCGGCCCGCGCTTGGCTGTCAGTCGGTGCCTGTCCGTCCGCGCCTGCCTGTTGTGCGCCGCCTGTGCGCGCCTGCCTGCCTGTCGGGGCCTGCCGTTGCGCGCCGCCTGATTGCGCTTGCCTGTCCGTGCTTGCCTGTTGCGCGCTGCCTGTCCGCGCCTGCCTGCCTGTCGGGGCCTGCCGTTGCGCGCCGCCTGATTGCGCTTGCCTGTCCGTGCTTGCCTGTTGTGCGCCGCCTGTGCGCGCCTGCTTGCCAGTCGGCGCTTGTCCGTCTGCCATGCCGTCGGCACCGTCCGCACCCGCTACCGCACCGTCGATCATGGAGTTGTGGTGGGGTGCGAAGGTTGCATTCAATGATTTATCGGGCACCACAACTCCATGATCGACGGCGGCGGGGCGGGAACCGGGCTCCGCGGGGGTTCACGCCCAACCATCCGCGCCGATCTTGCACTTTCTGTCCCGACGAAAGCCACGAATGGGGTACGTCGGCAACCATAAGTGCAAGATCGGAGCGGCCCGCCGCGGCCCGCCGCGGCCCGGCGCGGCGCGGGGCGCGGGGCGGGGCGGGGCGAGGGCATGGCAAGGGCCGAGGTGGGGCGGGGGCGTGCCAAGGGCGGGGGCGTGGGTGTGCTGAGCGCGAGAGCGGGCCGAGGGCGAGGCAGAGCGGCGAGAGTGAGGCGGCTGGGGGCGGGCGTGCGTGGGGACGGGTGGCGGGGTTGCGTCATGGCGTAAACGCGTCGGGGTTGGGGGCGCGGTCGGGGTGGGCTTTACGTCGATGCTGTGGTGCGTACCACTTCTCGACACAAAGAGGTCATCGTGGCTCTGTCTCACCGGCGTCGCCGATCCGGGCTGATCGCCCTCGGCGCCGCCCTCACCCTGGCGGCCGGGTTCATCCCACCCGGCGCGGGAGCGGCTGCCGCCCCGCCCCACCCCGACCGCCCGGCGGGTCAGCCTCCGGCGGCTGCCGGACGCGCGTCCACCGTCACCCTGATCACCGGTGACTCGGTCACTGTCACTACTGCGGCGGACGGCAGCACGGTGTCGACGGTGCGCCGACCGGACGGCAGCACCCCGACTTTTCACCGCACCGTGCGGGACGGTGACACGTACGTCTACCCGGACTCGGCCCTGTCCTATGTGACGGGTGGTGTGCTGGACCGGCAACTGTTCAACGTCACCGATCTGATCGCCGACGGCTACGACGACGCGCACACCGACGCGCTGCCACTGATTGTCACGATGACCGATGCGGCGGCCCGCAACCGCACCCGTCCCGCCGTGGATGGCGCTGAGCTGGTCCGACAGTTGGACAGCGTGCAGGGCGCGGCGTTGACCCGCAAGCGCGCCACCGCCGCCCGGTTCTGGACCGCGCTGACCGCCGGTTCGACCCGGCGTACGGGTGGCACCCCGACTCTGGCCAATGGCATCGCGAAGGTGTGGTTGGACGGCCGGGTGCGCGCGGACCTGGCCGAGTCGACGGCGCAGATCGGCGCGCCGAACCTGTGGGCCGAGGGCAACACCGCTACCGGTGTCAACGTCGCGGTCCTCGACTCGGGGGCGGACGCGGAACACCCGGACCTCGTCGGCCAGATCGCCGAGTCCAGCAGTTTCGTGCCCGAGGAACCCGACATCCTCGACTACAAAGGCCATGGCACGCATGTCGCCTCGACGATCGCCGGCACCGGCGCCGCGTCCGGTGGTGCCGAGCGGGGCGTCGCCCCGGGTGCCCGGTTGCACATCGGCAAGGTGCTCAACAGCGAGGGCAGCGGGCAGGATTCGTGGATCATCGCCGGCATGGAGTGGGCGGCCCGCGACCAGAAGGCCCGGGTGGTCAGCATGAGCCTGGGCGGTGAGGCCACCGACGGCAGCGACCCGATGAGCCAGGCGGTCGAGCGACTCAGCGCCGAGACCGGCGCCCTCTTCGTGATCGCCGCGGGTAACAGCGGCCCGGCCACCATCGGCAGCCCGGGTGCCGCCGATTCCGCGCTCACAGTGGGCGCCGTCGACAGCACCGACCACCTCGCCGACTTTTCCAGCCAGGGCCCGCGGGCCGGCGACGGCGGGCTCAAGCCGGAGATCACCGCGCCCGGCGTGGACATCCTGGCCGCCCGCTCGCACCTGGTGCGGGGCGGATCGGGTGACTACACGTTGATGAGTGGCACCTCGATGGCCACCCCGCACGTGGCTGGTACTGCCGCGCTGGTCGCCGCCGCGCACCCGGACTGGACCGGTCAGCGGATCAAGGAGGCGCTGGTCAGCACGGTCAAGGCCACCCCCGCGTACACGCCCTACCAGGCGGGTGCCGGCCGGGTCGACGCGGTCGCCGCCGCGCACGCCACGGTCTTCGCCACCCCGAGCGCCCACTCCGGTTTCCAGACGTGGCCGCAGCAGCCGGGGATGACTGTCGACCGCACTGTCACCTACACCAATGTGGGCGGCACGCCGGTGGCCCTGAAGCTGGCCCTCGACGCAGCCACCGCGCCGGCCGGGTTGTTCGCGCTCTCCGCCGACCGGGTCACCGTGCCGGCGGGCGGCACCGCCACCGTGACGCTGACCGCCGCGTACGACAAGCTGCCGGTGGAGAAGCAGGTCAGCGGCATGATCGTCGCCACTGACGACGCCGGTACGGTGCGCGGCCGCACTCTGATCGGGGCCGGCAAGGAGGGCCAGCGGCAGAACCTGACGCTCGTCGCCAAGGACCGGGACGGCAAGCCGCTCGCCGGCAAGGTCATCCTCACCACCGACACCCTGTTCACCGCCGTGGACCTGCCCGAGAGCGGCACGGCCACGCTGCGGCTGCCGGTGGCGAGCTGGAACGGTTGGATCTCCGCGGACGTGCGCGGCGTGCACGGGCCGCACTCCAAGGGCATGGCGATGCTCAGCTTCACCGACGTGAACCTGGACCGCGACCGCACCGTCACCCTGGACGCGCGCGCCGCCCGACAGGTGCAGGCCCGGGTGCCGCAGGAGGCCACCGCCAGCGCGCTGCGGATGGACATCCACCGGTCCACGAAGAACGGTCTCACCGAGAGTCAGGTGCTGCCCGACGACTCGTACGACAGCATGTGGGCGTTGCCGACGAGCCGGCCGGTGACCGACGGCGAGTTCGAGTTCGGCGCCCGGTGGCGGTTGGAGCAGCCGGCGTTGACCGTTTCGGCGGGCGGTCACTCGTACGACGATCTGCTCGTGAAGCGGGCGACCCCGGCGCTGCCGGCGGGTCGTCGTCACCTGGACGCGGTCTACGTGGGCGTCGCGTCGGGGGCGGCACTCGCCCCGCCGCCGGTCCGGCGCTCGGAA
>NZ_JBEXYP010000053.1:0-6140 GCF_040630995.1 Micromonospora sp. NPDC005710 | reverse complement strand
TTTGGTCGGATGAACGCGGGTGTGGGTGCGGATCGGGTGCCGGGTCCGTTCATCAACACGTTGCCGGTGCGGGTGGGTATGCGCGGGGTGGGTGTGCGGGCGGCGGTGATCAGCATGCGCGACCAGTTGGCGGGTTTGGTGGAACACGAACACGCCTCGTTGGCTCAGGCCCAACGCGCGAGTGGGGTGGCGGGTAACACCCCGTTGTTCACGTCGCTGCTGAATTACCGCCATAACAGTGGTGGTGCGGTGGTGGAGTCGGAGGGTGTCCTCGATGGTATCGAGGTGGTGTATGCCGATGAGCGCACCAACTATCCGTTGACGGTTTCTGTTGATGACAGTGGTGACGCCATCTCCGTCACGGTAGACGCGACCGCTCCCATTGATGCAGAACTGGTGGCGTCACTTCTGGTCACGACCACCGAGAATATGGTCGCCGCCCTGGAAGCCGATGGTGACCTGCCGCTGACCGGAGTCGACGTTCTCGACCAAGGGCAACGCTCACTGGTGCTCTCCAAATGGAACGACACCGCCGTGTCCTACCCGGTCGACGACACTGTGGTGTCGTTGTTCGCCCGTCAGGTGGTGGCGACCCCGGACGCGGTGGCGGTGGTGTTCGAGGGCGAGTCGGTGTCGTATCGGGAGTTGGACACTCGCGCTGGTGCGGTGGCAGGTGCGTTGGTGGGGTTGGGTGTGGGGCCGGAGTCGGTGGTGGGGGTGTGCCTGCCCCGTGGGCTCGATCTGGTGGTGTCCCTGCTGGGTGTGCTGAAGGCTGGTGGTGCGTACCTGCCGGTGGACCCGGATCTTCCGGTGGAGCGGGTGGCGGTGATGTTCGCGGATGCGTTGCCGGCGGCGGTGGTGACGTCGGCGGCATGTGCGTCGGTGGTGCCGCCCGGGGTGGCGCGGGTCATGGTGGAGGAGGTGGGGTTGCCGGCGGCGCCGGTGGTGTTGCCGCGGGTGTCGTCGGGTGGTGCGGCGTATGTGTTGTTCACGTCGGGGTCGACGGGTCGGCCGAAGGGTGTGGTGGTGTCGCATGCGGGTGTGGTGAACCGGTTGCGGTGGATGCAGGACCGGTTCGGACTGCTGGTGGGTGAGCGGGTGGTGCAGAAGACCCCGTTCACGTTCGACGTGTCGGTGTGGGAGTTCTTCTGGCCGTTGGTTGTCGGCGCGACGGTCGTGGTCGCCCGCCCAGGCGGCCACCGTGACCCGGCCTACCTGGCCGACCTGATCCGTGACGAGCGCGTGTCGACTGCGCACTTCGTGCCGTCGATGTTGGAGGCGTTTGTTCCGGTGGCCGCCTCGTGCACCGGCCTGTCGCGGGTGGTCTGTTCCGGTGAGGCGTTGCCGGAGTCGGTGCGGGACCGGCTTCTGACGGTGTTGCCGGACACGGAGTTGCACAACCTGTACGGGCCGACCGAGGCGTCGGTGGATGTGACGGCGACCCGGTGTGAGGTGGGCGCGCCGGTGACGATCGGGTCGCCGGTGGCGAACACCCGCACCTACGTGTTGGACAGCGCCCTGCAACCGGTGCCGGTGGGCGCGGCTGGCGAACTGTATGTGGCCGGGGTCCAACTCGCGCGGGGTTACGTGGGTCGGGCGGGTCTGACGGCGGAGCGGTTCGTCGCCAACCCGTATGAGCCCGGTGAGCGGTTGTATCGCACTGGTGACCTGGTCCGGTGGACCCCCGGCGGTGACCTCGACTACCTGGGTCGCACCGATGACCAGGTGAAGATTCGCGGTGTGCGGATCGAGTTGGGTGAGGTGCAGGCCGCAGTCGCCGCTCACCCGCAGGTGAACCAGGCGGCGGTGGTCGTGCGCGATGACCGGCTCGTGGCGTACGTCGTCGGTGATGGTGCCGGTGTGCGGGAGTTCGTGGGGCAACGGTTGCCGCAGTACATGGTCCCGGCGGCGGTGCTGGTTCTGGATGAGTTGCCGTTGACCAGTAGCGGGAAGCTCGACCGCCGGGCGTTGCCGGCGCCGGACTTCGCTGGGGCTGTCAGGTCCAGCCGGCCTGCGGCGAACGCTCGGGAGGAGTTGTTGTGCGCCGGGTTCGCCGAGGTTCTGGGCCTGGACGCGGTGGGTGTGGAGGACGACTTCTTCGCCCTCGGAGGCCATTCGCTGCTGGTCGTGCGGCTTGTGGAGTGGTTGCGCCAGCGGGGCATGTCGGTGCCGGTGCGGGCGTTCTTCCAGACCCCGACTCCGGCGGCGTTGGCCGCGACCGGTGGTGTGGACACGTTCGAGGTGCCGGCGAACGCCATCCCCGCGGACGCCGAACAGATCACCCCGCAGATGCTGCCACTCGTCGAGCTGACCTCGGAGCAAATCGGCCGGGTGGTGGCCACCGTCGACGGCGGTGCGTCGAATGTGGCGGACATCTACCCGTTGGCTCCTCTGCAGGAGGGGTTGCTGTTCCACCATCTGTTGGCTGAGGGTGGTCGCGACGCGTATGTGCTGCCGACGGTGGTGCGTTTCGCCTCCCGTGATCTGCTCGACCGTTTCCTCGGCGCGCTCGGTCGGGTCGTCGAACGGCACGACATCTTCCGTACGGCGATCGTGTGGGACGGCCTCGACGCGCCGGTACAGGTGGTGTGGCGGCGCGCGCCCCTCCCGGTGGTCGAGGTCACTGTCACCGACGCCGATCCGGTGCGCGAGTTGTTGGCAGCGGGCGAATCGGCGATGGACCTGCAACGGGCGCCGCTGATCCAGGTACACACCGCCGCGATGCCGCACGGTGACGAGTGCCTGGCGCTGGTGCGGGTGCACCACATGGTGCAGGACCACATGGGCCTGGACCTGCTCATCACCGAGGTACGCGCGGTGATGGCCGGCGACGACAGCGCGTTGGCGCCGGTGGTGCCGTTCCGTGAGTTCGTGGCGCAGACCCGCACCGGTATCACCGACGCGGAGCACACCCGGTACTTCACCGACCTGCTCGGGGACCTGGACGAGCCCACCATCCCCTACGGCGTGCGCGACGTGCACGGCGACGGCGCCGACCAGCAGAGCGCCGGGCAGCGACTGGATCCGGCGCTGACCGCCCGGCTACGCCACGTCGCCCGTGCCCTGAGCACCAGCCCCGCGACGTTGTTGCACGTCGCCTGGGCGCGTACCCTCGCGGCCACCTCGGGATACGACGACGTCGTCTTCGGCACGGTCCTGTTCGGTCGGATGAACGCCGGCGCCGGTGCCGATCGGGCACCGGGCCCGTTCATCAACACGCTGCCGGTCCGGCTAAACACCGGCCGCCACGACGTCCGCGACGCCGTCACCAGCATGCGCGAACAACTCGCCAGTCTCCTGGAACACGAGCATGCGTCACTGGCCACGGCGCAACAGACCAGCGCGGTTCCCAACGAGACCCCACTGTTCACCTCGATCCTCAACTACCGCCACAACGACAACCGGGAGAGTAGGGCGACCGAGGCCGAGGTCGGCGGCGCCGACGACATCGCGGTCGTCTTCTCTCAGGAGAACACCAACTACCCGCTGGCAGTTTCCATCGACGACGACGGTGACACCCTCCACCTCACCGTGGAGGCGACAACCCCCATCGACGCCAAATCGGTGGCGTCGCTGTTGGCGACGACCACCGAGAACGTGCTCGCCGCACTGGAAGCGGGCGGAGGATTACCGCTGCCCCTCGTGCCGGTCCTCGATCACGACCATCGTTCCCAGCTTTTGGTGGACTGGAATGACACGGCGGTGTCGTATCCGGCCGGCGAGACGGTGGTGTCGCTGTTCGCCCGTCAGGTGGCGGCGTCGCCGGACGCGGTGGCGGTGGTGTTCGAGGGCGAGAGGGTGTCGTATCGGGAGCTCGACGCCCGTGCTGGTGCGGTGGCCCGGTATCTGCGGTCCGCCGGGGTTGGTCCGGAGTCTGTGGTGGGCGTGCGGATGGGCCGTGGCCTGGATTTGGTGGTGGCGTTGCTGGGGGTGTTGAAGGCCGGTGGCGCGTATTTGCCGATTGATCCGGAGTTCCCGCAGCAGCGGGTGGATGTGTTGGTGGCGGATGCGGGTGCGGTCGTGGTGGTGGACTCGGTGACCGGGTTGGACCGTCCGGAGGCGTCGCCACTCGAGGTGGCCTCGGATAGCGCGGCGTATGTGTTGTTTACGTCGGGGTCGACGGGTCGGCCGAAGGGTGTGGTGGTGTCGCATGCGGGTGTGGTGAATCGGTTGCGGTGGATGCAGGACCGGTTCGGACTGCTGGTGGGTGAGCGGGTGGTGCAGAAGACTCCGTTCACGTTCGACGTGTCGGTGTGGGAGTTCTTCTGGCCGTTGATCGTCGGCGCGACGGTCGTGGTGGCCCGCCCCGGGGGTCACCGTGACCCGGCTTATCTGGCGGAGTTGATCCGTGAGGAGAACGTGTCGACGGCACACTTTGTGCCGTCGATGTTGGAGGCGTTTGTTCCGGTGGCCGCCTCGTGCACGGGGTTGTCGCGGGTGGTCTGTTCCGGTGAGGCGTTGCCGGAGTCGGTGCGGGACCAACTGTTGGCTGTCCTGCCAAACACCGAACTGCACAACCTGTATGGGCCGACCGAGGCATCAGTGGATGTCACCGCGACCCGCTGTGACAACGGTGGGCCGGTGACGATCGGGTCGCCGGTGGCCAATACCCGCACCTACGTCCTGGACAGCGCAATGCAACCGGTGCCCGTGGGTGCGGCGGGTGAGTTGTATCTGGCTGGTGTGCAGTTGTCCAGGGGGTACGTCGGACGGGCCGGCTTGACCGCGGAGCGGTTCGTGGCCAACCCGTTCGAGTCGGGTGAGCGGTTGTATCGCACCGGTGACCTGGTCCGCTGGACCAGGAACGGCGAGTTGGACTATCTGGGTCGCACCGATGACCAGGTGAAGGTTCGCGGTGTGCGGATCGAGTTGGGTGAGGTGCAGGCGGCCGTGGTCGCGCACCCGGACGTGACCCAGGCGGCGGTGGTCGTGCGCGGCGACCGTCTGGTGGCGTACGTCGTCGGTGACGGCGCTGGGGTGCGGGAGTTCGTGGGGCAGCGGTTGCCGCAGTACATGGTCCCCGCTGCGGTGGTTGTTCTCGACGCGCTTCCGTTGACCAGCAGCGGGAAGCTTGACCGTCGGGCGCTGCCGGATCCGCAATTCGAGGTCGGCTCCAGCCGGCCACCGACGAATGCACGCGAGGAAATGCTGTGCGCGATCTTCGCCGACGTCCTCGGAGTGGACCACGTCGGCGTCGAAGACGACTTCTTCGCTTTGGGTGGGCATTCGTTGTTGGCGGTGCGGTTGTTGAGTCGTTTGCGGTCGGTTTTTGGGGTGGATTTGTCGTTGCGGGTGTTGTTTGAGGCGCCGACTCCGGTGGGGTTGGCGGGGCGGTTGGGTGAGGGTGGTTTGGCGCGGCCGGTGTTGGTGGTGGGGGAGCGTCCGGGGCGTTTGCCGTTGTCGTTTGGGCAGCGCAGGTTGTGGTTCATCAATCAGTTGGAGGGGTCGACTGCTGCGTACAACATGCCGGTGGTGTTGCGGCTTGTTGGTGGTGTGGATGTGGTGGCGTTGTCGGCGGCTTTGGTGGATGTGGTGGGGCGGCATGAGGTGTTGCGGACGGTGTTTCCGGTGGTGGAGGGGGAGCCGTTCCAGCGGGTGTTGGGTGTGGGTGAGGTGGGTGGGGTGTTGGAGCGGGTGGAGTCGGTGGATGTCGATGCGGTGATCGGGGAGGTGGTGGGCCGGCCGTTCGACCTGTCGGTGGAGGTGCCGTTGCGGGCGGTCCTGGTCAACGGCGAGGTTTTGGTGGTGGTGGTCCACCACATCGCCGGTGATGGGTGGTCGATGGGCCCGTTGGCCCGTGATGTGTCGGTGGCGTACGCGGCGCGGTGTGCTGGTGACGCCCCGGGGTGGTCGCCTCTGCCGGTGCAGTATGCGGATTTCACGCTGTGGCAGCGGCGTCTGTTGGGGGACGAGTCGGACCCGGACAGCAGGCTGTCCCGGCAGTTGGGTTATTGGCGGGGCGTGTTGGCGGGGGTGCCCCAGGAGCTGAGTTTGCCGCTTGATCGGTCGCGTCCGCAGGTGGCGAGCCACCGCGGTTTTCAGGCTCCGGTGGAGGTGTCAGCGGATCTGCATGCGCGAATGGTAAAGGTCGCGCGGGCGCATGGCGTGACGGTTTTCATGGTGTGGCAGGCGTCCCTAGC
>NZ_JBEXYP010000052.1:0-6415 GCF_040630995.1 Micromonospora sp. NPDC005710 | reverse complement strand
GACGAGTCGACCCCGTTCCATCACGAAGATCCGGTCGGTGTGCCGGACGTTCGCCAGCCGGTGGGTGATCAGGACGACAGCCCGGTCGGGGCTGCGGCGTAGGTGCTGGAACAGGGCGTGTTCGGCGCGGGCGTCCAGCGCCGCCGACGGTTCGTCGCAGATCAGCAGCGCGGCGTCCCGGTACAGGCCGCGGGCGGCGACCAACCGTTGCCACTGCCCACCGGACAACTCGTGGCCGTCCTTGAACTCCCTGTCGAGCAGGGTGTCGTAGCTGTGCGGCAAGCCGACGATCATGTCGTGCGCGGCGGCCGCGCCGGCCGCCTCCTGCACGCTGGGGCCGGGTCGCTCCGGCGGACGGTCGTGCCGTCCCACGCGAATGTTCTGCCCGGCGGTGAAGGGGAACTTCCAGTATTCCTGGGTCATCACGGCAACCTGGCCGCCGAGGGCGCGTGGGTCCAGTTCGACGGCGTCGACGCCGTCCCAGCGGATCACCCCACCGGTGGGCCGGTAGAGCCCGGCGACCAGTTTGGCCAGTGTGGTCTTGCCGGAGCCGTTCTCGCCGACGAGAGCGACCACCTCTCCCCGACGGACGGTCAGGCTCACCCGGTCCACTGCCGGCGTGTCGGTGTCCGGGTAACTGAGGCTCACCTCGTCCAACTCGATCACCTGGACGGCGTCGGCCACCCGGTCTCCCCCGATCGGCACGCGGGCGTGGGCGCGGGCCAGGAAGTCGCGGTAGTCCTGGTAGTACAGCGCGTCCTCGTACAGCGAGTTCGTCGCGATGACCGCGACGCCCAGGCTGTTCCGCGCGGACTGCAGGGCGAGCAGGGCGGTGGCCGCGGCGGCGAGGGCCACCATCCCGGCCAGCAGAAGACCGCCGAGTACGGCGTACACCCCGAACGTGGCCAGGCCCGCGACGCTCGCGCCGGCGACCCGCGTGCCGGTCTGCGCACGCACCAGTCGTAGTTGGGCCCGGGTCTCGACGGCCATCACGCCGCGATACTCGGTGAGAAGAAAATCGCGCATCTGGTACGCGCGCACCTCGGCGGCGGTGTGCCGGTTGGCCATCAGGTGGGCCAGCATCCACATCCGACGCTGTCTGGTGATCCGGGCCAGCATCGCCAGGTACTCGCGGCGGGCCATCCGCACCGCGGTGATCGCCTGGGGCACCGCGGCGAGCAGCAGGCAGGGCAGTAGCAGCGGTTGGATGACGGTCACCGCGACGGCGGTGGCCAGCATGCCGACCACACCGGTGACCAGGTTGACCGTGTGGTTGACGATGTACGCGGCCTCCGCCATCCCCCGGTCCCGTGCCCGGTCCATCTCCTCGGCGAAGCCGGCGTCGTCGAACGCGGCCAACTCCACGGCAGTGGTCGCCTCGAACAACCGCAGCTCCACCTGGTAGTTGATCTGCGGCGTCAGCCGGGCCTGAGCCCAACCGGCCGCGATCGCCAGACCCCCGCGCGCCGAGACCGCCGCCGCTGCCACGACGAGCGCGGGCAGGGCCGCTCGGACGCGGTCCGGTGTGGGACCGGCGGCGAACAACTCCCTCAGCACACTTGTCGTGGCCAGCAGTCCGAACGTGGTCATCACACCCGCCGCGACGTTCAGGCCGATGGACGCGGCGGTGTCCCGACGGTTGGTGGCCCAGGCCAGGCCGACCGCCTCGCGGACAAGTCGGGGCAGCCGGCGGGCCACCGCCCAGAACCCCGTGTGGGCGAACTCGTGGGCGTGATGCAACCAGTCCGGGTCCTCCAACTCGGGCAGCATCGCGCCGGCCGGCGGATCGTCAGGCTGGTCGTCGTCCTCGGCGGGGGTGCGCTGGCGGGCCATCGACTCCATGGACCCTCCTCGGGACGGCAATCACCGACGACGCCTGAGACTACTTGCCGCGACGGTGTGCTGTCTCTAGGTAGTCGGCGCGTCGCCCGGCGCGTCCGGCTGGCCCTCCGCGATCGGCAGCAGCACCCGGAAGGTGGTCCGTCCCGGCTCCGTCTCCACCCGGATGTCGCCGTGGTGCTTGTGCACCACGATCCGGTACGAGATGTCCAGCCCCAACCCGGTGCCCGCACCGACCGGCTTGGTGGTGAAGAACGGTTCGAAGATGCGCGGACGCACCTCCGGTGGGATGCCCGGCCCGGTGTCGGTGACCTCCACCCCCAACTGGTCCCCGACCAGCCCGGTACGGATGGTCAGCACGCCCTTCTCCCCCATCGCACCCAGCGCGTTGTCGATGAGGTTGGTCCACACCTGGTTCAGCTCGGCCGCGTACGCCGGAACCGGTGGGACGCTGCGGTCGTACTCGCGGACGAGCTTGACCTCGGCGGGAATCTTGCCCTTGAACATCACCAGCGTGGCGTCGAGCAGATCGTGCACGTCCACCACCCGGTGCGGCGCGCGATCAAGCTGCGAGTACTGCTTGGCGGCCCCGACGAGCCCGGAGATCCGGGTGACCGCGTCGTCGATCTCCCGCATCAACAGCTCGGTGTCGACGGTGTAGGTGAGCCAGCGCACCGCCGCCTCCAGGTCCGCGGCGCCGACGGCCGCCTTCACCTGCGCCAGCCAGGCCGCGTCGAGCCCACCGCCGACCAGGATCGGGGCCAGGTCCCACGCCCCGCCGACCCCGTGCTCCTCCAGCCAGTCGGTGAGGATGTCCTCGGCGTCGGCGGTGGCCATCGGGGTCAACTTCGGCGCGGTCGCCACCCGGGCGACCGCCTCCTCCTGCAACGCGACCAGGCCGTGCAGCGCCCTGCCGTCGAGCCGCCCATCAGCGATCATGGCCAGTTTGTGGCGCATCCCGGCGACCCGGTCGCGCAACACCGACGTGGCCCGCACCGCCGCCGCCGCCGGATTGTTCAACTCGTGGGTCAACCCCGCCGAGAGCGAGCCGAGGGCCAGCAGCCGCTCCCGTTCGCCGACGACCGTCTGCGAGTTTCGCAGCCCAAGGAACAGCCCCTCCAGGAGGTGCATGGGCATCGGGAACCAGGACCGCAGGGCATACGCGAAGTCCGCCGCCGGCAGCGCGAAGAACTCCGAGTCGGTCACCGCTCGCATGCTGTTGCGATAAATCTGGTCGACCCGGTCTCCCAGGTACGCCTGAACGGCCCCGCCGTACACCCCGCGCTGGTCGGTCCGGCTGACTTCGATGTCGTCGCCGCGCACCTGCCGGCTCAGCGCCACCGCGCCGCGCAGCAACACGAAGAAGCAGGTGCCAGGCTCGCCCTCGGCGTACACGAGGGTGCCGCCGGCGCGCTGCTCCACCCGGCCGCGCTCCGCCAACCACTCAAGTTGCCCCTCGTCGAGCGCCTCGAACAGGAACAGGGTGCGCAACTGCGCAGGTGTCAGCCGATCAGACTCGGTGGTCACCGGGACTCCTTCGCTCAACACGGCGGGGTTCACAACTCCTACTCATTGGGCCTCCAGGTAGCGGTGCACGAGCGACACCGCCATCGCACCCTCGCCGACGGCCGAGGCGACGCGCTTGACCGACTCGGCCCGCACATCTCCGGCGGCGAACACGCCCGGCACACTGGTCTCCAGGTGGTACGGGTCGCGAGACAGCGACCAGCCGGCCGGCCGACGCCCCCCGGCAAGCAGATCCGGGCCGGTCACGATGAACCCGCGCCCGTCGCGGACCAGCACCCCGTCCAGCCAGTCGGTGCGGGGCTCCGCCCCGATGAAGATGAACAGCCAGGAGGCGTCGACCGAGCGGGCCTCCCCGGTGCGGGTGTCACAGAGGGTCAGCCGTTCCAGGTGATCCTCCCCCGCCCCGCCGACCACCGCGGTGTACGGGTGCACGGTGATGCACTCGATCCGTTCCAACTGGTCGATCAGGTAACGCGACATCGAGGCGGTCAGGTCCGCGCCACGGATGAGCAGGTGCACCCTCGACGCGTACCGGGAGAAGTGGACCGCCGCCTGACCGGCGGAGTTGGCCCCGCCGACGATGTAGACATCCTGCTCGACGCAGCTCGGCGCCTCGGTGGCGGCTGCGCCGTAGAACACCCCGCGACCGGTGAAGTCGGCGAGCCCGGGAGCGTCGAGCACCCGGTACGACACGCCGGTGGCCAGCACCACCGTGTGCGCGGCGATCTCGGTGCCGTCACCGAAGCGCAGCAGCCGAGCACCGCCGGCCTCACTGAGACCGACCACCTCTCGGGCGCTGAGCAGTTCGGCGCCGAACTTGACCGCCTGCCGTCGGGCCCGATCGGTCAACTGCGCCCCCGAGACACCGTCCGGGAAGCCCAGGTAGTTCTCGATCCGGCTGCTCTGACCGGCCTGGCCGCCGGTCGCCCGTCGCTCCACGAGCACGGTGCGCAGCCCTTCCGACGCGCCGTACACGGCGGAGCCGAGACCGGCGGGGCCGCCACCGATCACCACCAGGTCGTAGAAGTCGCACGCCGGCACGACTGTCAACCCGGCCAGTGCGGCCAACTCCGCCTCACTGGGGGCGACCAACGCCTTACCCTCGGGCGTCACCACGAGCGGCACGTCCGCCTCAGTTGCACCGGCCGCGTCGAGCAGCCGGACGCCCTCCGGGTCGTCGGACAACAGCCAGCGGTACGGCACCAGATTGCGGGCCAGGAAGTCGCGGACCTTGAACGACGGCGCCGACCAGCGGTGCCCGACGACCCGGATCTCCGCGGTGGCCGCGTCGGGGGTGGCCGCCCACGCCTCCAGCAGCCCGTCGACCACCGGGTACAGCTTCTCCTCCGGCGGGTGCCAGGGCTTGAGCAGGTAGTGGTCCAGGTCGACGACGTTGATGGCCTCGATCGCGGCGTCGGTGTCCGCGTACGCGGTGAGCAGCACCCGCCGGGCGGCCGGGAAGATGTCCATCGCCGCTTCCAGGAACTCGACGCCTGTCATCTCCGGCATCCGGTGGTCGGCCAGCAGCAGCGCCACCTGTTCGCCACGCAGTTTGACCTCGCGCAGCGCGTCCAGGGCCTCCGGCCCGGAGGATGCCCGCAACACCCGGTAGCGGTCGCCGTAGCGGCGCCGGATGTCCCGGGCCACCGCCCGGGACACCACGGGGTCGTCGTCGACGGTCAGGATCACCGGGTTCGCCATGGCGCCATGAAACCACCTGTCGAGGGTCGACCGCACCATCGCCGTGGCCCGGCCCACGGTTGACCGCCTCGGGAACGGGTAAGCCGGGGAGCCGCGCGGGTGGCCGGACATCGACGACCTGCCCGTTGCCGCGCACACCTCGGGGGGCCCATGGCGGACGCGACACCGACCGGACCGACGCCGTCGGAAGGGATCGTGGAGCTGCGGGTGCACGGTGTCTCCGGTGCGGGCGCGGACCAGGTGTTGGACCGACCGTACGTGCACCAGGTCGCCGGGGACCGCAGCGGAGGGTTCTACCGTCCACGTCCCGGCTACCCGGACTCCACCGGCACGGACGGGGTGACGCTCGAGGCGTACCGCTGGAGTGACCTGCCGTCCGGTACGGCGGTGCGAACGCTGTCGCTGGTCTTCCTGCTGCCGTTCATGCTCTGCAACGTGGCGTTCTGGATGGTCCCGGCCAACGCCGTCTCGATGCGCGGCTTCAAGGCGCTCTGCCGGGTGCTCGCCCTCACCCTCACAGTGCTCTACGTGCTCTCCATCGTCGGGGTGGCCCTGGACCTGATCGCCTGGCGCTGCATGGGCACCCCGTCGTGCCTGGCCGGCCGAAGCTGGCTGTCCTGGCTCGGCGGACGCCCGATCGGGCTGCGCCTGGGTGTGCTGGCGCTGGTGCCGGTCGCCGCCATCGGGCTCCTGTGGTGGTTGGGTGCACGCCCGAGCCACTCGTTCGACGCGTTCCGGACCCCGTCGACGCTCACGTCGAAACACCAGTTGAGCGCCGTCGGCCAGTGGGACGGGGAGCCGCTGGTGGGTCGGCTGCGCTCGGTGCACGTCGCGGCGGCGTTCGCCACGCTCAGCGGCAGCCTGCTCGCCGCGCGTGCCAGCCAGCACTCCTCGTGGGTGATGGTGATCCTGTTGACGGCCACCGGGGCGGTGCTGCTGGCCTGCCTGATCCTGGTCAGCATGGTGACGAGCATCGACCGTACCGACCCGTCGCCCCGGGTGGACGGCCTCTTCCGCGGACTGCGCACCATCGCCTGCGGCCTGACGATGCTGGTGATCGTGCACATCGTCATCAGTCCCGCGCCGTGGCCGCAGGTCGGTGCGCTGCCCGGTTACAGCGCGACAGTGGCCTGGCTGTTCGTCAGTCAGACCGTGCTGGTGGCCGTGCTCGCCGTGCTGGTGATGTGGCGGCCAGGTGGCGGGCAGCGCAGGTCATGGCTGCGCGCGTCGGGAGCGCCGGTCTTCATGACCATCGCGGCCGGGCTGGCCGTGGCGTTCTCCGCCGAGCTGGTCTACCGGGTGGCGGACCTGCTCGACCGGGACGGGACGACAGCGGACAGCCTGGAGA
>NZ_JBEXYP010000051.1:0-6590 GCF_040630995.1 Micromonospora sp. NPDC005710 | reverse complement strand
ATCCACACCACTCGCCGCAACCTCCACCACCGGCAACACCACCCGACGCCACACCACCTGCACCGGCTCCGGCAACCCCTCCCACACAATCCCCGTCCGGAAAATGTCATGCCGACCCACCACCACCCGCAACGCATCCACAAACCGACCCAACACACCCCGATCCTCAAACTCCAACACCGTCGGCAACACATACGCATCCCGACCACCATCAGCCAACAAATGATGAAACAGAATCCCCTCCTGCAACGGAGCGAGGGGATAAATGTCGGCGATGTTCGCCGCCCCACCATCCACAGTGGCCGCGATCCGGTCGATCTGCTCCTGCGTCAGATCCACCAACGGCAACATCGCCGGAGTGATCACCGACGTGTCAGCCGGGATCAGATTCGGCGGAACCTCGACCGTGTCGACGCCACCGGTCGCGGCCAACGCCGCCGGAGTCGGCGTCTGGAAAAACGCCCGCACCGGCACCGACACACCCCGCTGCCGCAACCACTCCACCAACCGCACCACCACCAACGAATGCCCACCCAAGGCGAAGAAGTCATCCTCGACGCCGACGTGGTCCAGGCCCAGAACCTCAGCGAACCCGGCGCACAACAACTCTTCCCGCGCATTCGCCGCAGCACGGCTGGACCCCACAGCCCCAGCGAAATCCGGCGCCGGCAACGCCCGACGATCGAGCTTCCCGCTACTCGTCAACGGCAACTCGTCGACAGTGACGACCGCGGCGGGCACGAAGGAGGAAGGGAGCTGACGGGCGACGTGCTCACGAACCTCGACCGGATCGGCGTCGCCAACGACGTACGCGACGAGCCGGTCATCGCGCACGACCACCGCGGCCTGCGCCACCTGCGGATGCGCAGCTACGGCAGCCTGCACCTCACCCAGCTCGATCCGCACACCGCGAACCTTCACCTGATCATCGGTGCGACCCAGGTAGTCGAGGTCACCGCCCGGGGTCCAGCGGACCAGATCGCCCGTGCGGTACAGCCGCTCCCCCGACTCGAACGGGTTGGCAACGAACCGCTCCGCCGTCAGACCCGCCCGGCCCACATACCCCCGAGCCAACTGCACACCAGCCACATACAGTTCGCCGGTAGCACCAACCGGCACCGGCTGCAGACCACCGTCCAACACATAGGTCCGGGTGTTAGCCACCGGCGACCCGATCGTCACCGGCACACCCACCTCACACCGGGTCGCCGTCACATCCACCGACGCCTCGGTCGGCCCGTACAGGTTGTGCAGTTCCACCCCAGGCAACACCGTCAACAGCCGGTCCCGCACTGACTCCGGCAACGCCTCACCCGAACACACCACCCGCGACAACCCCGTGCACGAGGCCGCCACCGGAACAAACGCCTCCAACATCGACGGCACAAAGTGCGCCGTCGACACCCGCTCCTCCCGGATCAACTCCGCCAGATAGGCCGGGTCACGGTGACCACCTGGGCGGGCGACCACGACCGTCGCGCCCACGACCAACGGCCAGAAGAACTCCCACACCGACACGTCGAACGTGAACGGGGTCTTCTGCACCACCCGCTCACCCGACACCAACCCAAACCGGTCCTGCATCCACCGCAACCGATTCACCACACCGGCGTGCGACACCACCACACCCTTCGGCCGACCCGTCGACCCCGACGTGAACAACACATACGCCGCACCACCCGACGACACCTCAACCGGCAGCGCCTCGGGGCCGTCCAACCCGGTCACCGAATCCAGCACGACCGCGGCACCCGCATCCGCCACCAACACGTCGACCCGCTGCTGCGGATACTCCGGATCAATCGGCAGATACGCAGCGCCGGCCTTCAACACACCCACCAACGCCACCACCAAATCCACACCACGATCCATCCGCACACCCACCACGGACTCACGACCAACCCCGGCGGAGCGCAGATACCGGGCCACCGCACCAGCACGGACGTCCAACTCCCGATACGACACCGACACACCCTCGAACACCACCGCCACCGCATCCGGCGTCGCCGCCACCTGACGGGCGAACAACGACACCACCGTGTCGCCCACCGGATACGACACCGCAGTGTCATTCCAGCCAAACAGCAGCTGGGAACGCTCCTCCGCATCCAGCACGTCCACGTCGTTGAGCCGTACGTCAGGATTGGCAATCACCGTTTCCAGGACAGCCACCAGCCGGTCGGCGAGCCGACGCAGCGTGGCCGCCTCGAAGAGCTCAGCGACCCCCATGACCTCGCCCTGCAGTCCACCCGGAGCGCCGTCACCGTCGAGTAGCTCACCAACGCTGAACTCCAGGTCGACCTTGGCGGCGCCCTCGCCGGTCAGCCCGATCCCGACGCCGATTGCCTCACCTTCGGCATCCGTGCTGGTCTGGACGCCGAGCATGACCTGGAACAGCGGGTGCCGGGCCATTGACCGCGTCGGTGCGAGTTCCTCCACCAGCTTTTCGAACGGAACGTCCTGGTGCTCGAACGCCGACAGCGCGGTCTCCCGCGCCCGGACCAGCACCTCGCGGAAGGTCGGGTTCCCGGACACGTCGGTCCGCAGTACGAGCATGTTGATGAAGCATCCGACCAGGTCGTCCAGCGCCTCGTCGGTGCGACCGGCGACCGGCGTTCCGATCGGGATGTCGGTGCCGGTACCGAGCCGGGACAGGAGCATGCCGACGGCCGCCTGCATGATCATGAATAGGGTGACGCCCTCCTCGGCGGCGAGTTCCGCCGCCTGGGCGTGCAGCGCCGGCGTGACCCGGAGTGGCACGCTGTTCGCCTGATGGCTCGCGATTGCCTGCCGGGAATGGTCGAACGGCAGCGCAAGCTCTTCGGGGGCCCCGGCGAGGGCTTCCCGCCAGTAGGCGACGTGCCGGGACATGAGGCTGTCCGGGTCGTCCGTGTCGCCGAGGACCTCCCGCTGCCACAGCGTGAAGTCGGCGTACTGGATGTTCAGTGGCTCCCAGTCGGGGGATCGTCCGGCGCGGCGTGCCTCGTACGCTGCGGTCAGATCCCGGGTCAGCACGGTGATGGACCATCCATCGCTGACGATGTGGTGCATGACGGTGACGAACACGTGCTCGTCCGGGCCGGTCGAGAACAGCCACGACCGAACCGGCAGGTCGGTCGCGATGTCGAAGACGGTCTTGGCGGCCCCTTCCAGTTCGGCTTTGAGCTCGGCCGGGGATACGTCGACCAGCTCGACGTGCCAGGTGAGGTCCTCGGGTTCGACGATGCTCTGATGAGGCTCGCCGTCGGCCGTGGGGAATGTCGTCCGCAGCACCTCGTGCCGCGTCAGGACGTCCCGGGCTGCGGCGCACAGGGCCGGGACGTCGACGTCGCCGGTCAGGCGGAGCACCATCGGCATGTTGTAGGTGTTGCTGGGCCCCTCCAACTGCGAGATGAACCAGAGCCGGCGCTGGGCGTACGACAACGGGATCATTGTCACTCCTTGTCACTACGCATGGGCCGAAGCGTCGGCCGTTTCGTTTTCCGCAGTTGGCCGATCCGGCGCGCCAGACCGGCCGCGGTGGGCGCGTCGAGGAGGGCGCGCAGGGGCACGTCGATGTCGAGCGCCGCCCGGATGCGGGCGAGGACTCGGACGGCCAGCAGTGACTGGCCACCGAGGGCGAAGAAGTCGTCGTCGACACCGACCCGCTCGAGTCCGAGGACCTCGGCGAAGGCGGTGCAGACCGCCTCCTCGGCGGGGCTGGTGGGGGCACGGTGACTGTCGGTCGGTGTCGGGGCGGCTAGGTCGGGCACGGGCAGCGCCCTGCGGTCGATCTTGCCGTTGGGGGTCACCGGCAGCGCGTCAAGCAGCACGACGGTGGACGGCACCATGTACGGCGGCAGCCGGTGCGCTACGAACTGGCGTACCCGTTCGGCCACCTCGGCCCCGGCTGTGTCGGGGGTGCCGGGCCAGTCGAGGCGTAGCCGGTGGCGCTCGGACTCGTCCACCGTGTCGATGGCGCTCAGCGGCCGGTCGGCCGTTGTACTTCCCAGGGCGTCGACCAGGTTCTGGGTGGTGGTTCGCAGCAGCGTCGCCACCGTGTACGGGTCGATGGGTGCGACGGCGTCGATGGTGAGCGTCAGGTCGTGGCCGTCGTCGTCGACCGAGGCGTTGATCGGAAAGGTGCTGCGTTCCTGGGCGTGCAGTACCCGGATTCCGGTCGTCTGCGGTGTCGGTTCGGGCTCGTCGGAGGGGTCTGTGCCGTTGTCGTGCCGGTAGTTGAACAGTGCGGTGAACAGCGGGGTCTCGGCGGCGACGCCGCTGGCACGCTGTACGACGGCCAGCGGGGCATGTTCGTGTTCGAGCAGGCCGGCGAGTTGTTCGCGCATCGCCGCCACCGCTGCCCGCACTGTCAGTTCGCCGGTGCGCACTCGCACGGGAAGGGTGTTGATGAATGGTCCCGGCACCCGGTCGGAGCCGGAGCCGGCGTTCATCCTCCCGAACAGCACCGTGCCGAAGATGACGTCGTCCCGGCGGGCGAGGGTGGCGACGACCCTCGCCCAGGCGACGTGCAGCAGCGTGGCCGGGCTGGTACCCAGAGTTTGCGCGGTCTCCCGTAGTCGCTCGGTGAAGCCGCGTGGGAAGTCGATTTGTTGGCGGGTCAACTGGCTGCCGTCGCCGCGTACGTCGCGGATGCCGAACGGTACGGTCGGTTCGACGACGTCGCCGAGGAGTTCGGCGAAGTAGCGTTCGTGCGCGGTCTCGGTGACGGCGTTGCGAGCCTGCGCGACGAAGTTCCGGAAGGGCAGCGGCGGGGCGATGAGGTCGTCGCGGCCGGAGAGGATCGCTCGCACCTCGCCGAGCAGTACGTCGAGCGCGACGTGGTCCTGAACGATGTGGTGGACCCGCAGCAGGGCAAACCAGCCCGGGCCGTCGGGCGCCGCTGCGGTGTGGATGTCGAGGAGCGGGGCGCGGTCGAGGTTCATCACGTGCCCGGCCGCGGTGGAGAGCGCGGCGACCGGATCATCGCCGGCGGTCAGGGTCGTGTGGGCAATCGAGAGCGTGGCGTGCCGCAGGACCACCTGTACCGGATCGGGCAGCCCTTGCCAGAGGATCGCGGTCCGTAGGACGTCGTGTCGATTCACCACCCGTTGTAACGCGTCGACGAATCGGTCCAGATGGGGTTGGGTGTCGAAGGCGACGGTGATGGACATGAGGTAGGCGTCTCGTCCGCCGTCGGCGAGCAGGTGGTGGAAGAGGATGCCTTCCTGAAGCGGGGCGAGGGGATAGATGTCGGCGATGTTCGCCGCGCCACCATCGACAGTGGCCGCGATCCGGTCGATCTGCTCCTGCGTCAGATCCACCAACGGCAACATGCCCGGAGTGATCACCGACGTGTCAGCCGGGATCAGGTTGGCTGGGACGTCGAACGTGTCGACGCCGCCGCTCGCTGCCAACGCCGCCGGGGTCGGCGTCTGGAAGAACGCCCGCACCGGCACCGACACACCGCGTTGCCGCAACCACTCCACCAACCGCACCACCACCAACGAATGCCCACCCAGAGCAAAGAAATCATCCTCGACGCCGACGTGGTCCAGGCCCAGAACCTCGGCGAACCCGGCGCACAACAACTCCTCCCGCGCGTTCGCCGCAGGGCGGCTGGACCCGACAGCCCCAGCGAAATCCGGCGCCGGCAACGCCCGACGATCGAGCTTCCCGCTACTCGTCAACGGCAACTCATCGAGAACGACCACCGCGGCGGGGACCATGTACTGCGGCAACCGCTGCCCCGCGAACTCCCGCACCCCGGCACCGTCACCGCCGACGACGTAGGCGATCAACTGGTCGTCGCGCACGACCACAGCGGCCTGGGTCACGTCCGGGTGCGCGGCGACGGCGACCTGCACCTCACCCAACTCGATGCGGAAGCCGCGCAACTTGACCTGGTCGTCGGTGCGACCCAGGTAGTGGAGTTCGCCGCCCGGGGTCCAGCGGACCAGGTCACCCGTGCGGTAAAGGCGCTCACCCGGCTCATACGGGTTGGCAACGAACCGCTCCGCGGTCAACCCCGCCCGGCCCACGTACCCCCGGGCCAACTGCACACCGGCCAGATACAACTCGCCGGGAACGCCCACCGGCACCGGTTGCAAACCACCGTCCAGGACGTACGTCCGGGTGTTCGCGACCGGCGACCCGATCGTCACCGGCGCGCCCACCTCACACCGGGTCGCCGTCACATCCACCGACGCTTCGGTCGGCCCGTACAGGTTGTGCAGTTCCACCCCAGGCAACACCGTCAACAGCCGGTCCCGCACCGACTCCGGCAACGCCTCACCGGAACAGACCACCCGCGACAACCCCGTGCACGAGGCCGCCACCGGAAGGAACGCCTCGAGCATCGAGGGCACGAAGTGCGCCGTCGAGACGCGCTCGTCACGGATCAGCTCGGCCAGATAGGTGGGGTCGCGGTGACCGCCGGGACGGGCGACCACCACGGTCGCGCCGACGATCAACGGCCAGAAGAACTCCCACACCGACACGTCAAACGTGAACGGAGTCTTCTGCACCACCCGCTCACCCGACACCAAACCAAACCGGTCCTGCATCCACCGCAACCGATTCACCACACCCGCATGCGACACCACCACACC
>NZ_JBEXYP010000050.1:0-7070 GCF_040630995.1 Micromonospora sp. NPDC005710 | reverse complement strand
GGGCGGCGTCGACGAGGACCCGGGCGCCGGGAAGGATGCCCAACTCGGTGGCGCGGGCCTCGGCACGGTCCAGCGTCGTGACGACGGCGCGCCGAGGGCTCGGCCGCAACTGCTGACGGTGCCCCGACGCGCGGACGACCGACCGGGCAGTTTCCGGAAACCTGCCTCGACCTGCGCGCCGAGCCGGCTGCGCCGGACAAACGATCAGCCCTCCGCGCCCTCCGGTTCTCGCTAATCTGTACCTTATGTTCCGAACCATTGCTCCACCGGACCCCACCGAGTTCGCCGGCAGGCGCGCGGTCGTCACGGGAGGTTCTCGCGGGATCGGCGCGGCCATCGTGCAGCGGCTGCTCGACGGCGGCGCGACGGTCGTCACGACGGCACGTAACGCCTCCGACGAGACGCCGAAGGCCGCCACCTTCATTCGGGGCGACATCGGCTCGGTCGCGGGAGTGCGGGCATTCACCTCGGCGGCGCTCGACGAACTCGGCGGCGTCGACATCGTGGTCAACAACGCGGCGGCGGCACGCGCCCACCTCGGGGGCATCTCGACCATCCCGGACGAGGAATGGATCGACGCGTTGGACCTCAACTACCTGTCCGCCGTGAGGGTCAACAACGCGCTGCTGCCGGCGCTGCGGGAGGCCGGGTCGGGCGGCGTGATCGTCAACATCTCGTCGGGAGCGGCCCTCACGCCGGGGCCGCCACTGGCTCACTACGGTGCCGCCAAGGCCGCCCTGAACGCCTACAGCAAGGCGCTCGCCGCCGAGCTCGCCCCTGCGGGAATCCGCGTCACCACGATCATCCCCGGCAACGTGCTCACCCCGGGCGCCGACGCGATCCGGCAGAACTTCGCCGACGCGATGGAGGTCGGACTTGCCGCGATCACCGAGGGCATCCCCCTGGGTCGTCCCGGAGACCCGCGTGACATCGCCGAAGCCGTCGCCTACCTCGTGTCGGACCGGGCTCAATGGGTCACCGGAGTGAGCCTGACAGTCGACGGCGGCGAGATCCCCATCATCTAGACGAGGTGTACGGCTCGTCAGCACATCGCGGGCACCGCGCCCGGACGACGGCCGACGTGCTGCCTCAGGCGCGCAGCACGGCCGCGAGGTCGCCGATCGCGCTCATCGCGTACCGCTGCATTCCCGGGCCGAAGGTGATGCGTGTGGCGCCCTGGCGGCCCAGCTCGGCCACCGACTCCCGGTCCGGGCCGGCGGCCATGTTGATCGGCCCGGAGATGCCGTCCCGCAGGTGCGGGAGCACCTGCCGCGGCGCCAGGATCGGGTAGACGCAGTCGGCGCCGGCCGACACGTAGAGGCGGGCGCGTTCGACAGCGTCGGCCGGGTCACCCGTCCCGACCAGGAAGGTGTCGACGCGCGCGTTGATGAACAGCGCGTCGCCCGCCTCCGCGCGCACCTCGGCCAGCCAGTCGGCGTGCCGCCGCGGGTCCTTCAGGGTGGCGTGCCCGTCCGAGTCTTCCAGGTTGCACCCGACGGCGCCGGCCTCCACCAGCCGCCCGACCAGCTCGCGCGGGGCGAGGCCGTACCCGCCCTCGACGTCGGCCGACACCGGAACGGAGACGGCGCGGACGATGCGTGCGACAACGGCGAACATCTCGTCCGGCGGGGTGGCACCGTCCTCGTAGCCGAGCGAGGCGGCGACACCGGCGCTCGGGATCGCGAGCGCCGGGTAGCCGGCGTCGGCCAGCACCGTGGCGCTCGCCGCGTCCCAGGGGCCCGGCAGGACGAGTGGGTCTCCGGCGGCACGATCGTGATGCAGGGCACGGAAGGTGGAGGCTGTCATCGCGGGGGTCTCCCAGCAGGGCTGCGAAGGGCGTCGGACGAGCCGGCGACGGTTACTTGATCTTGCGGGTGGACCGGACCACGATGCTCTCGTACTCCGGGTGCTTGACCAGCCAGTCGGCGATGAACGGGCAGATCGGCACGACGGTCCGGCGCTTGCTGCGCGCGTCGTCAAGCACCGCCCGCGCCAGCGTCGACCCGACACCCTTGCCCTCGTACGCCGGATCGACCTCGGTGTGGGTGTAGGCGATGATCGAGCCGGTGAGCTGGTAGGTGACGAACCCGACGACCACGCCCGCCTCGTCGCGCGCCTCGAAACGCTCCCGCGCCGGCGCGTCTGTCACGGTGAACTGCACCCGACCATCCAACCACCCGACCCGTCGGCACTGCTCGCGAGGCCGGCAGGGGGCGTGACCCCACACGCATTGTCCCTGCCGAAACGGGAACGCGACGCCCGCCGGGCACCCCGTGGGAGGAGACAGGCCACCATGACGAACCCATCGACCGACGGCGGCTTCGCCGTCGTCGAGATGTTCACGTCCCAGGGCTGCAACAGCTGCCCGCCGGCGGAGGAGTTGCTCAGCGAGATCGAGCGCGACGCCCGGGTTCGGGGCCAGAACGTCTTCGCCCTCGGGTTCCACGTCGACTACTGGGACGACCTGGGCTGGCCGGACCAGTTCGCGGACGCGGCGTACACCGCGCGGCAGGAGGCGTACGCCCGCGCGTTCGGCACCCGAGGTCTGTACACCCCGCAGATGGTCGTCAACGGCAGCGTCGAGTTCGTCGGTTCCGATCGACGACGGGCGGCCGACGCGATCATGTCCGCCGTGGGTTCCACCGCCGCCGCCACACAGGTCACACTCTCCGTGGCCAATCTCGGCAACGACCGGGTGATGGTGGACTACCGGACCGAACGGCCGCCGGAGCGTGCGACGTTGCACGTGGCGGTCGTGGAACGGGATCTGACCAGCGACATCGCCCGAGGGGAGAACGCCGGGCGGACACTGCGGCAGGACAACGTCGTCCGCGCCTTCCGGTCGGTGGGACTGGACACCGGGCGGGGGCAGGTGGAGCTGGCGACGCCACCTGACCTCGACGCACGGAACGCGAGCGTGGTCGGGTATGTCCAGGAGGACGGCGACCGGGCGATCGTCGGCGCCACGGCCATCGAGCTGTCCACCGCGTAATCTCGGCTCATGCGGATGAGGCGCGGTGCGAGGGGGTCCGGTGGCTGACGCGGACGACGTACGCCGGGTGGCGCTGGCCCTGCCGCACGCGGTGGAGATCCCCAGTGACGGCTTCGACTTCCGGGTGGCCGACAGGGGCTTCGTCTGGTCCTATCCGGAGCGGGCACCGGGCAGACCGCGGGTGATCAGGCTCGACGTCGCGGTGCTGTTCGTCGGCGACGAGGCCGAGAAGCAGGCTCTCCTGCTCGGGGAGCCCGAGGTCTTCTTCACCACGCCCGGCTTTGAGGGCCTGCCCCTGGTGCTGCTGCGTCTGGCGGCCGTCGACCTGGACCGGTTGACCGAGTTGGTGACCGACGCGTGGCGGATGCGCGTGCCGGACGCGTTGCTCGGTGACGGTGCGGGGGACGCACTGAGCGGCAGTGCCGGCGTCGGCAAATAGCGACATCAGCACGCAACGGGTTGGACACATTGACGGGGATCTCGACACTCGATTACCGTGGCCGAGAGAGCGCTCTCTCCCCTGACCTTCCCCCCAATTCAGACGCAACGCGCTGGACCCGGCACAGGCCGCACCCGGCGCGCGCGATGGAGGCACGATGAAACCTCCCGTCCCCCACCGCCGATGGGCCCTGGCCGCCGCCACCGCGCTGGCCCTGGTCGTCGGCGGCCTCACCATCCCCGTCACCCGCGCGGCCGAGGCCGCACCCGTCGGCGCCGGCAGTTACACCACCACACCGGTCGGCGCGCTCCCCAGCGGCTGCGGCGCGATGTCCAGCAACCCCCGGCAGTTCGCCACCGCCAACGCGCCCGCCGGGCCGATACCCACCAACGACTGGTGGTCCTCACTGCTGTGGAAGCGCACCGACTGCTCCTTCAGCGAACCGCTGCACGCCCACCCGATCTCGTACGACACCTTCGGCGACGGGCTCGGCTTCTCCGCCAACTCCACGCCCGCCATCAGCGGCACCGCCACCGGTGTCGGTGAGTTCCACTACCCGTACGTGCAGGACATCCGGGTCGGTGTGGCCGGGCTCGCCGCACCGCTGGTCAAGGTCGACGGCTGGACGGACTGGACGGTCAGCCCGCACTGGAGCGACGGCACGCGCACCATGCGCGCGACGATCGGCCACGGTCTGCCCTTCGCGTACTTCCAGACCACCGGCGGGAACGCGCAGATCACCACCGCCGGCACCCCCGACGTCTGGTCCAACAGTGGCGCCACCATCGGCTTCCGGGTCAACGGCCACGACTACGTCGGGTTCGCGCCCAGCGGCGCCAGCTGGACCGTGGCCTCCGGCCGGATCTCGTCCACCCTGGCCGGTCGTGGGTACTTCTCGGTCGCCCTGCTGCCCCCGACGTCGAGCGCCACCGAACGCGCCAGCCTGGCCGCGACCTACGGCCAGTACGCACACGCCCACGTGACCGGCACCCAGGTCTCGTACGCCTACAACCCCGCGACGAGCAGCCTGACCACCACGTACGCGTTCACGACCACCGCCCGGGAGGGCAGCGCCACCCAGACGGTGGTCAGCCTCTACCCGCACCAGTGGAAGTCGCTGAGCGGTTCCACACCGATCACGCCCACCTACCCGTCGGCGCGTGGTCGGATGAAGGTGCTCACCGGGGTCAACCAGTTCCGCACCGCGATGAAGTTCCAGGGCATCCTGCCGGAGCTGCCGGCTGTCGGCGACGGCAGTGGTGCTGATCTCGCGACCCTCACCGGGCAGTTGGCCGCCACCCGCGCCAACCCGATGGACCAGCGCGGCAACGACACCTACTGGACCGGCAAGGGGCTCGGCCGGGCCGCGCGGATCGCCGAGATCGCCGACCAGGTCAACGACACCACGACGCGCGACAGCGCGCTGAACGCGATCCGCAGCACGCTCACCGACTGGTTCACCGCGTCCAGCGGCAAGACCAGCCGGGTCTTCTACTACGACAACAACTGGGGCACCCTGATCGGCTACCCGGCGTCGTACGGGTCCGACCAGGAGCTGAACGACCACCACTTCCACTACGGCTACTACATCGCCGCCGCCGCGACGCTGGCGAAGTTCGACCCGACGTGGGCGGCCACCAGCCGCTACGGCGGGATGGTCGACCTGCTGATCCGCGACGCCAACAACTACCGTCGCGACGACACCCGATTCCCGTACCTGCGGGACTTCGACATCTACGCCGGCCACGACTGGGCGTCCGGGCACGGCTCCTTCGGCTCCGGCAACAACCAGGAGTCCTCGTCCGAGGGGATGAACTTCGCGAGCGCCCTGATCCAGTGGGGGCAGACGACCGGCGACACGGCAGTGCGCGACGCCGGCGTCTTCCTCTACACCACCCAGGCCGCGGCGATCCAGGAGTACTGGTTCGACGTCAGCGACCAGAACTTCCCCGCCGCCTTCGGGCACTCGACGGTGGGGATGGTCTGGGGCGACGGCGGCGCGTACGCCACCTGGTTCAGCGGCGAGCCGGAGATGATCCAGGGCATCAACCTGCTCCCGGTCACCGGCGGTCACCTGTACCTGGGCAACAACCCGGCGTACGTGCGGACCAACTACGCCGAGCTGGTCCGCAACAACGGCGGACAACCGACCGTGTGGCAGGACATCCTCTGGCAGTTCCAGGCCCTCGGGGACGGCGATGCCGCGCTGGCGAACCTGCGCGCCAACCCCGGTTACACCCCGGAGGAGGGCGAGAGCCGGGCCCACACGTTCCACTGGATCCGCAACCTCGCCGCCCTCGGCAACGTCGACACGACGGTGACCGGCAACCATCCGCTGTCCGCGGTGTTCTCCCGCAACGGGGCCCGCACGTACGTCGCGTCGAACCCGACGGCGACGCCGATCACCGTGACGTTCTCCAACGGCACCACGCTCACCGTGGGAGCGGGCAAGACGGCCACCACCGGGGCGTACACCTGGAGTGGTGGCAACGCGGCCGGTGGCGTTCCCCCGCCGACGACCACCGATCCCCCGCCGACGACCACCCCACCGCCGACCACCCCACCGCCGACCACCGGTGGGCCGACACGCTACCTGCTGCCCGGGGGTGGGTTGGGCTCCGCCGGTAGCGCGGCCACGACGACCGTCGCGGCGGCAAACGGAAACCACGACGGTACGCCCACAAACGCCCAGGTCTTCACGACGACCGGTCTGAACTTCGCCTACACGGGCGGGCAGACGGCGATCGACCTGTTCGTGGACGCCGGAACGGCGGTCGGCAACGGCGTGCAGGTGCGGATCTCGTACGACCTCACCGGCAACGGCAGTTGGGATCGGGTGGAGACGCTGCGCTACTTCGCCACCGACCCCGTGACCGGCTACGAGCACTACACCCAGAACGCCGGCCTGTCCTCGGCCACCGGCACGTTGGGTGCGCTGAGCAACGGCTCGGTCCGGGTGGAGGTGTGGTCGGCGATCGGCAACAACCTGACCACTGTGGGCATCGGCAACCAGTCGGTGCTGCGGCTTCCGTACTCCTGATCGGTCTGTTCGTCACGGCACGACGTCGGCCGGTGTGGAGGACCAGTATCGGTCCCCCGCACCGGCCGACGGGTGCGGTCAGTCAGGCGTTCTCAGGAGGCCGTGCAGGTCGGCGTGATGCCGGCCCCGCTGCCCGTGCCCTGGAAGCCGAACTCGGTGACCTGGCCCGCGCCGAGGCGGCCGTTGTAGTCCACGTTCGCGAACCGTACGGTGCCGGTCGAGCCACTGGCCGTCGCGCTCCAGGTGTTGGTGACGCTCGCACCACTGGCGAGGGTGACGCTGACGTTCCACCCGCTCGTACCCGCGGAGCCGGCGGTCACCTTCACGGTGGCCACGAATCCGCCGTTCCACGAGTTCAGTGACACCGACGCCGAACAACCGTCAGTGGTCGGCGGAGGGGTGGTGGGCGGCGGCTCCGTGGGTGGGGGCGACGTCGGCGGCGGGGTCGTCGGCGGCGGCGTCGTCGGAATGGCGGGGCCGGCGTTGAGGGCGTTCAGGACGTTCGTGTACGCGGCCTTCTTGTTGCCGTTGCAGTCGAACAACAGCGCGTTGTCCGAGCCACGCCACGAGTCACAGTCGCGGACGCCCCAGGTGGTGAT
>NZ_JBEXYP010000049.1:0-7862 GCF_040630995.1 Micromonospora sp. NPDC005710 | reverse complement strand
GGACGACAGCGGACAGCCTGGAGACCAGCCCTCCGCTGGCGTACAAGTGGGCGATCTTCGGGTTTTTTCTGGCGGTGGTGACCGCTCTGCTGGTGGCCGGCCTGGTGACCAGGGTGACCCGGCGCGGGCGGCGGCGGGCCGCGCGGGCGATCGTCGCCGCTGACTTCCCGAACGCGCCGCCGCACGCGGCGGCGCGGGTGCGGCGGGTCGAGAAGGCGGTGGCCCGGGCCCGCTTCACCGAGCGCTTGGAACCGCTCTTCGCGGTGTACGCCGGCCTGGCGGCGCTCGGCCTGGCCACCAGCCTGCTCGGCCTGCTCCAACTCCTACCTGGCGACGTGGCGCAGCGCTACGTGGGAGTGCCGGAAGGCATGGTCAACTTCCTGATCGGGTCCGGTAGCTACGTGATCGCCGCGATCCTGCTCGGTCTGGTGGTGGGTGGCATCTTCGCGTACCGGACGGCGCAGTTCCGACGGTACGTGGGTGTGCTCTGGGACCTGGGCACCTTCTGGCCCCGGGCCGCGCACCCGTTCGCGCCGCCCTGCTACGCCGAGCGGGCCGTGCCGGAGTTGGCCAAACGGATCACCTACCTGGTGGAGCAGGGGCAGGGGGTGCTGCTGGCCGGCCACAGCCACGGCTCGGTGCTGCTCGCCGCCACGGTCCTGCAACTGCCCACCCGGATCACCGAGCGGGTCGCCCTGCTGACCTACGGGTCACCGCTGGGCCGGCTGTACTCCCGGCTCTTCCCGGCGTACGCCGACGAGCGGGCGCTGCGGGAGATCGGCAAACGGATCGGCTGGCGGTGGCTGAACCTGTGGCGCGACACCGACCCGATCGGCGGCTGGATCTTCGCCTCCCACCGGCCGGGTGAGGCGGAGACGCTGACCGGGCCGGCCGCGACAGTTGACCGGCGGTTGACCGACCCGCAGGACGTGGTGCCGCCGCCCAGCGACAGCGTTCCCCCACCGATCCTGGGACACTGGCCGTGCGAGTCGCAGGACGCGTTCGCGGACGCGGTACGGGACCTGACCGCGCGGCTGCGCCCGACACGCGGCTGAACCGGCCGGTACGACCGCCCCGGCGGCCGGATATCGTCGCCAGGTGACCCCGTCCAAGCCGCCCGCACGCCGGTTGATCGCCTCGAACAAGAAAGCCCAGCACGAGTACACGGTGCTGCGCACGTACGAGGCGGGCATCGTGCTGGTCGGCACCGAGGTGAAGTCGCTGCGCGAAGGGCGGGCCTCGCTGGTGGACGCCTTCGCGCACGAACGCGACGGCGAGATCGTGCTGTACGGCCTGCACATCGCCGAGTACACCTACGGCACGTGGACCAACCACGCCCCACGCCGCAACCGCAAACTGCTGCTGCACCGGGCCGAGATCGACCGGATCCTGGACAAGGTCCGCGAGGGCGGAATCACCCTCGTGCCGCTGTCGATGTACTTCGAGAACGGCTTCGCCAAGGTCGAGTTGGCCCTCGCCAAGGGCAAGCGCTCCTACGACAAACGGCAGACGCTGGCCGAGCGCGACGCCAACCGGGAGATCGCCCGCGAACTGGGCCGGCACCTCAAGGGCCACCCCCGCAGGCCCTGACACCGCCACGGGGTCGCCCGTCCGCGCTTCGGCGGGCGGGTGCCTCTCTCGCCGGATCCGGACTCCCCCCCGCTCGGCGATCTTGCACTTTCTGTCCCGAGATAACAGGCATTCCACCCATGTCGACGACCGAAACTGCAAGATCGGCGCGAAGACAAGCACAGTAAGACGCACCTGCCGGCTTTTGGACCTCCTTACCCGGGCGATTGCCGCCCAACTTGGTCTTTCTTCATGGCAGATGCGGAAGCTAGGGTGAGCGGGTGACGACGTACCGGATCGGGGAGGCCGCCGACCTGCTCGGCGTCAGTGCCGACACCATTCGCCGCTGGGTAGACGCGGGACGCCTGACAGCCGGGCGCGATGAGCACGGCCATCGGGTCGTCGACGGCGTCAACCTCGCGGCATTCGCTCGCGCTCAGGCCGCCGACCCGGATGCGGGCGCCGAATTCTCCTCGGCTCGCAACCGATTGCGCGGCATCGTTGTCGACGTCCGTAAGGACACGGTGATGGCCCAGGTCGACATCCAGGCTGGCCCGTTCCGGGTCGTCTCGCTAATGAGCCGGGAGGCCGTCGACGAGCTTGACCTGCGGGTCGGGTCGGTCGCCGTCGCGGTGATCAAGTCGACCACGGTCGTGGTGGAGCGGTCCGCACCCGTCCCGGCGCGTGGAAGGACAACCGGATGAACGCGCGAACGAACGACCGGACACACGCAGATACGGCCACGCGAACGAACGGCCGAATGGACCCCGGGGCGGCCACCAGTAACGCCGGGAGCAGTAACGGCGGGAGTAGCAACAGCGCGCGGGGCAGGCGTACGGCGGTGGCTGTCCTGGTCGCGGCCGGCTTGGCGGTCAGCGGCTGCGGTGCGGGCGACGACCGGGCGGCCGGCAGCAACGGGGACGGCCGGGTGACAGGCACCGTGACAGTGTTCGCCGCGGCCTCGCTCACCGAGTCGTTCACGCGCATCGGGAAGGACTTCGAGGCTGCCAACCCGGGCAGCCGTGTGACAGTCAGTTTCGCCGGCAGTTCCGCGCTGGCCACGCAGATCACCCAGGGTGCGCCGGCGGACGTGTTCGCCTCGGCTGCCCCGGCGAACATGACCACTGTCGTCGAGGCGGGCGCGGCCGACGGCACGCCGACCGTCTTCGCCCGCAACCAGTTGGTGATCGCGGTGCCCCGGGGCAACCCGGAGGCGGTGGCCAGCCTGGCCGACCTGACCCGCCCGGGCCTGAAGGTGGCGCTCTGCGCCGGTCAGGTGCCCTGCGGCGCGGCGGCCCGCACCGCCCTGGACGCGGCTGGCGTCGCGCTGACGCCTGTCACTCTGGAGCGGGACGTCAAGGGTGTGCTCGCCAAGGTGAAGCTGGGCGAGGTCGACGCGGCGCTGGTCTACCGCACTGACACGCGGGCGGCGAGCGCCGACGTGACCGGTGTGGAGTTTCCCGAGTCGGCGCGGGCGGTGAACGACTACCCGATCGTCGCGTTGACGGAGGCGCCGAATCCGAACGGGGCGCAAGCTTTCGTCGCGTACGTCCGTTCGGCGCCAGCGCAGGCGGTTCTCGCGGAGGCGGGGTTCCAGGCTCCGTGAGCCAGGTCCGCGACGACGACGCAGTCCAGAGGCCGGCGGTACGGGGGCGGCGCGCCACGCCGCGACGGCGGGGGCGGGTGCCGGCAGGGCTGCTGATCCCGGCCGGGCTCGGGTTGTTGTTTCTCGTCCTGCCGTTGGCGGGGCTGCTGGTCCGGGCGCCGTGGACGACCCTGCCGGAGCGGCTCACCGAGCCGGGGGCGTTGACCGCCCTGCGGTTGTCGGTGCAGACCGCCACAGTGGCGACCGCGTTCTGCCTGCTGCTCGGGGTGCCGCTCGCCTGGCTGCTGGCCCGGGTCGAGTTTCCGGGTCGGCGGCTGGTACGCGCGCTGGTGACCGTGCCGCTGGTGCTGCCGCCGGTGGTCGGTGGGGTGGCGTTGTTGCTGGTTTTCGGCCGGCATGGCCTGCTCGGTGGCTGGCTCGACACCACGTTCGGCATCACCCTGCCGTTCAGCACCACTGGTGTCGTGCTGGCGGAGGCGTTCGTCGCCATGCCGTTCCTGGTGATCGCCGTGGAGGGTGCTCTGCGTGCCGCCGACCACCGTTTCGAGGAGGCCGCGGCGACGTTGGGTGCCAGCCGGTGGACCACGTTCACCCGTGTCACGTTGCCGTTGGTGGCACCCGGTCTGGCCGCCGGTGCGGTGCTGTGTTGGGCGCGGGCGCTCGGCGAGTTCGGTGCCACCATCACGTTCGCCGGTAACTATCCCGGTCGGACACAGACCATGCCGCTCGCCGTGTACCTGGCGTTGGAGACGGACCTGGAGTCCGCGATCGTGCTCAGCCTGGTGCTGCTCGTCGTGTCGGTGGGCATCCTTGTCGCGTTGCGGGACCGTTGGATGACCACCGCATGAGCGGTCCGCTTCTCGACGCCCGGCTCGTCGTCGACCGGGGTGCTTTCCGGCTCGACGTGCCGTTGCGGGTGGCGCCGGGCGAGGTGGTGGCGCTGCTGGGCCCGAACGGCGCCGGGAAGACCACCGCGCTGCGGGCGCTGGCCGGTCTGCATCCCCTCACCGATGGGCACCTCACCCTCGACGGTGTCGACCTGGACTGTCCGGAGACCGGGGGTTGGGTGCCCACCGAACGCCGGTCGATCGGCGTGGTTTTCCAGGACTATCTGCTCTTTCCGCATCTCAGCGCGTTGGACAATGTGGCTTTCGGGCCGCGCCGGCGCGGCGTGCAGCGGCGGGCCGCCCGCGCCACGGCCCGGGAGTGGTTGGGTCGGGTGGGGCTGGACGCGCAGGCGCAGCGCCGGCCCCGGCAGCTCTCCGGCGGTCAGGCGCAGCGGGTGGCGTTGGCCCGTGCACTGGCGGTGGCACCATCGTTGCTGCTGTTGGATGAGCCGCTCGCCGCGTTGGACGCGCGCACCCGGTTGGACACCCGCGCGGAGCTGCACCGGCACCTGTCCGCGCACTCGGGTGCGACGGTGCTGGTCACGCATGACCCGCTCGACGCGCTGGCGTTGGCCGACCGTCTGGTCATCGTGGAGGGTGGCCGGGTGGTGCAGGAGGGCGACGGTCCGAGCGTCACCGCCCGCCCCCGCACCGACTACGTCGCCCGGCTGGTGGGGCTGAACCTGTACCGGGGTCGCGCCGACGGGCACGGGGTGCGGGTGTCACCGGAGCTGACCCTGACTGTCGCCGACCGGTTGGACGGTGAGGCGTTCGTGGCGTTCCGCCCGGCCGCGGTGGCGCTGCATCCGGCCCGGCCGGAGGGCAGCGCGCGCAACACCTGGGCGGGCACCGTGGTCGGCGTTCAGCGTCACGGTGACAGCGTGCGGGTGCAAGTGGACGGGCCGATCGGGGTGTCCGCCGACGTCACGCCGGCCGCCGCCGCCCAGCTGCGGCTGCTGCCGGGTCAGCGGGTCTGGGTGGCGGTCAAGGCGACGGAGACCCACGCGTACCCGGCCACCGGCTGACCGGCGCGAAGGCGGACGCGAGTCAGTCGGTGAGCAGGTCGGCGTGTGCGGCGCGCAGCCGGGCCAGCGTCGGGTCGCTGCCCGGGACGACCCGGCGATCCAGCTCGGCCCATGCCTCGGCGAGCGCCGCGCGGACCGCGCCCAGCTCGGCGGCGTGCCGGTGGGTGCTGCGTCGGTGCTGCTCCTCGAGGCGTCGGGCCCAGCCGGCGGTGACAGTGGCGAGACGGTCGGCGTCGGCGCGGGCCTGCGCGCCGCTGCGGGCGGCTGCGGCGGGGACGATCGCGGCGACCGGGCGGGGATCGCCGTCGCGGGTGACGACGGTGACCGCGTCGGTCAGCTCGGCCAGCGCGACGAGCTGGCTGAACCGGGTGCGCGCCTCACGCAGCGGCACGGAACGCGGCGGGTCGGAATGAGGGGTGAGCGCGGGGACGGCCATGGATGCATGGTGCCGCCCGGGTATGACAACTATTCGTCGTCGTCAGTGGACGGTGCGTGCATGGTGGGCCACTCGTCGGCCAGCACCGACCAGACCTCCAGGTCGATCCGACCGCGCGGACCCGGGCTGACCTGGCGCAGCGTGCCGTCGAGCCGCAGGCCGAGCCGGTCGGCGAGTGCCTTGCTGCGGGTGTTGTCGGCGGTGGTGCGCCACTCCACCCGCTGGATGCCACGCTCCCGCACGGCCCAGTCGACGATCCGGCGTACCGCCGGGGCGACGATGCCTCTGCCCTGCGCGGCCGGCTCAACCCAGCAGCCGACCTCACAGACGCCCCGGGTCACGTCGAACGACACGAACATGACCCCACCGACGAGGGTGCCCCGCCACCACAGCCCCCAGATGCCGCCGCTGTCGCTGGCGTGGAGGTCGGCGTAGCGCTGCAGCACCGCACGGGCCGACGGCAGGTCGGTGGCGACGAAGGACGGCGACACCCAGGGCTGGATGTGCGCGCGGGCCCGATCGAGGTGGGTGAGGAATTCCTCGGCCCGCCACGGTTCCAGCGGGCGCAGCTCGACGTCCTCGGTCAGTGGCAGGGCGAACACCGGGCCTCCCCTCGAATGTGCTTCACATGTCGGTAGCAGGCTCGCACAGGCCCGTGCATCAGGGCCGGGCCGGGGCACGCTCAGATCGGGAGATGGGTACGCAGGGCGGCGAACTGGGCCACTGTCAGGTAGGAGGGGTTGGCGGCCTGCGGCTGACGGAACACCTCCAGGGCGGCGAGCCGGTCGTCGGCGCGCAACAGTTGCCGGGGCACCCGGTCGGGTTCGGGGAGGATGGGCAGATCCAGCGGCACCGTCCACTGCTGCCCCGCTGGGCCTGGGTCGGCGGCCCCGGTGACCCGTCCGACGCCCCACACCCCGTACGGCAGTGGGCTCCGGCTGCCGCTGGCCCAGAAGACCACCGGCTGCCCGGCGCCCATCAACCGCGCCCGGTAGCCAGGGCGGACGCACCAGCTCGTCACCAGCGGTTCACTGGCGAACCGGGCGGCGAGGTCGACCAGGTCGGCGTTGCCCTTGATCAGCCAGGCGCCCAGGTCGTCGAGGCGTACCAGTGGTTCGGTCATCGGGTGATGGTGCCCGGCCGACGGAAGGTCCAATCAGATGATCATGTGGGTCCAGTAGCTGAGCCAGAGGACGAACAGCACGCCCTGCACCAGGGCGAGCGTCGCGGTCAGCCACACGTCGACGCTCGCGTGGCGGGCCCAGCGGGCCAGCACCAGCGCCACCGGGAAGGCGGCGAGCAGGTAGCGCAGCAGGCTCTTGTACACCGGCGGACCCATCGACAGCGGCACCAGCACCATGAGGACGCCATACACCAGGTAGGGGATGTCCCGGCGGCGGAACCCGGCGACGAGCACGGCCAGGACGACCACGGCGAACCACACCCGAGCGGCGTCGCGTGGTTCGCCGGTCAACCCGTCCAGCACCACCGGTACGGGGTTCTGCACTTCGATGCCCCAGCCGACCCGCTGGGCGTGCTGGTAGGCGAACCAGCCGCCACCGCGCCATCGGCAGTACGCCATGAAGGTGAACCATCCGGCGGGGAGCAGCAGCAACGGCCACCCGCTGCGGAGGTAGCCGGACAGGGCGCGCGGCCCGAGTCGCCAGTCGTGTTGCCGCAGCAGCACCAGTGCCAGCGGCAGCGCCACGAGCAGGCCGACGGAGCGGCTCATCGCCAGGAAGTAACCGAACACGCCGACCAGCAGCCACTGCTGCCGTTCGGCGTAGTAGAAGGTGGCCAGCGCGAGGCAGACGAAGAGCGATTCGGTGAGCGCGGCCTGGAACAGGAACGCGGTCGGCAGCAGCACCAGGTACCTGGTGAACCGGCGGGCCGCGGGCGCGTCACCGAGCAGCAGTTCGGCGAGCCGGTGGCCGTACCACAGCGCCAGCAGGAACGCGACGTTGCTGATCAGCAGGAGGGCCAGGGCGGTGTCGCCGCCGAGCAGCGCGCCGACCGGTCGGGCCAGAAAGGGATACAGCAGGGGGAAGCCGAAGTCCACCCACGGCCCGGTCAGGGGCAGGGTGCTCAGCCGCAGGTAGAGCAGCGAGTCCCAGGCGAACCAGAAGGAGATCCACCGGTGTCCGGAGATGTCGCGCTGTTGCGCCCACATCAGCGCCTCGTCCGCCGGTGGAGCCCCGGGGACACCGTCCCAGGCGTGCAGGACCAGGAGCCCGAGCGCTGTGAGCAGCAACTTCGCGCCGAGGAACAGGCCGATGACGTACAGCCAGGGCGCCGGCACCCGGCGGGCCAGGCGCGCGGTACCGCGGCCGGTCGCGACC
>NZ_JBEXYP010000048.1:0-8134 GCF_040630995.1 Micromonospora sp. NPDC005710 | reverse complement strand
CGGGCGTCGGGGCCGGTCAACGGCGGGCGCTCGGCTCAGCGGTACCGGAAGCCGGCGGCCTGGCGCACGTCACCGCGGCCGGCCCGAGGCATGCGGGCACAGCCGGTTCCGGGCACGGTGCGGCGCCCGACGCCTGGGTTATGACGATACTCGTCGATGAATGAGACGCCGTGCGTCATCGGGTCCTCCTCGGGTGTCCACGCCCTGGGGTACATCCCGACGGCCGAAGTATCCTGGCTTCCGGATCGACGCTCTCCCCCGGCCTTCCAACCGCAGACACACGGTCGTGACTCACGAGGGGGGATCGCTCCCCGGTGACAGTGGCGGGACCGCGTCGGATTCGCACCGACTTCCTTCACTGCCGTCAGGCCGCGAATGCTGCCACACCGCCGCGCTGGCGGTCAACGCAGACCCCGCCGCCGCCCCGCCACAACCACCACATTGACCTGCGGAAATATCGGTGGACGGGTTGCTTCTCGTCGCAGTGACAGGCCGGGTGAGCTGGTTCGCCGCCCGGTGGTGGAGTGGCCCGCCTGGCCCGCCTGGCCCGCGGTGGACTGGCCCCCTGGCCCGCCTGGACTGGCCCGCTGGGCCGCGGTGGACTGGTCCGCTGGGCCGGGGGCGGATTGTTCACGGGGCCCCTTTGGAGCTGATGTCGTCGACGAATCAGCCACCATGGCGGCCGGTTGGCACGTAGGGCGATGTCGCAGACGACTCAGCTCCAAAGGAGCCGAACGACACATCCACGGCCGAGCGGCGCCCACCCGGCCGAGCCACAGACGCCCAGGCGGACGACACACACCCACTACCGAGCTACGCCCGTCCACCGGAGGTCGTCAGACGTCCGGGGCCGCGCGACAACTGTCGACGCTCCGGTCAGCGGGCGTGGCGCTCCGGGTGGGCCCGGCTCCAGGTCCGCATGCGCTCCGGGTAGCCGGTGCGCGCCGCCTCGTACAACGGCACCGCGTGCTTGCGGGCGATGGCCCCGGCGGCGCGGGGCGTTCCGGTGCGGCGACGGATCCACTCACCGTCGTGGGCGATCGCCACCACAGTGGTGTCCGTCGCGGTGGTCTCCGGCTCCAGGTAGAACTCCACGCCCCGACGGCTCGCTACGAACGCCTCCAGCGCCGCGAGGTCCTCGCGGGTCGCCTCCCGGTCCAGCTTCGTGGGGGTCGCCTCGGCGCCCCGTGAACGGCGACTGAACCAGCCCATGACCAGCCCCTCTCCTCGACACCTCTCCCAGTGCACCACCAGAACCTGGAAATAGGCTGCACGACGGGTGGGAGCAACCTGACCCGCGCCGGGTGGAACCGGCGACGCGTGGGCGGTGTCATGAGTGTGATGCGAACGGAGCCTCCCCTGGACGACGAGACGCTCGTCACCCGCGCTCGGGCAGGTGACCTGGAGGCGTACGACCTCCTGGTCGCCCGGCACACCGCGTCCGCGTACCGGACGGCGGTGCTGCTGGGCGCGGGTTCGGACTCCGAGGACGTCGTTCAGGAGGCGTTCGTGAAGGCGTACCGCAAGCTGTCCCGTTACCGGGGCGACGCGTCCTTCCGGTCGTGGCTGCTCGCGATCGTCGCCAACGAGACCCGCAACCTGCACCGCTCCCGGGGCCGGCGCGACGGGCTCGTCCTGCGGGCGGCCGCAGCGGACCCGACGTCCGAGATCGCCGACGACGACGCGATGGCCACGGTCCTCGCCGGGGAGCGCCGGGCGTCGCTCGTGCGGGCGCTGCGGCAACTGCCGGTACGCGACCGCGAGGTGATCGCCTGCCGGTTCTTCCTCGATCTCACCGAGGACGAAACGGTGTCGGCGCTGGGCTGGCCCCGGGGCACTGTGAAGTCGCGGACGTCCCGGGCGCTGACGAAGCTTCGCGGCCTGCTCGACAGTGAGGAGGTCCGGCATGGGTGACCTCGAACGGGAGTTGCGTGAGCTGTCCGCCTGGCTGGAGACACCCGAGCCACCCGACGTCACAGCGGGTGTCCGCCTACGTCTCGGCACGCCCGCGCCCCGGCGACGCCGGTGGCGTTCGCTCGCCGCGGCGGCGCTCGTCGCCCTGCTGGTGGCGGTGTTGCCGCCGACGCGGGCCGCCATCGCCGATGTCGTCACGGGGTTGCTGCGCTTCGCCGGGGTCAGCATCGCCACCGCGCCCGCCCCGACGCCGCCCGACGGCACCGCGTCGCCACTGCCCGGACAACGGGCCGTCGCCCTGGACGAGGCGCAACGGGCGGTGCGGTTCCCGATCCGGCTGCCGGCGAAGCTGGGCCCACCCGAGCGGGTGCTGGTCGCCGACCCGGACGCCACCGGCCGGTACCGGGTGGCGACGCTTCTCTACGACGGGGGCGCGCTGCGCGTCGACGCGTTCGACGGTCACCTCGACCTGGCCTTTCACAAGGAGGTCAGCCCGCCGGGCGCCAACTGGGTCCAGGTCAACGGCGACTTCGCCGTCTGGGTCGACGGCCCCCACACGTTGTCCTACGTGGACCGGGCGGGCGGAATCCGCAGGGAGACCGCCCGACTGGCCGCCTCGACCCTGATCTGGCAGGACAACGAGGTGAGTTACCGGCTGGAGGGCGACCTCACCAAGGCCGAGGCGGTCGAGCTCGCGCGTTCACTGCGCTAGTGCCGCGTCCTGGGAGGGTGATCGCGGCGGCTGCCCGGGGGCGGACATCAGCACCAGTATCGCCCTACGCAGCATCGCCGGGCCAGGACGAGGCACGGGGAACCCGAAGGGCCCGGGCGGTGTCGGAAAGATGCGACGAGCCGTCGATGGGTACCGGAAGGGGCGAGATGGTTTCCTGGGGCAGGTTGATGCTGGCATCCTCGGTGGTCCTGCTGGCGGGGTGCACCACCACGACCAGCGGCGCGGCGCCGACGGCGGGTGCGGCCACCTCGGCGGGCACCGCGACCGCCTGCGCGACGCGGGTGGAGACGGGCTCCCTGCCCGACTGGGCGGACGCCGGGTTCAGCGGGGACTCGCGGGTCCCGCACGTCTTCGGCGCGAAGGGTGACATCGTGGCGGTGCTGTTCGCCCACCCGCTGCGCCAGGTCCGGACGGACGGGTCGAACAACAAGATCCTCTGGGTGGCCCGCGCCACCACCACCTCGCCCGACCCGGTCGCACCGGCAACCCTGGTGATCACCGCACGATTGGACGGCACCGACACTCCGGTGATCCGGGAGGTTGCCGGCGGCCCCGGTCCGTCGATCATCGACCTGCCCCAGGCCGGTTGCTGGCGCCTCGACCTGCGATGGTCCGGCCACACCGACACGATGAACCTGGTCTACGCCCGCTGAACCCCCGGCCGACCCTTGTTGATCATGAGGTTGGCGGCGTGACACGCCGACACCGAGCATCGTCAACCTCATGATCAACGGGTCACCACGGGGTCACAACGGGTCGGAGAGGCTGGTCAGGTCTTCCGGGGTCAGGCGGAGGGCTCCGGCAGCCACGTTCTGCGCCAGGTGGTCCGGGTCCGCGGTGCCGGGGATGGCGAGCACGTGGGGGCCCTGGTGCAGGGTCCAGGCTAGGCGTACCTGCTGCGGGGTGACGCCGTGCGCGCGGGCGACCGCCTCGACTGCCTCGCTCTGCGTGGTGCTCGCGCCTGCCTCCCGACCGGTTCCGGCCAGCGCGAAGAACGGTACGTAGGCGATGCCCCGTTTCCCGCAGAGCCGGACGACAGCGTCCTGCTCCCGGTAGGCGTCCACCCCGTAGTTGTTCTGCACGCAGGCCACCGGCGCGATGCCCGCCACCTCGTCCAACTGCTCCGGCCGGACGTTGGAGAGCCCGAGGTGCCGGATCAGCCCGGCGGCCCGCAGCTCGGCGAGCGCACCGAACCGGTCGGCCACCGACACCGGGCCTGGCCCTCGGCCGAGGCGCAGGTTCACCACATCGAGGTGATCACGGCCGAGCCGGCGAAGGTTCTCCTCCACCTGGGCCCGCAACTGAGCCGGGGTGAACGCCTCGGTGAAGCCCGCCTCCCGGTCGTACCCGAAACCGACCTTGGTGGCGATCACCAGGTCCTCCGGGTACGGGGCGAGCGCCGCGCGGATCAGCTCGGTGGCGTAGCGGGCCGGGCCGGTGCCGACGCGCAGCGTGCCGCCGGGTGAGACGTAGAACGCTGCCGTGTCGATGTGGTTGACGCCCAACTCGACGGCGCGGTGCAGCAGGGCCACGGCCCGGTCGGGGTCGGGGTTGGCGGTGATCCGCATGGAGCCGAAGCCCATCCGGTGCACGGTGCGGTCGCCCAGCGTCCAGCTACCGGCCGCGGCGGCGGTGATCTCGTCGGTTGGCATCGGGCGACGGTAACCAGCACGGGTGCGCGGCGCAGTCGGCCACGCACCCGATACCGCCCGGCAGCGAAATGGGTTAGTTTTTACCTACCGACGGAGCAGTCTCAGCGGGGTGCGGCGGACGCAGCACCGGCACCAGCAGCACTGTCGGCAGCAGCAGCAGCGGCACCGCCAGCAGCGCGCGCAGGGTGCCGACCTCGTCGCCGATCAGCCCCAGCAACGGCGGGCCGCCGAGGAACGCGGTGTATCCGATGACCGCTACCACGCTGACCCGTACCGCCGCGTGCGCCTCGTCGTCGGCCGCCGCGCTCATCCCGACCGGGAAGCCCAGCGACGCGCCGAGGCCCCACAGCGCGACGCCGATGATGGCCACCGGCCCGGAGCTGGCCAGCACGGCCAGGCCGGCACCGACAACGGCGAGGCCGATGGTGCCGCTGAGCACCGGCACGCGGCCCCACCGGTCCAGGGCGATGGTGCCGGCGGTGCGCCCGACGGTCATGCCGACCACGAAGACGGCGAAGACCGCCGCACCGGCAGCCTCGCTGAGGTCCCGGCCGTCGATGAACGCGACGGCCAGCCAGTCGTTGGCGGCACCCTCGGTGAAGGCCGCCACCAGCACGAACAGCCCGATCAGCAGGGTGCGTGGCTCCCTCCAGGCGGCGAGTTGCGCCCGGCGGCGGGCGGCCGGGGTGGCGTCCGCCGGATCGCCGGTGTGATCGCTGCCGACGGGCAGGAACGTCCGGGCGGCGAATGCGGTACCGGTCAACACGACCACCGCCACCGCGACGAGATGCGCGCCGACCGACACGTCGAACCGGGCCGCCCCGGCGCCGAGCGCCGCTCCGGCCACCGAACCGAGGCTCCACCCGGCGTGGAAACGGGGCATGATCGTGCGACCCAGCCGCCGTTCCACCGCCGCGCCCTCGACGTTCATCGCCACGTCACAGGCACCGGAGCCGTAGCCGAGGGCGACCAACCCCAGGGCGACGACGGCGAACGACCCGGTCATCGTGGCCCCCAGCCCCGCCACGGTCAGGCCGACCGCGACGACGACGGTGGCCATGGTGACGGTGCGGGCCGCGCCGAATCGTTGGGCGAGCAGGCCGGAGGTGGGCATGGCGAGCAGCGCGCCGACGCTCATCGCGAGCAGCAGCAACCCGAGTCGGCCGGCGGAGAGGTCCAACGCCTCACGGACCGCCGGGACGCGGGAGAACCAACTGCCGACGGCCAGCCCATTGAGGGTGAAGGTGACGGCGACGCCGTTGCGGGCGAGCCGCACCGTCCGCAGGGTCGGCGATGCGGTGTCCGGTGCCACGGGTCGACTGGTGGGGGCGCTCACGAGGGGTACGTCCTCTTTCTCGGGGTGATCTGCTGGCACGATCGCACACCTGAGAGCGCTACCACCACAACCGGCAACCGCCCCTTACCGCTGCTGGTCCGGGCGGGGCATGATGTGAGCAGGCGTTGGTCCGACCCTCCGGACGGGCCGCGGGAGGCGACGATGACGACAGCGGCACACCGACCGGCCACCCTCGAGGACGTGGCCCGGGTCGCCGGGGTGTCCCGGTCCACGGCGTCGCGGGTGATCGCCGGCACCGGGTTCGCCTCGCCGGCCGCCCGGAAACAGGTGACGGCGGCCGTCGACCAGCTCGGTTACGTGCCCAATCCGGCCGCCCGGGCGCTGGTCCGGGGAGGCGGCGTACGGCTGGTCGTGGCGGTTCTGGGCACCAGCGCCGCGGTGCTGGACGACCCGTACGTGCACCAGGTGGTCGGCGCGGCCGCCCGGGTGTGCACTCCTGCCGGCGTCGGGGTGGCGCTGTACTGGTTGCCGTTCGGCGACCCCCGCAGCCTCGACCAACTCGACGGGGACCGCAGCGTGTGCGGGGTGATCCTGGTCAACACGACCGAGGAGCTGCTGGAGGCGGTGCCCCGGTCGCTGCGCGGGCGGGTGGTCTCGATCGGCGTCGGCTCGGCGACGGTGCCGTCGTTCGACGTCGACAACGCCGCCGGCTCCGAGGCGGTGCTGCGCCACCTGTACGCGTCGGGTCGCCGTCGCATCGCCATGGTGACCGGCCCCCGGTGGCTGCCCTGCGCGCAACGCCCGGTGCAGACGTACCGCCGACTCATGGCCGAGGCCGGCCTGCCGGAGCGGATACTGCCGGGGGATTTCCGGGCGGCGCGCGGCCGGACGGCGGCCGGCGAGGCGTTGCGTCGCTGGCCGGACATCGACGCGATCTACGCGATCAGCGACGACACGGCGCTCGGGGTGATCGCGGGCCTGCGGGACGCCGGTGCGCGGGTGCCCGGCGACGTCGCGGTGGCCGGCTTCGACGACATTCCGTTGGCCGGGATGACCGCCCCGGCGCTGACCACGGCGAGTCATCCGGTGGGCCGGATCGCCACCGCCGCGGCCAATCCTCTGCTGGACGGTCGCCCGGCGGCTACGGTGACCCTCTTCCCGTCCGCCCTGGTGGCGAGGGCCAGCGCCTGAGTCGACGTTCTCGTCCGCGGGAAACAGGCCCTGAGCGGTTCCGGCGTCAGACCGGCGGGAGGCCCAGGGCGTCGTCGACGCGGGCGAGAACGGCGGCGTCGTGATCCGGATCGACGCCGCGCAGCAGGTCGATAGCGGTGGCTCGGACCTGACCGATGATCATTGCCAGGGGAAGCCTCTCCCACCCACGCGAGCCGGCCCGCCAGCCCCGCTCCAGCTGCGGTGCCACGCCGTAACGAGGCACGACACGACACCCTCCACCAGCTCACGGCAGCGCACTGCCAGAGCGCGACACCACGCGGCCGGCACCCCGCAGCATGCCGTCCGCTCCCCCTTTGGAGCTGATGCCGTGAACGATTCAGGCTCGATGTCGCAAACGATTCAGCTCCAAAGGACCGGCCCACGGCACCAGGCCGGCGGGCCACGGCATCCCGAGGCGATCGTCTCCCATCCCGCGTCGGACCTGATCAGCGGGCTGCTTTGCGCCCCCGGCCCGGGTGACCGCACGCCACCGGCCCGCACGCCGCCAGCGCGGCGACCCGGACGGGTCAGGTTCCGGTGAGGGCGCGTAGCAGCGTACGGACGGCGGCGCTCAGATCGGCGCGGCTGGCCGCACTGCCGGGCGGTGGGGCGCTGAGCGCTCCCGCGCCGGCCAGCCGGTCGAAGAGCAGCCCGTCCACGAACGCGACGAACTGGTCGCCCTGCCGGTCGGGGTCGGTGGCCCCGGCCCGCGTCAGCAGGTCCCGGGCCTGCACCCGCAGCCCGGTGCCGTGTTGGAGGATGCCGCGCAGCTCGGGCCGGTGCACCGCCTCCAGGAGGCAGGCGTAGCGGGCGAGGCTCCGGCTGCGTCCGACACTCAACCACCTGTCCAGCACCTCGGCGACGCCGGCGGCGAGCGCGTCGAGGTCGTCGCCGTCGAGCCGGGGGGCCGGAGTCGGCGGTGGCGGGCCGGTCGGTAGGTCGTACGCCGCCAGGTCGGCCCGGTCCCGCTCGGCGAGCCGTCCGACCACCGCCTCGATCAGCGCCTGACGGGTCCGCAGGTACGCGGAGGTGGTGCCGGGCGGCATACCGGCGCGGCCGTCGACCGCCCGGTGGGTCAGGGCTCGCATGCCGCCGTCGGCGATCAGTTCGATTGCCGCGTCGGCAAGCGTCGCGATCCGGTTCGCCCGCGCGGTCATGGCACTCCTTCTTTCCGGGGTTCGCAGGTAGTATCACTCTTCTACACCTGTAGAAGGAGGATCGACATGGACGACTCACACGCGGTGGTGGTGGGCGCCGGCATCGGCGGGTTGAGCGCGGCGCTCGCCCTGCACCGGCACGGCTGGCGGGTCACCGTCCTGGAGCGAG
>NZ_JBEXYP010000047.1:0-9168 GCF_040630995.1 Micromonospora sp. NPDC005710 | reverse complement strand
GGCGCACCCCCCCACGCTCTGCCCGGCCACCGCCATGCAACACCCGGCACTGCCGGGTCGTACTCTCCGCGATCTTGCGGTTCCTGTCGTGACGCATCAGGGCATTCCGGGCGTACTGACGACCGAAACTGCAAGATCGACGCGGGCGGGGCGTTCGTTCGCGCGGGGCGGGCGGAAATCCGCCCGCCCCGCGCTGCGGTCAGGTGACGGTGAGGGTCAGGTTGAGCGAGCGGGTTTCTCCGCTGGTGTACGTGACGGTCACCCGGGCGGTGTACGTCCCCTTGCGGCTGTAGGCATGGGCCGTCGACCGCAGCGTCGCCCCGTGCGTGATGGTGCTGTTGTCACCGAAGTCCCACGCGTAGTCGGTGATGCTCTGCCCGGACGGCGCCGTCGCGGTGGCGGTGAGCGTGGTGGTCAGGGGCGCGGCGCCGGCGGTCGGGTTGGCGGCCACTGACAACGTCCCGCCCGGTTCCTGTTTGACCCCGGCGCCGTTGAACCGCAGCCAGTCCAGCGCCATCAGGTCCGGGGTGCCGCCGACCTGGGCGGCGTTGACGAACTTCGCGTACAGGGTGGTCGTCCCGGTGGGTTTGTTGGTGAGCGTGACGGTCGGGGAGACCAGATTGTCCCACCCACCGGTCGAGCCGATGGTGGCGCTGCCGACCAGCGTGCCGGTGGGTGAGCCGGTGCGCAGTTCGATGGTGCCACCGAGCCCGCCGTTCGTCACCCCGAGCGTCACCGAGCCGATGTTGCGCAGGTCGGCCGGCCCGAACGCCACCCAGTCGTTGTGGTCGACCTCGCCGAGCCGCTTGCCGGCGCGGGCGGTGGCCCGGTCGTTCACTGTGACGCCGGACTGGGAGCTGAAGTGCTCGGCCTCCTTGCTCTTGGGCTGCAACTGGACGCGGGTCGAGCCGGTCAGCGCCGGTACGCCGGCCGCGCCACCGTCGGTGTACTGCGCGGTGATCAGGGTGTAGAGGTTCTGCCCCGGTCCGTGCCCGTCACCGGCGTCCGCCTCGGTGGCGAGCAGCCCCGAGCAGCCGGTGTAGACGTCCAGCGGGTGGGCGTGCTGGTCGTGGCCGAGTTGGGTCTGCACCGTCACCTTGGCGCAGTCGATGGTGGTGTCCTCCGGGTCGGTGACAGTCACCGTGTACGGGATCTTGTCGCCGAAGTCGAAGAACCCGCCGTCGGGCACGCTGATGGTCACAGTGGGTCGGGTGTTGCCGACCACCACGTCGGTGACCGCGTTGGCGGTCAGCCCGTTGCCGCTGTTGCGGACGGTCAGCCGGGCGGTGTACCTGCCGGCGGTGGAGTAGGTGAAGCTCGGGTTGGCGGCGGTGGAGTCGGTGGTGCCGTCGTTGGTGAAGTCCCAGGCGTAGCTGAGGGCCGTGCCGTCACCCGCTGTGGTGCCGGCCGACGAGAAGCTGACAGTGAGCGGCGCGCGTCCGCTGTCCGGGGTGGCGGCGACCTTCGCGGTCGGTGGCCGCCCGTTGGCCACGTAGTCGATCCGGTAGATGCCCGCGCCGGCGTTGCTGCCGCCGCGACCGCTGCCGGTGCCCTCGCCGAAGTCGATGACGTAGAGCGAGCCGTCCGGGCCGAACTCCGCCTCGAAGGGCTGGATCCAGCTCATGTTGTCGAAGATCCCGTTGATCGACTGGAGGTCACCCACTGCGGTCGGGCCGAAGCGCGCGTTGCTGAAGGTCTGCGCCGTCTTGTGGATCGAGAGCGTCTTGAACCACCTGCGGGTCAGCTCGTAGGTGATCCACTTGCCCTCGAAGTACTCCGGGAACTTCGTCGTGCGGGTGTTGGCCGGGTCGTAGTCGTAGACCGGGCCGCTCATCGGCCCGCCACCGCCGGTGCCGAGTTCGGGGAACTGGGTGGACGCGGAGTAGGCGTACCAGACCAGAGCGGACTTCGCCGCCGGCAGTGTGGTCAGGCCGGTGTTGTTCGGTGAGTTGTTCACTGGCGCGGCGCAGGTGAACTTCGCCCCCGAGGTGTTGGTGGCGAAGTTGTAGTCGTTGAACGGGATGTTGTTGCCCACGCAGTACGGCCAGCCGAAGTTGCCCGCGCCGGTGATCCGGTTGAACTCGACGGTCCCCTCCGGACCACGGTTGGGGTCGGCGGCGCGGGCATCTGGCCCGTAGTCGGCCACCAGTACCGCGTTGGTCTGGGGCTCGATGGTGATCCGGAACGGGTTGCGCATACCCATCGCGTAGATCTCCGGCCGGGTCCTCGCGGTGCCGGCCGGGAAGAGGTTGCCGCTGGGCACCGTGTACGTACCGTCGGCCTGTGGGGTGATTCGCAGGATCTTGCCGCGCAGGTCGTTGGTGTTGCCGGCGGTGCCCTGGGCGTCCCAGGCGGCGCGGCCGGCGCGTTCGTCGACAGGGGTGTAGCCGCTCGAGGCGAACGGGTCGGTGTTGTCGCCGATCGCCGCGTAGAGCCGCCCGGCCGCGTCCATGGCCAGCGACCCGCCCATGTGCGAGTTGGCCCGGCCCTCGCCCCGGTAGGTGGGGACGGCCAGCAGGCGTTTCTCCGAGGAGAGCGCGACGCTGTTGTTGGCGACGGTGAACCGGGACAGGTTGAGCTGTTTGAGGGTCTTGTCCGACCAGAGCAGGTAGATCCAGCCGTTGCTGGCGAAGTTGGGGTCCAGGGTCATCCCGAGCAGCCCGTCGGACTGGTCGGTCATCGCCGAGGTGTACGCGAAGTCCAGCAGCGTGGTGACCTGGAGGGTGTCGGAGTTGACCACCTTGAGCGCGCCGGTGCGCTGGATGTAGTAGACCTTTCGGTCCGGGCCGACGGCCAGCTCGAAGGGGTCGGCCAGGTTCTCGGTGACCAGCCCCACCCGTTCGAAGTTGCTGGTCCTGGTGGCCGAGCAGTCACCGGCGACCGCGCCGGCCGCCCACTCGATGCCGTAGCGCAGGTGCTCCAGGAACGTCGCGCTGCTGAACTGGGAACTGGAGTGCCCACCGGCGGTGAACCAGGACCGGCCGCCGTCGTAGCGCTGACACCAGGAGTACGCGTGGTCGACGCCCTCGTCCAGGCCGTTGATCCCGTCGCGCACCTTGATCTGGGCGAGGGTGTGCACGTTTCCGGTCGGGTTGGTCCGCCAGTTGTACCACTCCTCGCTCTGCTCCCAGAGCTCCGGCAGGTTGCGCGTCGACGGGTGCGCCCGGTCGAGCACCTTCACCCGGCCGGGGAAGGTGCCGCCGGTGGACGAGAAGTCGGGGTGGTAGTCGAAGATCGTGCCGACCAGGCCCTCGTACCACTGCCAGTCGCGTTCGCTGGCCGAGGCGGCGTGCAGGCCGGCCCACCCGCCGCCGTTGCGGATGAACGTCTGCAACGCGGCCCGCTGGCTGGCGTTGAGCAGGTCACCCGAGGTCGGGAGCGAGTTGGTGTTGTTGAAGACGAGAGCGTCGAAGGTGGCGAGATTGGCGTCGGTGAAGGCGGCCGCGTCGGTGGTGGCGACGACCTCGAAGTTGTGGGCGGTGCCGAGCTGCTGGATCGCGGCGACGCCAGCCGGGATCGAGTCGTGGTAGAAGTTGGTGATCTTGGAAAAGACCAGCACCCGGAATCGGGGGGCGGCTTCGGCGGGCAGGGCGGTGGTGGTGCTCACCACTGTGGCGATGGCGAGCAGGATCAGGCAGAAGGCACGGACGTGTCGGGGCATGGGGGCGCTCCCTGTTGGACGGTGAGGGTCGGAAAGCGCTTTCTCGCTGCCCGCATCACGCTACTGACAGCCAGTGACGACCGTCAATAGCATGCTGGTAAGCGTTTTCCCGCGAAGACCGCGTCCGCCGGGTGCCGAATCTCAGTCTGCGCGCGCCGGTTTCGGCGACCGGGTGAAGAATCGAACGATGTCCTCCGCGGCCGTGGGGGAGAGCATCATCGCCTGGACCCGCGCGGACATCTCGGCGATCGGGTGAATCCTGGCGAACATCGACTCCTCGTACGCGCGGATCGCCGTATTCGGGTCGGCGGGGTTGGCAGCGAACTGGCTGGCCAGTTCCGCGGCGTCGAGCATCGCCTGGTTGGCTCCCTCGCCGACCGGCGGCATGAGATGCGCGGCGTCGCCGAGGAGGGTGACGTGCGGCCGGTTGGCCCAGCGCGTGCCGGTGGGCATGGCCTCGATCAGGCGCGGCGTCGGCGGGCCGTCGGCGGCCTCGATGAGGGCGGTCAGGTGGGGGGCCCAACCCGCGAAGATGTCCAGCAGTGCCCCCGTGCTGCGGTAGGTGTCGAGGGGTCGGCCCTCCGCCCGCAGCGAGATCCCCACCCGGAGGCTGCCGTTGCCCAGACGTTGCGCGGACAGGATCTGGTTCACGCCGACGCACCACAGATTCCCCGGCCCGACCAGTTCGGCGAGATCGGGGTGGCGCCTGTCGACGTCGTCCACCGTCAGCTCCACGACTGTCGACACGTAGGACATCTCGACGTCGACCAGTAGTGACCGGACGACCGAGCGCGCGCCGTCCGCGCCGACGAGAATCTCGCAGGGGGTTCGTTGGCCGCCGTGGAACGTCAGCTCCCAGCCCTCGACGGGTCGGGGGGTCGCCGCGACGACCCGGTGCCCCCAGACGACTGTGTCGTCGGGGAGAGCATCGAGCAGGAGGTCACGCAGGACGCTCCGGTCGATCTCGGGACGCCCGGAGAGATGGCCGGGTTGTGGCACGTGGTGCACCAGGGTGCGTCCGGTCGGGTCGAGGATCCGGTGTTCCTCGCCCTCGGGGCGCGCCTCCGAGCGGAACCGGCCGGCGAGACCCGCTCTGGTCAGGGCCAGTTGACCGGACTCCGGGTGTAGATCGAGGGAGCCGCCCTGGGACCGGGCGGATCGGCTCGGTTCCCGGTCGTACACCACCGCGTCGATGTCGTGCTGGTGCAGGATCCGTGCCAGCGTCAACCCGCCGAGGCCACCGCCGACGATCGCAATTCGTTGTGGCACGGCGCTACCGTACACTGTATTTGTGGATACAGCGTACGGCAGCGAGCCGCTTCCGGTGTGGGAACGACCCGAACCCCAACCGAGGGCGGTGCCGGTGCAGTTGAGCCGCGACAAGATCGCCGCAACCGCGATCGGGCTGGCCGACGCGCACGGCCTCGACGGATTGTCCTTACGCAAGATCGCCAAAGACCTCGGCGTCGGGCCGATGCGGCTCTACGACTACGTGATCAACAAGTCGGAGCTCCTCGACCTCATGGTCGACGTGGTCTATGCCCGGATCGCCGAGGCGGGGCAGGGCTCCGGGTGGCGCGACCGGGTCCTGGCCATCGCCCACGCGACCCGCGAGGCAGCCCTCGACCACGAGTGGTTCTCCGACGTGCTCGGCGGACGGCCACACCTGGGGCCCCACGCGCTCGCCGTTGGCGAAGCGACCGCCTCGGCGCTCGACGCGTCCCCCGCCGTTCGCAACATCGACGATCTTCAACGGGTGGTGGGCGCCCTCAACGCCTTCGTCATCGGAGCGGTCCGCAGAGAGGTCACCGAGCGACGTACCGCACGTTCCACCGGCACCGACGAGGCGGCCTTCCAGGCCCGCCTCGGCCCCTACCTCAGGCGCATGTTGAACACCGGCAGATACCCCACAGTGGCCCGGCTCGTCATCGACGGCGCCCACCTCGACGCCCGGGAGACCTTCCACCACAACCTGACCACCATCCTGGACGGCATCACCGGCCGACGCCCCACCTGATCCACATCGGCAGCGCGAGTTCGGACAGGAGCCCACTGGTGCACGTCAGCCTGGCCACGAGCGCCGGTAAGGCCGGCCGGCCGAACGAGGACTTCGTCGGCGCGGTTCCGGGCGCCGTCGTGCTGCTCGACGGCGCCGGCATTCCGGGAGCCGAGTCGCTCTGCTTCCACGGCGTCGCCTGGTACACGCACCGACTCGGCGGAACGTTGCTCGGCCACCTGTCGCGTGACGACGGACGAACCCTCGCCGCGATCCTCGCCACCGCCATCACGGAGGTCGCCGCCGAGCACGGCGACACCTGTGCCATCGCCGACCCCAGCAGCCCACAGGCCACTGTCGCGATGGTCCGCGCCCACCAGGACCGACTGGACTGGCTCCTTCTCGCGGACTCCTTCCTCGTCCTCGACCAGGCCGACGCGGGCCCGCTCGTGGTCACCGATGAGCGCGAGGTGACCGCCCGACGCGAGTGCGGGGCGCCGCTGGCCGGCATCGCCCCGGGAACACCCGAGTACGACCGGGTGCGAGCCTCCTGCGTCACCGCGATGCGTGCCCGCCGCAACCAGCCGGGCGGCTACTGGATCGCCAAGGACGACCCGCGCGCGGCGCGGGAGGCGGTGACCGGCAGTCGACCCCTCGCCGCCCTGACCGGTGTCGTGCTGCTCAGCAACGGTGCCAGCCGCATCGTCAGCCCGTACGACCGGACCGACTGGCCGGGGGTGCTGGACCTGCTGCGCGCCGGCGGGCCGGCCAGCCTCATCGCCCGCGTCCGGCAGGCCGAGGCGCAGACCGCCGCCGGCACCGATGGGCAGACCCCGGACGACGCCACGGTGGCCCACTGCACAGACCTGTGAACGTCGGCCCGCACAGTGTCGATGATCCGATAGACGCCCCGATCGACGGGCTTTCCCCTGGCCGAGGAGCGCTAGGGTCTGGAACACCCCAGGAGAGTGAGACCGAAAGGGCCGACCGGCCCAGGGTGTCCACACTGTACCGCCGCAACAATTGCTGCCACCGGGACTGACCAGCGGCTCACCGAGGAGAGCGACCTGATGCAGGCCGACCTGATAGCGCTTGAGTTGAAGGACGAGACGACGTTCGCCGCGCTGGCGATGGAAATCGATTCTGAGGAGGAGGTCTCCTCCCAGGCACTCAGGATCAAGCTCACCGACGTGGCCCGACAGGTGGCCAAGGTCGCCGAGGAGATGGTGGAACACGCCCGCAAGGCCGCCCCGACGGAGATCGAGGTCACCATGCGCGTCGGCTTCTCGATCACCAACGGCAAGGCGGTGGCGCTGCTCGTCGACGGAAAGGCCGAGGGGGCGGTGGAGCTGAAGCTGGCCTGGAAGGACCTCGCCGACTGAGATGGCTGACGTCGAGGCCGGCCGGCATCTGTGGGCGGGGCTGGTCGGCGTTCACCAGGGCTCCGTGACGCAGACCGGCTTCATGATCGGCCCGCGGGCCATCGCCACTGCCACCCACGGCCTGGACCGCACCGGGCCGGTGAAGATCCGTCGCATCGGCCGGTCCGCCGACGCCGTCGACGAGCCGGCGACGATCCTGCTCTGGGACAAGCAGCGCGACCTCTGCCTCCTGACCGTCGACGACGCGGACGAGTTCTGGTTCGTCCCGGACACCCGGCCCCCCGCACTCGCCGCGGAGTACGTGGTGGTCAGCTGCGTCGACCGACGCGCCGAGACGACGCTCGTCGTCAACGAGGGTCTCGTCGAGGACAACGGGATCGCCTGGCTCAAGCTCCGGTCAGGGCAGATCCAGCGGGGATACAGCGGCGCACCGGTGCTCGACCGCGAGGACGGCCGGCTCGTCGGCATGGTCCGCGTCACGCGCGGGCGGCAGACGGACCTGGGCGGACACGCCCTGCTGGGTACGGAGATCGTCCCGATCCGTGCCGCGCTGGGCCTGGACACCGACGATCGCCGGATGCAGATCAGGCACGCCGCCAGCGGCCTCACCTGGCCTCCGCGCAGTCTGATCCGTGGCGACGCGCCCTCGGACCTGGTCGAACTCATCGGCCGCGAGGAGGAGATCGCCGCGCTGGACTCGCGCGACGGACCCCGCCACCGGCTCGTCGTCGGTGACCCACTCGCCGGCAAGTCCGCGCTGGCCGGCGTCTGGGTCCGCCTCGCGCACATCCCCGCCGGCGACACGGCGTACGTCGACGCGGCGTTGGCCCCGCCAGTCCCCGCGCGGCATCCCGTGGTGGGGATCGTGCTCCCGGTCCTCGGTGTGACCATCCCGCAGGACCCGTTCGGCAGCCGCTCCGACGAGGAGACGCTGGCGTTGGCCTGCTGGACGATCATGCGCGACCTGCGCGGAGGCCGGCTCGTCATCGACCTCCAGCACCAGGTCGTCGACGCCGCCGCCGACGGGGATCTCGCGGCGCTGATGAAGGCCGCCGAGCAGATGAACGCCGCGGTCGTCCTCGTCGGCCGGGGCCTCGGCGACGAGCTGTCCTGCGTGGCACTGTCCACAGCGGTCGAGGTGGGGCCGATCGGTCGTCGGGACGCGGCCACCCTCGTCGCACGCGCCACCCTCGGTCGGGTGTCGCGGGAGGAGGCGGAGACCGCGCTGGAGCTCGTCGACCCGGGGTGTCTTCTTCCCGGCGAGATCCTGGCGGCCTGCCGGCAGGCCGACGGCGGCGACGCCATCGACCTCGCCATCGCCCTGTCCGAACGATTCGATCTGCCCCTCTTCGACCCCACCACGGCGCTCCCCGACGACCCGATCGAGGCCCTCGGCGATCCCGGGTCGACGGCCGCCGGTGTCGGCGCCGAACCCGACGGAGAGGGCTCCCACGACGTGCCGCCGCCCGGAGCCCAGGACGTCGAACAGCAGGTACTGACCTCCGCCCAGGACCCCCTCGGCATCCGTGCGCCAGCGGCGACCCGGCGGGAACTGGCACCGGGCGCGTTCAGCGCCGACGCCATCTGGCTCGACGAGTGGCCGGGCACCGCCCCGTTCGTCTTCGAGGTGCAGAGGCTGACCTCCGAACAGGGGCTCGCGATGCAGGACATCGCGCATCGCGTGTCCGGCCGATCGATGAGACCCGAGTGGGTGGAGTCGCTCTACCGGCAGATCGTCGAACTCGAAGGCCGGGGGGACGATCGGGGCCCGTCGACGCGGGTCCGCCTGCGGCTGTGGCGCAGCCAGATCCACGCGGGCGACGTGGCCGCCGCCAGCCGTACGTTCACCGAGATCGGCGGGGAGCGCACCGTCAACCGCATCGTCGAGACGCGGAGTCACGTCGAGCAGGTCCAGGACGCCCAGGTGCTCGTGCTGGCGTGGTGGCTGGGGGCCGGCGCGGACGATGCCGTCGGCGCCGCGCTCGGGGCGTGGATGAGTGCCGTCGTCGTCGATGAGCACCTGTCCGGCCGCGCCGACGTGCGGATCGTGCTGCACGACGTGCTCCGCGCGGTCACCGTCCGGCCGCTGCCCACCCCGGACGGCCTCCGCGCGGTCGGCGAGTGGTGCC
>NZ_JBEXYP010000046.1:0-9647 GCF_040630995.1 Micromonospora sp. NPDC005710 | reverse complement strand
GTGGTCTTACGGATCAGATCGGTACGCATGATGGCGTGCTCCTCTGCATTCGGGGGACACCCGCGCGACCTCGGGGGTGGTCGTGTGGGGGAAAGGTTTTGGGGGTGCCCGGCGACCCGCGGAAGGGGGGGGTCGGCGTCGGGACAGGGTGTAACGGGTGCTGGCGGCGGATCATTCCGCCTGCCGGCCGGGGGTCGGCCGGTGGTGTTCGGCCGTGCGGGGGTGTAACGGTCCCGGCCTGCGGGGTGTTCCCGCGTTGCCAGGGTGGTGGTGCTCGGTGGTGCGGGGGATGTAACCGGGGCGGCTCGGCGGATGTTCCCGGCGGCTGCCGCGCCCTGCGACTCGACGGTCGCGGTGGTCTGCCAGGTATAACGACCTAGGCCGGCCGCCGATTCCACCGCCGGAGTGGCCCCGACCACCCGACAGGCAACACCGAACCCGACAAACCACCCAGTCCGACACCTTGCCGAACCTGACACGGCGGCCACACCAGCATGATCCACTCGGGTTCCGGGAAAACGCGGTGTCCCGGCGCCAGGGATACCCCGACTTCCTGAAACCCGAGTCGATCATGCCGACCTGCGCCGTTCATGCCCCAAAACGACCTGCACGACCCTGCCCGACCACGGGACCAGGCACGACCACGGAAGCAGGCACGACCACGGGACCAAGCCCGACCACGGGACCAAGCCCGACCACCGGGACCAGGCACGCACCCTCGGCAGGGCGCTGACACGGTTCCGAGCCCTCAGCCCCACCCGAGATCGTGCTCAATCCATGAAACAGGCCCCTCCCAACGCAGACGAGGCCACTACAACAAGGATCGAGCGCGATCACGCGCGCGCTCGATGCCCCTCGCGGGACAAGCGACGGCAGCCGGCAGGGGCTGGTTGACCGCCTTCAGCCGGGCGAGTAGGGCAGCGGTCAGGTGCTGGGCTTGGCCTCCGCGCCGTCGCCGGACTTCGTGTCGCTGTCCAGGGCGGCCAGGATCGCCTCGGCGGTACGCCGACCCACCCCCGGCACCTCGGTGATCTCTTCGACCGTCGCGGCCGAGAGTCGCTTGAGCGAGCCGAAGTGCCGCAGCAGTGCCTTGCGCCGCACCTCACCCAGGCCGGGTACGTGGTCCAGCGCCGACTCGGTCATCCGCTTGGAGCGGCGCTGCCGGTGGAAGGTGATGGCAAACCGGTGGGCTTCGTCTCGCACCCGTTGCAGCAGGTAGAGCCCTTCGGAGGTGCGCGGAAGGATGACCGGGAACTCGTCGTCCGGGAGCCACACCTCTTCGAGCCGCTTGGCCAGGCCGCACAGCGCCACGTCGTCGATGCCCAGGTCGGCGAGGGCCTGTGCGGCGGCCGCTACCTGGGGGGCGCCGCCGTCGACGACGACCAACTGAGGCGGGTACGCGAATTTTCTAGGCCGGCCGGTGGTCGGATCGATCAGGACACCGACCTGCGGCTCGACCTCGTCCTGGGGGGCGGCCGCATCGTCGGCCGACTCCACGCCCACCTCGCCGGTCTCGGCCCTGGCGTCCAGGTAGCGGGCGAAGCGGCGACGCAGCACCTCGGACATCGCGGAGAGGTCGTCGGTGGCGCCCCGGACGATGAACCGCCGGTACTCGCTCTTGCGGGGCAACCCGTCCTCGAAGACCACCATGCTGGCGACCACGTCGGTGCCCTGGATCTGCGAGATGTCGAAACACTCGATGCGCAGCGGCGAGGTGCTCATGCCCAGCGCCTCGCTGATTTCGTCGAGTGCCTTGCCCCGGGTGGTCAGGTCGCCGGAGCGCTTCAGCTTGTGCCGGGCCAGCGCGTCCTTGGCATTGCGCTCCACGGTCTCCATCAGGGAGCGCTTGTCGCCGCGCTGCGGCACCCTCAGCGACACCCGGCTGCCCCGGTGGTTGGAGAGCCATTCGTTGAGCGCGTCGGCGTCGGCGGGCAGCTCGGGGACCAGTAGTTCCCGGGGCACGTCGGCCTCGCCGTGCTCGCCGCCGTACACCTGGGTGCAGAAGTGGTGCACCAGGTCCCCGGTGGTCAGGTCCTCGGTCTTTTCCACCACCCAGCCGCGCTGGCCGCGGATTCGGCCGTCGCGGACGTGGAAAACCTGCACGGCGGCCTCGAGCGGGTCGTCGGCGAACGCGACGACGTCCGCGTCGGTGCCGTCGCCGAGCACCACAGTCTGCTTCTCCATAGCGCGGCGCAGCGCTGCCACGTCGTCGCGCAGCCGGGCGGCCCGCTCGAACTCCAGCTGCTCACTCGCCTCGGTCATCTCGCGTTCGATCTTGCGGACCATGGTGTCGGTGCGCCCGGCCATGAAGTCGCAGAACCCGTCGACGATGGCCCGGTGTTCGTCGGCGGAGACGGTGCCGACGCACGGTGCCGAGCACTTGCCGATGTAGCCCAGCAGGCAGGGGCGACCGACCTGGCCGGCCCGCTTGAACACCCCGGCCGAGCACGTCCGCGCCGGGAACACCCGCAGCAGCAGGTCGAGGGTCTCGCGGATGGCCCAGGCGTGCGAGTAGGGACCGAAGTAGCGCACGCCCTTGCGCTTGGCGCCGCGCATCACCTGCAGCCGTGGGTACTCCTCGTCGAGGGTGACGGCGAGATAGGGGTACGACTTGTCGTCGCGGTAGCGGACGTTGAACCGCGGGTCGTACTGCTTGATCCAGGTGAACTCCTGCTGGAGCGCCTCGACCTCGGTGCCGACGGTGATCCAGTCCACCGACTCGGCGGTGGTGACCATCTGCCGGGTGCGCTCGTGCAGGTTCCAGGCGTCGCCGAAGTAGGAGTTGAGTCGGCTGCGCAGATTTCGCGCCTTGCCGACGTAGATCACTCGGCCGGTGCCGTCGCGGAAGCGGTAGACCCCCGGTAGCTCCGGGATGGTGCCGGGTGCGGGGCGGTAGGTAGAGGGGTCAGCCACGCCGACAAGCCTAGTCCGCAGCACCGACAGCCCACCGCAGGCGCGTGATCCACTCGACGTCCCGGAGGTCGGGGTGTCGGCCCACGGCAGACACCCCGACGTGCCGAAACGCGGTTCGGTCCGGGCGACGCCGCGCCGCCCGGCCGATCAGCGTGCGCCGCCCGGGTGAGCTGACCCCGCGTCGGATCAGGCCAGTGAGATCTGGTCGCCGGTGACCTTGATGTTCTTGGGCGGCAGCGGCTTGGTGGCCGGGCCGGCCTTCACCGAGCCGTCCTCGATCGAGAACTTGCTGCCGTGGCAGGTGCAGTTGATGGTGCCGCCGTCGACGTTCGTCACCGGGCAGTTCTGGTGCGTACAGATCGGGCTGAAGCCCTTGAACTGGCCCGCCGCGGGCTGGGTGATGACCACGCCCTCGGCGGCGAGGACCTTGCCGCCACCGACGGGGATGTCGGCGGTGGTGGCCAGCGACTGGGCGTTCTGCCGGTCGCCGCCGCCGGCGTCACCGGTGCTGGGAACGGCGGGGCCACCACTCGTGGGTGCGTCGCTGCCGGTGCCGTCGTCACTGCCGCAGGCAGCCAGGACGACGGCCGCGCCGACCGCCCCGACGCCGGTGAGCAGGGTACGACGTGTGTGCGTACCCGGACCGGTCACTGCCTGATCGTCACTCATGCCTCGCCTCTCGGTAGCCGCTGCGCCGGCCGAAGGCCGGTCACACTTCTCCACACGGGCAACTGTGCCGGATGGTTCATCGCGGCATTCGTCCGACCCGGCAAATGGGGCGGGGCGGGCCGTCGACCGACCTGCCCCGCCCCGCCAGACGAACACCCGCAGCGACGTCAGCGTGCGGCGGCCGCCACCTTGCGGCTGGCCCGCGCCTTGGTCACGCCGTTGGCCTTGGCGGCCCGGGTGGTGGCGGAAGCCGCACCCTTGGCCTCGCCGTCGAGCTTGAGCACCTGGCGCAGGAACTCGCCGGTGTGACTCTCGGCCACCTCGGCGACCTCCTCGGGGGTGCCGGTGGCGAGCACCATGCCGCCGCGGTGGCCACCCTCGGGACCCATGTCGATCAGCCAGTCCGCGGTCTTGATCACGTCGAGGTTGTGCTCGATGGTGATCACCGTGTTGCCCTTGTCGACGAGCCCTTCCAGCACCATCAGCAGCTTGCGGATGTCCTCGAAGTGCAGACCGGTGGTCGGCTCGTCGAGCACGTAGACCGTCCGCCCGGTGGAGCGCTTCTGCAACTCGGAGGCGAGCTTGACCCGCTGCGCCTCACCACCGGAGAGGGTCGGCGCGGGCTGACCGAGGCGGACGTAGCCCAGGCCGACGTCGACGAGCGTCTTGAGGTGCCGGTGGATGGCCGGGATGGCGGAGAAGAACTCGGCGCCCTCCTCGATCGGCATCTCCAGGATGTCCGAGACGGTCTTGCCCTTGTAGTGCACCTCGAGGGTCTCCCGGTTGTACCGGGCGCCCTTGCAGACCTCGCAGGGGACGTACACGTCGGGCAGGAAGTTCATCTCGATCTTGAGGGTGCCGTCTCCGGAGCACGCCTCGCAGCGCCCGCCCTTGACGTTGAAGGAGAAGCGTCCCGGGCCGTACCCGCGCACCTTCGCCTCGGTCGTCTCGGCGAACAGCTTGCGGACGTGGTCCCAGACGCCGGTGTAGGTGGCCGGGTTGGAGCGCGGTGTCCGGCCGATCGGCGACTGGTCCACGCCGACGACCTTGTCCACGTGCTCCAGACCGGAAACCCGGGTGTGCCGGCCGGGCACCAGTCGGGCACCGTTGATCTGGTTGGCCAGCACCGCGTACAGGATGTCGTTGACGAGCGTCGACTTGCCCGAGCCGCTGACCCCGGTGACCGCGATCAGCTGGCCCAGCGGGAACGGAACGGTCAGGTTGCGCAGGTTGTGCTCCCGAGCGCCGTGCACCACCAGCTCGCGGGCCGGGTCCAGCGGACGGCGAGCCGTGGGCGTCGGGATCGACCGGCGACCGGACAGGTACGCCCCGGTGATCGACTCCTTGTTCTTCAGCAGCGCCGGCACCGAGCCGCTGTGCACGATCTTGCCGCCGTGCTCACCCGCGCCCGGCCCGATGTCGACGATCCAGTCGGCGGTGCGGATGGTGTCCTCGTCGTGCTCCACCACGATCAGCGTGTTGCCCAGCCCACGCAGCCTGATCAGGGTCTCGATCAGCCGGTGGTTGTCGCGCTGGTGCAGCCCGATCGACGGCTCGTCCAGCACGTAGAGCACGCCCACCAGGCCGGAGCCGATCTGGGTGGCCAGCCGGATGCGCTGCGCCTCACCGCCGGACAGCGTGCCGGCCGGGCGGTCCAGGGAGAGGTAGTCAAGCCCCACGTCGAGCAGGAACCGCAGCCGGGCGTTGATCTCCTTGAGGACCCGCTCGGCGATCAGCTTCTGCCGGTCGGTCAGCTCGATGCCGGCGAGCAGGTCGGCGCACTCCCCCACTGACAGGTTGCAGACCTCGGCGATGCTCTTGCCGGCAAGCGTGACAGCGAGCACCTCGGGCTTGAGTCGGGCACCCCCGCACGCCGCGCACGGCACGTCGCGCATGTAGCCCTCGTACTTGTCGCGGGACGACTCGGACTCGGTGTCGGAGTGCCGGCGCTCGATCCACTGCACCACGCCCTCGAAGCCGGTGTAGTAGGAGCGCTCGCGGCCGTACTTGTTGCGGTAGCGCACGTGCACCTGGTCGTCGGAGCCGTGCAGGATCGTCTTCTGCGCCCGCGCCGGCAACGCCCGCCACGGGGTGTCGACGTCGAAGTGCTGGGCCTCGCCGAGGGCTTCCAGGAGGCGCAGGAAGTATTCCAGGTTGTGCCCGGTGGCCCAGGGCAGGATGGCGCCCTCGCGCAGGCTGCGCTCCGGGTCGGGAACCAGCAGCTCCGGGTCGACCTCCTTCTTGGTGCCCAGACCCGTGCACTCCGGGCAGGCGCCGTAGGGCGCGTTGAAGGAGAACACCCGGGGCTCGAGATCCTCGATCGCGAGCGGGTGGTCGTTGGGGCAGGCCAGGTGCTCGGAGTAGCGGCGTTCCCGGTCCGGGTCGTCCTCCGGGAGGTCGACAAAGTCGAGCAGCACCAGGCCACTGGACAGGCCCAGGGCGGCCTCGACCGAGTCGGTGAGCCGCTGCTTGGCGCTCGGCTTGACGGTGAGCCGGTCGATCACCACCTCGATGGTGTGCTTCTCCTGCTTCTTGAGCTTCGGCGGCTCGGTCAGCGGGTGCACCACACCGTCGACCCGGGCCCGCGCGTAGCCCTTGGCCTGCAGCTCGGCGAAGAGGTCGACATATTCGCCCTTGCGGCCACGGATCACCGGGGCGAGCACCATGAACTTGGTGCCCTCGGCCATGGCGAGGACCCGGTCGACGATCTGCTGCGGGCTCTGCCGGGAGATGCGCTCGCCGCAGACCGGGCAGTGCGGCTCACCGATGCGGGCGTAGAGCAGGCGCAGGTAGTCGTAGACCTCGGTGATGGTGCCGACTGTCGACCGCGGGTTGCGCGAGGTGGACTTCTGGTCGATCGAGACGGCCGGGCTCAGGCCCTCGATGAAGTCGACGTCCGGCTTGTCCATCTGCCCGAGGAACTGCCGGGCGTACGAGGAGAGCGACTCGACGTAGCGGCGCTGCCCCTCGGCGAAGATCGTGTCGAAGGCCAGGCTCGACTTGCCCGACCCCGACAGCCCGGTGAACACGATGAGTGCGTCCCGGGGCAGGTCGAGACTGACGTCACGCAGGTTGTGCTCGCGCGCGCCACGGATGATCAGTCGGTCGGCCACGGTACGGGTACTCCCGGGAGAAGACGAAGCGAAGGATGTGTCCCGCTCTGGGCGGTCTTGAGCGGTCGTGCGGGCGCGGAAAACACGCCTCGGCAACTCTAGCCCCGAGGTACGACAGTTTCCCTCGCCCGCACATTCCCCCAGCTCAGCCCGGTCGGCCGCGCCTCGACAGGTGCCCGGTCAGTAGCCTCCTGGCGTCGGCGGGCGTTCGGCCCGGCGCCGGGCCGAACGCCACCCGCCACGCCGCTCGGCGGCCACCCGGGCCTCCCGCCGTCGACTCTCGTGGACCACCTCACCCTGCAGCCGCCGCCAGCTCTCCCACCGGCGGGTGGAGAGTTCGCCGACGTGCAGCGCCTCCCGGACCGCGCAGGCGGGTTCGCCGTCGTGACCACAGTCGGCGTACCGGCAACCCTCGGCCAGCCCGGCGATGTCGGCGAAGGCCCGGTCGAGCCCGGCCGCGCCGTCCAACAGGCCGACCGCCCGGACGCCGGGCGTGTCGATCACCGCCCCGCCGCCGGGGATCGGTACGAGCGCCCGCCAGGTGGTGGTGTGCCGACCCTTGCCGTCCACGCGACGGATCGCCTGGGTAGGCATCATCACCGCCCCGACGAGGGCGTTGACCAGGCTCGACTTGCCCGCACCGGACGGGCCGAGCAGGCCGAGTGTGCGGCCCGGCGCCACCTCGGCGCGCAGCGGGTCCAGCCCGAGACCGAGTTCGGCGCTGACCGCCAGCACCGGCACTCCGGGGGCGACCGCGGCCATCTGGCGGGCCAGCGCGGCCGGGTCGGCCGCGAGATCGGCCTTGGTCAGGACGACAAGTGGCCGGGCGCCGGACTCGTGGGCCAGGGAGAGCAGCCGCTCGATGCGGCCCACGTCCGGCTCGGGGTGCACCGGCTCCACCACTGCGGCGGCGTCGAGGTTGGCGGCCAGCACCTGGCCGCTGGCGTCCTTGCCGGCGGTACGCCGGATCAGCGCGCCGCGCCGCGGCAGCACCACCTCCACTGTCACGCGGCGGTCCGGCCAGTTGGTGAGCAGCACCCAGTCCCCGGCGCAGGGCAGCGCGGACGGGTCCCGCGCGGCGGCGGCCAGGACCGCCCCACCCAGGCTGGCCCGGACCGGGCCGGCTGCGGTGAGCACGGTGCAGACCCCCCGGTCCACCCGGGCCACCCGGCCCGGCTGGTGCTCGCCGCGGCGTGCGGCGTACGCCGTCCGCTCGGCGTCCCAGCCGAGGGCGGTCAGATCGATGGTCATGGCATCCTCATCGGTGTCGACGTTGGTGATGGCGGAACACGCGTGCCACGTCCGGCATGATCACCACCCCCCGTCCGATGTCCCGGTGCCGCGTCTGCCGCTGACGGTAGGTGGCGCGCCGACGCGCCGAAAGCGATTTCCGCGACGACGGCGCGGGCGGCGGACCGCTAGGGTCGACGGGTGACCACGGATCCGCTGCTGCTGATGGGCGAGGTGGACGCGGCCACCGGCCGACTACTGCGTACCGTCGCGTCTTTCGACGCCGCGGACCTGGCCGCCGCGTCGCTGCTGCCCGGCTGGACCCGCGGGCACGTGCTGGCGCATCTGGCGCGCAACGCCGACGGCTTCGTCAACCTGCTCACCTCGGCCCGCACGGGGCAGGCGCTGCCGATGTACGCCTCGCTGGAGGTCCGTAACGCGGACATCGAAGCCGGTGCGGACCGGCCGCCGACGGAGCACCTGGACGACCTGCGCCGCACCGCGGACCTGTTCGCCGAGGCGGTCGCGGCGATGCCGGCCGACGCGTGGGCGGCGACGGTGCAGGCGCGTAAGGGGCCGTGGCCGGCCGCGCTGCTGGTCTGGGGTCGGTTTCGGGAGATCGAGGTGCACCACGTCGACCTGGCCGCCGAGTACCGCGCCGCGGACTGGTCGGAGAACTTCGCCCACCGGCTGCTGCGTGAGGCGGCGAGCCATCACGCCATGGGGCCGACGCCGCCGTCGATGGTGCTGCGCCTCGACGGCAGCGAGCACGAGGTGGTGATCGGCGACCGCGTCGGCGCCCCGGTCGTCGCCGGTCCCGCCCCCGACGTCGCCGCCTGGCTGATCGGCCGCGCCGACGGCGCCCCACTCTCCGTCACCCCCGACGGTCCCCTGCCCACTCCACCGGAATGGATGTAGAAACGTCATGACATACAGCGGAGACGTCACGCACGGCGGCCCACCGGCGGTTCGGGAGCTGGACGGGCTTACCATCAGCAAGCTCTCGGTGGGCCCGATGGACAACAACGCCTACCTGCTGAGGTGCACGGGCACCGGTGACCAGTTGTTGATCGACGCCGCCAACGAGGCGCCCCGGCTGCTCGAGCTGATCGGCGACGGTGGGCTCACCGCCGTGGTGACGACCCACCAGCACATGGATCACTGGGTGGCGCTGGAGGAGGTCGTCGCGAAGACCGGCGCCCGGACGCTCGTGCACGCCGACGACGCGGCGGGGCTGCCGATCGACGCGGAGCGCCTGACCGACGGTGACACGGTGCCGGTCGGCGACTGCGCGCTGGAGGTCATCCACATCAAGGGGCACACCCCGGGCTCGATCGCGCTGCTCTACCGCGACCCGGCCGGCACCCCGCACCTCTTCACCGGCGACAGCCTCTTCCCCGGTGGGGTCGGCAACACCGACAAGGACCCGGAGCGCTTCGCGGCGTTGATCGCTGACGTCGAGCACAAGCTGTTCGACCAACTGCCGGACGACACCTGGTTCTACCCGGGCCACGGCAAGGACAGCACGCTGGGCGCCGAGCGCCCCGCCCTCCCCCAGTGGAAAGCCAGAGGCTGGTAACCCACCACCAAGATCAAATCCACCGGCGGCCGCGGCACCCCCGCACCAACCGGAACCACGACGGGGGCGGGGGCCCGCCGTGCCCGGCGCAGGGATCAAGCTTGACCGCCCGGAGCCGGGCACCGAACAGGTCACGCAGGTAC
>NZ_JBEXYP010000045.1:0-10073 GCF_040630995.1 Micromonospora sp. NPDC005710 | reverse complement strand
GATCTTGCAGTTTCGGTCGTCGACAAGCGCGGAATGCCCCCTTGTGTCGCGACAGCAAACGCAAGATCGCGGAGAAGGGTCAGGGCGGGGGAGCGGGAGTGAGGAAGTCGGCGAGCACCCGGGTGTGGGTGTCGAAGGCCAGCTCGACCGGGTCGGTGAGTACCAGCCACTCGGTGGCCTCCTCGGTCGGCGCCGATGGTGGCAGGTCCTCGGCCGCTCGTTCGGGCAGCACTCCGAAGACCATCATCGTGCCGCCGGCGGGTGCTCCGTGCACCGCGAACAGCCGGGCCTCATCGGCCGCCGCGATCAGTCCGGTCTCTTCCCGCAGCTCACGGACGAGCGCGTCGGACCACTCCTCGCCGTACTCGATGAAGCCGCCGGGCAGCGCGAGCAGGCCGCGGGCCGGCTCGATGTCCCGGCGGACCACGACCACACCCAGGCCGTCGGCCGTGCGGACCGGCAGCACCGCGACCGCCACCGGCACCGGGTTGCGCCAGACGGTCTCGCCGCAGACCGCGCAGACTCGCGGCCATCCGGCGGCCGGCGGGTAGGCGGCGCCGCAGTAGGAACAGTGCGAGTACGGCGTGCCGGTCATGCCGCAGCACGTTACTCCGATGCCCGCTCAGCCCGCTGCGCCGCCGCCCCGCCGGCCGCCCAGACCCCGCGCCGCCGCCCCGGGCCTTCAGACCCCGCGCCGCCGTCCCGTCGAATGCTCAGGCGGCCGGGGCTCCGGTGTAGAAGGCGGTGGTGCGTTCGGCGGCGGCCTTGGCCTCGTCGGCGTCGGTGCCGGCGGCGATGCTGGCCTCGCCCCACAGGTGGCTGCTCAGTTCCATGGCCCGTCGTCCCTCGTCCGAGGCGGTCCACTCGGCGGCCTGGTCGGGGGTGACGCCGCTGCCGTCGCCGGCCAGGTGCGAGGCGAGGCCGAGGAGCCCGAGGTCCCAACCGACACCGACCGCACCCGGCCCGAACTGGGCCCACCGGTCCTGGTCGACGTGGGCGATGTGGTCGAGGTCGAGGCGGGAGCGCTCGTCGCCGACGGGGGTGACCCGGACCTCGATCCAGCTCACCTCGCCGCCCATCTCCCAGGTGGCGGTGAAGCGGTGCGGCGGTTCGCAACTCTCGACGGTGCCGTGGGCGTTGCCCTGGAGTTGGTACGTGCCACCCAGGCGCAGGTCGCCGGTGATCGGCAGGAACCAGCGCGGGATGCGCTCGGCGCTGGTGCAGGCGTCCCACAGATCCTCGGCCGTCGCCTGGTAGGTCTGGCTGATCGTGGTCACCCGCGCCTCGCCGGCTTCCAGGGTGCGGCTGCCGACCTTCCGCTGGACGGCGTTGATCTGCTCGGTGGCGTCGAACATCAGGTGTTCCTCTCGTCGGGTGTGTCGGCGGGTCCGTGCAGCCGACGCTCGCGTCGGCCCCGGGCCAGCTCGGTGGCGAGTGCCGCCAGGGGTGGGGCCCAGAACCGGCGGAAGTGTTCCAGCCAGCCGTCGACCTCGCGCAGGGGGCGTGGGTCGACCGCGTAGAGCCGCCGGGTGCCCTCTGGCCGCACTGTGGCGAAGCCGTTGTCGCGCAGCACCTTGAGGTGCTGGGACACGGCGGGCTGGGAGATGCCGAACTCGTCGCGGATGGTCGTGCTGACCGCACCGGCGGTCTGCTCGCCGTCGGCGAGCAGTTCCAGGATGCGGCGCCGGACGGGGTCGCCCAGCACGTCGAAGGCGTGCACGGCGACAGTTGTATCACCTTCGGCTTATTTAAGCCAAGTCTGATACTCCGATGAGCTTGTCCAGTCGGATCGGAAGCTCCCGGATCCGTACGCCGGTCGCGTGGTGCACCGCGTTGGCGACCGCCGCGGCGGCGCCGACGATGCCGATCTCGCCGATGCCCTTCACCCCGGCCGGGTTCAGCTCGTCGTCGCGCTCGTCCAGCCAGTACGCCTCGATGGACTCCACGTCCGCGCAGCTGGTGATGTGGTACGTGGCAAGGTCGTGGTTGACCCAGTCGCCGTACCGCTCGTCGAGCAGCCCCTCCTCGTGCAGCGCCATCGACAGGCCCATGGTCATGCCGCCGATGAGCTGGCTGCGCGCCGTCGCCGGGTTCACCACCCGCCCGGCCGCGAACACCCCGAGCATCCGGTTCAGCCGTACCTCGCCGGTGTCCGCGTCCACCCGCACCTCGACGAACTGTGCCCCGTACGCGTACCGGGGCAGCGCCGGCTGCCCGTCCACCTCTTCGGTGGTGTCCGCCTCGGCGGTCACCTCGCCGGTCGGCGGCCCGCCGTCGCGCAGCTTCTCGCGCAGCGCCTGCGCGGCGCGGATGACCGCCCAACTCCAGCTGGCGGTGCCCATCGAGCCGCCGGCCAGGGCGGCCGTCGGCAGTTCGCTGTCCCCGATCAGGATCTCCACCCGCTCCGGTGGCACCCCGAGCGCGTCGGCGGCCACCTGCCAGATCGCCGTCCGGGCGCCGGTGCCGATGTCGGTGGCGTTGATCCGGACCAGGAAGCTTCCGTCGGGCCGGGCGGTGGCGGTGGCCGTCGACGGCCGGGCCCTGGCCGGGTAGCTCGAACCGGCCACCCCCGTCCCGATCAGCCAGCGGCCGTCGCGCCGGGACCGGGGCGACGGATCACGGCCGTCCCAGCCGAACCGCTGGGCGCCCTCGCGCAGGCACGCCACCAGGTTGCGGCTGGTGAACGGGCGTCCCTGGTCGGGGTCGACGGCGGTGTCGTTGCGGACGCGCAACTCCACCGGGTCGATGCCGACGGCGATGGCCATCTCGTCCAACGCCGACTCCAGGGCGTACGCCCCGGGGCACTCGCCCGGGGCGCGCATCCAGAACGGCGTGGGCACGTCGAGGCGGACCAGCCGGTGCGTGGTGCGGCGGTGCGGGGCGGCGTACATGCTGCGGGTGTAGACGGCGGTCTGCTCGGCGAACTCGCGAATGGTCGAGGTCTGGCTCGTCGCGTCGTGGCAGATGGCGGTGAGTCGGCCGTCGGTGTCGGCGGCGAGGCGGACCCGCTGGATGGTGGGGGTGCGGTAACCGAGCGGCCCGAACAGTTGTTGGCGGGTCAGCGCCAGCTTGACCGGACGGTCGACGTGCCGGGCGGCGAGGGCGGCCAGGACCACCGACGCCTTGGCGTACCCCTTGCTGCCGAAGCCGCCCCCGACGTGCTCGGCGACAACCCGGATCGACTCCGGTGGCAGCTCGAACAGTTCGGCGAGGGTGGCGCGTACCGGTGTCGCACCCTGGGTGGAGTCGTGTACCAGCAGCCGCCCGTCGTGCCACTGCGCGGTGGTGGCGTGCGGCTCCATCGGGTTGTTGTGGTACGCCGGGGTCCGGTAGGTGACGTCCACCCGCACCGGGGCGGCCGCGTACCCGGCGTCGAAGTCGCCCTCGGCGGTGTCGGTCGGATAGCTGGGGTTGACCTGGTCCGGTTTGTAGAGGCCGGGGTGGTCGTCGGTGAGTACCGTGCTGTGCGGGCCCGTGTCGTAGTCGATCCGGACCAGGCGGGCGCCCTCCCGGGCCGCCTCCAGGCTGGTGGCCACCACCACCGCGACGTACTGACCCCGGTGGTGCACCGTCGGCTCCTGCAGCAGCCGCAGTTCCGGCTGCGGGCCGGGTGCCATCCGGTGCGCGTTGCCGTGGTGCACCACGGCCAGCACGCCGGGCGACGCCAACGCCTCCGTCGTGTCGATCCGGGTGATCCGGCCCCGCACCACCGTCGACGGCACCGCCCAGCCGTAGGTGACCCCGTCCACCGGGTACTCCACCGCGTAGCGGGCCGTGCCGGTGACCTTCGCCGGGCCTTCCAACCGGGGGTACGCGCGGCCGACCGCCCCGGTGCTCACGAGGACGCCAGTTCGGTGAGCGCCCGTACGGTGATGGCCCGCGTCAGGGGCAGCTTGAAGCCGTTGTGCCGGAGCGGGCGCGCCTCGGCCAGCTCCGCGTCGGCGGCCCGGCCCACCAACTCGGGGCTGAACGGACGTCCCCGCAACTCCGCCTCGGCCCGGTACGCCCGCCACGGCCGGTGCGCCACCGCCCCGTACGCCAGCCGCACGTCCCGGATCATGTCCCCGTCGAGGTCCAGCACCGCGGCCACCGAGCCGGCGGCGAAGGCGAACGAGGCCCGGTCGCGCACCTTCAGGTACGTCGAGCGGCGCGCGGCCGGGAGCGGCGGTAGCCGGACGGCGGTGATCAGCGTGCCCCGGGCCACTGTGGTCTCCCGTTCCGGGTGGGTGCCGGGGGACCGGTAGAACTCGGCGATCGGGATGTCCGCGGGGCCGTCGACGCCGTGCACCTCCACCACCGTGTCCAGGGCGGCGAGCGCGACGGCCAGGTCGGACGGGTGGGTGGCCACGCACTGCTCGGACCAGTCCAGCACCGCCAGGTCGCGGTTCTGGCCGTGCAGGGCGGCGCAACCGCTGCCCAGTTCGCGTTTGTTGCACGCCTTGCTGGTGTCCTGGAAGTAGACGCAGCGGGTGCGCTGCAACAGGTTGCCGGCGGTGGTGGCCATGTTGCGCAGCTGTCCGGAGGCGGCGGCGAGCAGGGCGCGGGCCAGCACCGGGTAGTCGCGGCGCACCACCGGGTGGGCCGCGAGGTCGCTGTTGCGGACGGTGGCGCCGATCCGCAGCCCGCCGTCGGGCATCTCCTCGACGGTGTCGAGCGGCAGCCCGGTCACGTCCACCAGCACGTCGGGGCGCTGCACCCCGAGCTTCATGAGGTCGACCAGGTTGGTCCCACCACCCAGGTAGGTGGCCTGCGGTTCGGCCGCCAGCACGGCGACGGCCTCGGCCACGTCGGCCGGGCGGTGGTAGCGGAACGCCCTCACGAGGACGCCGTCTCGCGCACTGCCGCGACGATGTGCGGGTACGCGGCGCAGCGGCACAGGTTGCCGGCCATCCGTTCGCGGATCTCCGCGTCGGTCAGCTCGGCGGGTGTGTTCAGGTCTCCGGTGACAGCGCTGGGCCAACCCCGGGAGACCTCGTCGAGCATCCCGCGGGCGGAGCAGAGCTGACCGGGGGTGCAGTAGCCGCACTGGAACGCGTCGTGCGCGATGAAGGCGGCCTGCAACGGGGACAGCCCGTCCGGTCCGGCCAGCCCTTCGACGGTCACCACGGACCGGCCGTCCACAGTGACGGCGAGGACCAGGCAGCTCTTCACCCGGCGACCGTCCAGCAGCACCGTGCAGGAGCCGCACTGGCCGTGGTCGCAGCCCTTCTTCGCCCCGACCAGGTCGAGGTGCTCGCGCAGCGCGTCGAGCAGTGTGGTGCGGTTGTCCAGGGTCACCTCCCGGGACGCGCCGTTGACCTCGATCGTCACCCCTGACGAGTGGCGCTCGTCGATCGTCGCGTTCTCGGGTCCGCTCTGCACCGGCCCAGACTAGCTTTGTCGGTATATTTCAGGGCGAATAACGCAAAGCCTTTCGTACGGAAGGGGACGACGGTGACCGCCGGGCTACTGCTGGCCGCGGGCGCCGGGCGACGCTACGGCCGACCGAAGGCGCTCGTCGAGCTCGACGGCGAGCCGCTGGTCCGGCGCGGGGTCCGACTGCTCCGCGACGGCGGGTGCGCACCGGTGCACGTGGTGCTCGGCGCGGGCGCCGACGAGGTGCCCGACCTGCCCGGCACGGTGCCGGTCCGGCACGACCGCTGGCCCGACGGGCTGGGCTCGTCCCTGCTGCGGGGCCTGGCCTCGCTGCCGGCCCAGGTACCGGCGGTCGTCGTCGTCCTCGTCGACCAGCCGCTGCTCAGCCCGGTCGCGGTACGCCGGGTGCGTCAGGCGTACGCCGGTGGCGCGGTCGTCGCCGTCGCCACCTACGCCGGCCGCCCGGGGCACCCGATCCTGCTGGATCGGCGAACGTGGCCGATGCTGGGCGGATACGCCGTTGGCGACCGGGGCGCCCGTGACCTGCTCCGTGACCGGTCGGACCTGGTGGTCGAGGTGCCCTGCGACGACGTCGGCTCCCCGGTCGACGTGGACACCCCGGCCGACCTGTTCCGCCTGGTCAACGACGGGTCAGCCAGCGGGGCAGCCCCTCACTGGTGACCGCGTGATAGGTGATCATGACAATGACGCCGAGCAGGCCCAGCAGCGGGCTGACGAACCAGCCGAGCAGACCGCTGAGCCCGTACAGGATCAGACCGGTGACCGGTCGCAGCCGCTGCCGTCGCACGTACTCGGGGTCGACAGGGCGTGCGAGCAGCGCCGGGTGGCGGTGCAGGTAGCCGAAGAAGACCAGCCAGGGGGCCGACATCAGGGCCGCGGCCAGCGCGTACAGCGCGACGGCCGCGCGTTGGTCGTCGGTGTCGCCGTGGGTGAACGCCGACGCCAGCACCGCCGTGGGAAAGGGGATGATCACCGCGCCGAAGAGCACACCAAGGTTGATCCAGCTCAGCGCGAGCGTGGTGCCGCGGATCAGCCGCAGCAGCGCGTGGTGGTTGAGCCAGAGCACCCCGATGTAGACGAACGACACCACGAAGGCCAGATAGGAGGCGCCCTCGCCGAGTAGGCCGGTGAGCAACTCGCCCTCGTGGTATTCGGGCACCCGCAACTCGATGACGAGCAGCGTGATGACGATGGCGAACACGCCGTCGCTGAAGGCCGTCATCCGGTCGGTGGCGGACACCCGTCCCCGGGGATCGGGCTGCTCGACCTCGTCGGGTGCTGCGGACATTGCCGCAGGCTAGCCACTCGGCCACGCGGTCGGCGGCGGTTTCGACCGATCGGCTCGGCACGGCCGCCCGGGGTCGACACCCCGGGCGGCTGCTCGCGCCGCCCCCGTTCAGGCCACCGGCGTCACGGTGCCGGTGGTGCGGGCGAGCCTATGGTGGGCGCGGATCAACTCGGCGTAGCGCAGACCACTCGCCTTCACAGTCCGACGCTGGGTGGCGTAGTCGACGTGCACCAACCCGAACCGCTTGTCGTAGCCGTACGCCCACTCGAAGTTGTCGAGCAGCGACCAGACGAAGTAGCCGTCCAGCGGCACCCCTCGGGCCACCGCCGACGCGCACGCGGCAAGGTGCTGCTCCAGATGGTCGGTGCGCTCCTTGTCCTCCACGGTGCCGTCGCTGGTGACCTCGTCCGGCCACGCCGAGCCGCTCTCGGTGACGATGATCCGGCCCGGCCGGTACTCCTCGTGCACGTCGACGAGCAGCCGCTCCAGGCCCGCCGGGTACATCTCCCAGCCCATCGCGGTCTCCACCGACCCGGGCACCGGCACCTGCTTCGCGAACGGCGCCGGACCGGTCGGGTCGTCCACCACCAGTTGCCGGAAGTAGTAGTTCACGCCGAGGAAGTCGGTCGGGGTGGCGATCACCGCCAGGTCGTCGCCGCGGACCGGCGGCTCCACCCCGTAGGTGGCGATCATGTCGGCGGGGTAGCCGCGCCCGTGGATCGGGTCCAGCCACCACCTGTTGACGTGCCCGTCCGCCCGGCGAGCCGCAGCGACGTCCTCGGGCCGGTCGGTGGCGGCCTCGATCGGGCTGAGGTTGACGACCAGGCCCACCGAGGCGGGCCGGGCGGCGTTCGCGCGGATCGCCTGGGTCGCCAGGCCGTGCCCGAGCAGCACGTGGTGCGAGGTGTGCACCGCGCGGGTCAGGTCCCGTTCGCCGGGGGCCATGTTGCCCTCCAGGTGCCCGATCCAGGACACGCAGAGCGGCTCGTTGACAGTGCACCAGTCGGCGACGCGGTCACCGAGTCGGCCGGCGACCACCGCCGCGTAGTCGGCGAACGCCTCGGCGGTGGCCCGCTCCGGCCAACCGCCCCGGTCCTGAAGAACCTGCGGCAGATCCCAGTGGTAGAGCGTGACGAACGGCCGCACCCCGTCGGCGAGCAACGTGTCGACGAGCCGGTCGTAGAAGTCCAGTCCGGCCGCGTTGACCCGCCCGACACCATCGGGCATGACCCGCGGCCAGGCCACCGAGAAACGGTACGCGTCCACGCCGAGCCGGCGGACCAGGGCCAGGTCCTCGGGCCACCTGTGGTAGTGGTCGCACGCCACCGCTCCGGTGTCGCCGTTGTCGACAGTGCCGGGGGTCGCCGAGAAGGTGTCCCAGATGGACGGCGACCGGCCGTCGACGTCGGCGGCCCCCTCGATCTGGTACGCCGCCGTGGCGACACCCCAGAGAAAGTCGTGTGGCAGCTTGGACAGGTCGGGCACGGGTCGGTTCTCCTCTGGGGTTGGATGACTCACTTGACCGCCCCGGCGGTGAGACCGGCGACGAAGTAACGCTGCAGCGCCAGGAACCCGACGACGACCGGGATGCTGACCACCAGCGAGGCGGCCATGATCTGGTTCCAGTAGACGTTGAACTGGGTGGAGTAGCCCTGCAGGCCGACGGCCAGGGTGCGGCTGCCCTCGTCGGTCATCACCGAGGCGAACAGCACCTCACCCCACGCGGTCATGAACGCGTAGACGGTGACCGCGACGACACCGGGCACGGCGGCCGGCAGGATGACCTGGAACAGGGTGCGCAGCGGCCCGGCGCCGTCGACCTGCGCCGCCTCGTCCAGCCCTCGGGGGATCGAGTCGAAGTAGCCGACCAGCATCCAGATCGAGAACGGCAGCGAGAAGGTCAGGTACGTGATGACCAGGCCGGTACGGCTGGCGTACAGCTCGATGCCGGTGGCGTTGCCCAGGTTGACGTAGATGAGGAAGAGCGGCAGCAGGAACAGGATGCCGGGGAACATCTGGGTGGACAGCACGGTCACCGTGAAGATGCTCCGGCCGCGGAACCGGTAGCGACTGACCGCGAACGCGGCGAAGATGGCGATCACGACCGAGCAGACCGCCGCGACGCTCGACACCACGAGGCTGTTCACCAGGTACCGCGCCAGCGGCACGGTGCTCCACATGTCGACGAACGGTTGCAGGGTGGGCCGGCTCGGCCACCAGGTGAACCCGTTCTGCACGTCCTGCAACGGCTTGGCCGCCGAGGTGACCATCACGTAGAGCGGGATGACGACGAAGAGGGCGAGCAGGGTCAGCACGATGCGCCGACCCCAGCGCTCACCGGCGGTCTCACGCATGGTCGTCCCTCCGACGGTTGGTGATCAGCAGGTACGCGGCCGAGACGATCATCAGGAACAGCAGCAGCGCCACCGACATCGCCGAGCCGGAGCCGAAGTCCCAGGTCTTGAAGGAGCTGCGGTAGATGTGGATGGAGATCAGGTCGGCCTGCTGCGGCGCGGAGCCGCCGAAGAGGACGAACGGGGTGTTGAAGTCGTTGAACGTCCACAGGAACAGCACCAGCAGCAGCACCAGGTTGACCGGCCGCAGCATCGGCAGCGTGACCGAGCGCAGGCGGCGCCAGAACCCGGCGCCGTCGATCGCGGCGGCCTCGTACATCTCGCCGGGCACGTTCTGCAGCCCGGCCATCAGGCAGAGGAACGCGAACGGCCAGTTGCGCCAGACCGACACCACGAGCAGCGACCAGAAGCTGTTGTCGCCGATCAGCCAGAACGGCCGTTCGTTGAGCAGACCGAGCTGGTCCACGAGCACGTGGTTGACCAGGCCCGTGTCACGCTGCAGCAGGAAGCTCCAGGTGATCACGGCGGCGTAGACCGGAAGTGCGTACGGGGTGAGGAACAGCGCCCGCAGGATCGCCCGTCCCCGGAACGGCCGTTGCAGGACCACTGCCGCCGAGATGCCGAGCAGCCAGGCGAAGCCAACCGACAGCAGGCTGTAGGCCAGGGTGATCCAGAACGAGTGCAGCAGTTCCTTGCCGGCGGCGCTGTTCAGGTCGAGCGTCGCCCGGTAGTTCTCCAGCCCGACGAAGGGCGCTGTGGACCAGTCGCGGATGTGGAACTGGGTCAGCTCCAGCAGGCTCATCCAGACCCCGACGATCATGGGGATCACGTGGATGGCGAGTTCCAGCACGATGGCCGGGCCGAGCAGCAGATACGGCAGAAGTGAGCGGCGGGGGCCGCGGGGCCGGCGGGCCGGCTTCCGGGTCGGTGACCCGGCCCGGGATTCGCGCCGGTCGGCAAGTGATGGGGGTTTTGGACCGTGCTTGTGAACTAACTGGTCGCGGTGACGTGGAGTGCGCGGGAGTCGGCCCGGCTGCGCAGGAGTGCGGTGGCGA
>NZ_JBEXYP010000044.1:0-11161 GCF_040630995.1 Micromonospora sp. NPDC005710 | reverse complement strand
GCCTGGGTGACCGTGTAGGTGGCGGTGCACAGGGTCTGCGCGCCGGGCGCGAGAGTCGTGGCGGCGCAGGTGATCGGGCCGAGGTTGGCGTTCGACGACGGCGGGGTCTGCACGTCTGTCACGTTGACGTTCGTCAGCGTGAGCCCACCGTTGTTGACCACGTGGAACCGGTAGGGCACCTGCTGCCCCACCGTGTCGATCAGCACTGTGGTCGAGGTCTTCACCACCTGGATGCTGGCGACGAGCCCCGCGTCCGGGATGGTGAGCGTCGCCGGCGCCGAGTCGATGGGCGTGTCACTGCCGGGCGGTGTGCCGTGTGCGGTGGCGACGTCGGTGACCCCGTTGTTGTCGAGGTCGGCCTGGGTGACGGTGTACGTGGCGGTGCAGGTGGTGTTGGCGCCCGGTGCGAGGGTGGTGGCGGCGCAGGTGATCGGGCCGAGGTTGGCGTTCGACGACGGCGGGGTCTGCACGTCTGTCACGTTCACTGTGGACAGCGTCACGGTGCCGGTGTTGGCCACCAGGAACCGGTAGGGCACCTGCTGACCGACCGTGTTGATCGAGACGGTGGTGGACGACTTCAGCAGCGAGATCGACTGGATCAGGTCGGCCGCCGGAATGGTGAGCGTCGACGGTGCCGAGTCGATCGGGTTGTCACCGCCCGCGGGTGTGCCGTGTGCGGTGGCGACGTCGGCGACCTCGTCGTTGTCGAGGTCGGCCTGGGTGACTGTGTAGGTGGCGGTGCAGGTGGTGTTCGCGCCCGGTGCGAGGGTGGTGGCGGCGCAGGTGACCGGGCCGAGGTCGGCGTTCGACGACGGCGGGGTCTGCACGTCTGTGACGTTCACGTTGTTGAGCGTCACGCCGCCGGTGTTGGCGACCAGGAACCGGTACGGCACCTGCTGTCCGACCGTCGTGAACGACGTGGTCGTCGACGACTTCACCAGGGAGATCCCCGGAATGACCACGTCGCTCGGGACCATCAGCGTCGCCGGCGGCGACTGCACGGGCGGCCGGCCGCCGGGCGGGGTGCCCCGCGCTGTCGCGCTGTCCCGGACCGAGCCGAAGTCCAGGTCGGCCTGGGTGACCGTGTAGGTGGCGGTGCACAGGGTCTGCGCGCCGGGGGCGAGGGTGGTGGCGGCGCAGGTGATCGGGCCGAGGTTGGCGTTCGACGACGGCGGGGTCTGCACGTCCGTCACGTTCACGCCGGTGAGGGTGAAGCCACCGGTGTTCAGCACGTGGAACTGGTACGGCACCTGTTGGCCGACAGTCGTGATGGACGTGGTGGTCGAGGTCTTCATGATGGCGATCGACGCGATCAGGCCCGCTTCGGGGATGGTGAGCGTCGAGGGCGGCGAGGTGACCGGCGTACCGCCGCCGGGCGGGGTACCCCGCGCGGTGGCGACGTTCGTGACGCCGTTGTTGTCCAGGTCGGCCTGGGTGACGGTGTAGGTGGCGGTGCAGGTGGTGCTCGCGCCCGGTGCCAGGGTGGTGACCGGGCAGGTGATCGGGCCGAGGTTGACGTTCGACGACGGCGGTGTCTGCACGTCGGTGACGGCGACGTTGGTCAGGGTCAGGCCGCCGGTGTTGGCGACCAGGAACCGGTACGGCACCTGCTGCCCGACAGTGGTGATCGACGTGGTGGTGGACGACTTGACCACGGTGACGGCGGCGGTGAGCACCCGTGCCGGGATGGTCAGGGTGTTCGGGTCGGAGACGACAGGTGCTCCGGTGGGTGGGCTGCCCTGTGCGGTGGCGACGTTCGTGACGCCGCCGTTGTCCAGGTCGGCCTGGGTGACTGTGTACGTGGCCGTGCAGGCGGTCCGCGCGCCGGGCGCGAGGGTGGTGGCGGCGCAGGTGATGGGGCCGAGGTTGGCGTTCGACGACGGCGGGGTCTGCACGTCGGTGACGGAGATGTTCGTCAGCGGTACGCCGCCGGTGTTGACCACGTGGAACGAGTACGGCACCTGCTGACCGACGCTGGTGATCAGCGTGGTGGTCGACGACTTGATCAGCGCGATGTCGGCGGGAGTGCTGCCCTCGCAGGAGAGCGTGGTGCTGAACGGGAAGTAGTGGATCTCGCCGCCGCGGTGGTCCAGCGTACGGGTGATGACGCTGCCCTCGGTGTTGCTGGAGGAGAGGTCGGTGAGGCTGGCGTTGGGGGCGTAGATGGTGCCTTCGACGGTGGCGGCGTTCGGGGTGAGGGTGAGCGCGGTGGCGGTCGGGAAGTTGAACAGGACGTAGCGCGCCTGCTGCCCGCCGATGCCGGCGAAGTTCGGGGCGGTCCAGGCGAACGTGTTGCCGACGCCGCTGGTGACCACGTTGACGAGCAGTGGCGTGCTGGCGGTGGGCTGGCTCGCGAAGGTCAGGATCTGGATGTTGGCCAGGTCGGCGGCGGTCAGGTTGAGGACGTTCGTCACGCCCGGGGTCAACGTGACGACGGCGTTGCTGCCCGGCGGGATCGGGCGGGGCAGCACGTCACCGTTCGGCGTCCGCAGGACCACGGTGTTGTCGCAGGTGGCCAGCCCGGCAGTGGTCGTCCGGAAGGCGGCGAAGGCCCCGGCGAAGTTGATCGGGGAGGTCGGCCCGACGCTGGCGACCGGCTGCCGGGTGACAAGCTCCACCCGCGGCGAGGCGTCGTAGTCGTTCGTCGGCAGGATCCGGGTGTTGACCTGTGCGCCGTTGTTGTCGGTGTTGCGGACGAAGGCGCCGGTCAGGTTGCCGACCTTGGCGTAGCCGTTGGAGAGCACCTGGAGCCGGCTGCCGCCGACGCTTCCGGCGAAATTGACCCGTCCACCCACGACCAGGGCGCTGGGGTTGGCGTCCCCGGGCACCACGAACGATCCGGCGGTCGCGCCGGCGAGCTGGTAGTTGCCGAAGGTGAGGTCACCGCCGACGGCGAGGGTTCCCTCGTTCTCGTCGTTGTTCACTGTGGCGTTGCCCTCGGTCATCACTCCGAAGCTCAGCGCCTCGGCGACCGGGTCGACCGGGCCGATGGCCTGATCGACGGCGGCCAGCACCGGAGTGGGCGCGACAGGCGCCGGCACCAGCAGACCGTTGACCGCCAGTACGCCCGCGACGGCGGACAGCGCCGCCGCCCGTGACCTGCGGCTACCCCACCACGAAATTCTCATCACGCCCCCGCTGGTTCGAATGTGCCAGCGGAGCCTATCGGGGCAAAAACACGCTTATGACGGTTTTGTCCGAATCATGGTTTCACCGGGCGGGCTTCGAACTGTGCGCACCGTACTTCCGTGTTTATGATCGACAACCCCTGAACCGGGGGTCCGACATGGCCGATCGGTTGGCCCGGAGCAGAGCTGAGGTGCGCGACGGTGGACCGCGAGGCGTACGCCTGCTGGGTGCGTGAACCCGGCGTGGCCGAGATCCAGCCGGTGTCGCTGACCGCCCCGGGCCCCGACGAGGTGCTGGTCCGGGCCCGCTACTCAGGGGTCAGCCGGGGCACCGAGACGCTCGTCTTCGCCGGTCGGGTTCCCACCGACCAGTACGCCGCGATGCGCGCGCCGTTCCAGGAGGGCGAATTCCCCGGCCCGGTGAAGTACGGCTACCTCAGCGTCGGCGTGGTCGAGCAGGGCCCGCCGGAGCTGCTCGGGCGGACGGTGTTCTGCCTGCACCCGCACCAGAGCGCGTACGTCGTACCGGTGAGCGCTGTGGTGCCGGTGCCGGAGGGGGTGCCCGCCGCCCGAGCGGTGCTCGCCGGGACCGTGGAGACCGCCGTCAACGCCCTGTGGGACGCGGCGCCGCTGGTCGGCGACCGGGTCACCGTCATCGGCGCGGGCATGGTGGGCTGCTGCGTCGCGGCGCTGCTCGCCCGGTTCCCCGGCGTGCACGTCGAGTTGGTCGACACCGACGCGCGCCGGGCCGGCGTGGCCGGGGCCCTCGGTGTCGACTTCGCCCACCCGGCCGACGCCCGCGGTGACCGTGACCTGGTCGTGCACGCCAGCGCCACCGCCGCCGGCCTGCAACAGGCACTGGACCTGCTCGCCCCGGAGGGCACCGTCATCGAGCTGAGCTGGTACGGCGACCGCCCGGTGCAGGTGTCGCTGGGCGGCGCGTTCCACTCCGGTCGGCTCACCGTACGCAGCAGTCAGGTCGGCATGGTGGCACCCGCCCGACGGGGACGACGCAGTTACGCCGACCGGCTGGCGCTCGCCCTGGACCTGCTCGACGACCCGGCCTTCGACGCGTTGATCACCGGCGCGTCCCGCTTCGCGGAGCTTCCCGACGTGCTGGCCCGACTGACCTCGGGCGACCTGCCCGCGCTCTGCCACCTCATCACCTACGACGACGGAGAGTGACCATGTTCAGCGTCACCGTTCGCGACCACATGATGATCGCCCACAGTTTCCAAGGCGAGGTGTTCGGGCCTGCCCAGCGCCTGCACGGCGCGACGTTCGTGGTGGACGCGACGTTCCGCCGGCCCGACCTGGACGCCGACTCGATCGTGGTGGACATCGGCCTGGCCACCGAGCAGCTAAGGGCCGTGCTGAGCGAGCTGACCTACCGCAACCTCGACGACGAGGCGGCCTTCGCCGGCGTGAACACCACCACCGAGGTGCTGGCCCGTACGGTCGCCGACCGACTGGTCGAGCGGGTGCACGCCGGTGAGCTGGGCGCGGGGGCGCGCGACCTCGCCGGCATCACCGTCACCCTGCACGAGTCGCACATCGCCTGGGCGAGCTACGAGCGGTCGTTGTGACTGACGCGGGCCGGGCGGTGCACGTCGTCCTGCCCGGTGACATCGACGACCCGGCCACGCCCAGCGGCGGCAACGTCTACGACCGGCGGATCTGCGCCGGGCTGGGCGAGCACGGCTGGTCGGTCCACGAGCATCAGGTGCCCGGCGCCTGGCCGCACCCCGGCCCGGCCGACCGGGCGACGCTCGGCGGGGTGCTCGCCAGCGCGCCCGACGACGCGGTGGTGCTGATCGACGGCCTGATCGCCTCGACAGTGCCGGACCTGCTCGCCGCGCACGCCCGCCGGCTGCGCCTGGTGCTCCTGGTGCACCTGCCCCTGAACGACGAGCCGGAGACCCGCGCGCTGGCCGCCGCCCGGGCCGTCGTCACGACGAGCGAATGGACCCGCCGCGCCCTGCTGGCCCGTCACCCCACGCTCGCCGACCGGGTCCGGGCCGCGCCGCCCGGGGTGCGGCCCGCACCGCCCGCCGCCGGCACGGCGGCGGGCGACCGGTTGCTCTGCGTCGCGGCGGTCACCCACCACAAGGGGTACGACGTACTCGTCGACGCGATGGCCACGCTTGCCGACCGGCGCTGGACGATGCACTGCGTGGGCACGCTGACCCGGGAACCAGACCTCGTGCACCAGCTGCGCGACAGGTTGACCGGGGCGGGCCTCGCCGATCGGGTGCGGCTTGTCGGCCCACTGACCGGGGCGGCGTTGGACGACGCGTACGCCTCCGCCGACCTGCTGGTGCTGCCGTCCAGGGGCGAGACGTACGGCATGGTCGTCACCGAGGCCCTGGCCCGTGGCCTGCCGGTGGTGGCCACCGAGGTCGGCGGCCTGCCGGAGGCGCTCGGCGACGCACCCGAGGGTGACCGACCGGGTTTTCTGGTCCCACCCGGCGACCCGACGGCGCTGGCCGCCGCGCTGACCCGCTGGCTGGACGACGACGCACTGCGTGCCCGGCTGCGGCGTGCCGCTCTCGCCCGGCGCGACACCCTGACCGACTGGCCGGTGACCACCGCGCTGCTGGCCGGCGTGCTGAAGGAGGTGGCGGAATGACCGTCGAGGAGACCCTGCCGTTCGCGGACTGGCTGCGGTTGCGGGAGCCGGCCGACGCTGCGGCGCGCGCCGAGGACCTGCTGGACGCCGTCCGGGGCCGGCTGACCGGGGACACCCCGACGCTGATCCACGACCTGGGCAGCGGCACCGGCTCGATGAGTCGGTGGCTGGCCAGCCGGCTGCCCGGACCACAGCACTGGGTGCTGCACGACCGGGACGCCGACCTGCTGGCCCGCGCCGCCACGGGCATGGCCGGAGTGACCGCCGCCGACGGCACCCCGGTCACCGTCCAGACCCGCTGCGGTGACCTCACCCGGCTGACCACCGCCGACCTCGCCGACGGTTCCCTGGTCACCGCGTCCGCGCTGCTGGACATGCTCACCGCGGAGGAGGTCGAACGGGTGGTGGCCGCCTGCGTCGGCCGGCCCGCCCTGTTCGCCGTCTCGGTGACCGGTCGGGTCCGATTCACCCCGGCCGATCCGCTCGACGAGGCGGTCGAGGCCGCGTTCAACGACCACCAGCGGCGTACCGTCGAGGGCCGGCGACTCCTCGGCCCGGACGCGGCCGCCGCCACCGCCGCCGCGTTCGCCAGGCATGGCGTCGACGTGCGGGAACGGCCCAGCCCGTGGCGTCTCGGCCCGGAGCAGGCCGACCTGACCGCCGAGTGGTTCCGGGGATGGCTGGGCGCGGCCTGTGCGCAGCGCCCCGACCTCGCCGACACCGCGCAGGCGTACGCCCGCCGGCGGTTGGCCGACGCGGCGGCCGGTCGCCTCACAGTGCTCGTCCAACACACTGACCTGCTCGCCGGTGGATGAACCGTTCCCACCCTGGGTACGTGCACTAGGGCAAGTGGACGATCTTCAAGGGGAGGCCGGCGCCGATGTTCTGGGCCTGGGCACGAGTGGTCGGCGGGGTGGGTCTGCTCGCCGTCCTGCTGTGGCAGGTGGGCAGCGGCCCGTTCCTCGCCGGAGTGCGACTGATCGACGCGCCGGCATTGGCGGCGGCGCTTGTCATCGGGGTGCTCACGACTGTCTGCGCGGCGTGGCGGTGGAGCCTCGTCGCCGGCGGGCTCGGCGTACGCCTGCCCCTGGCTACCGCCGTGGCGCACTGCTACCGGGCCGTGTTCCTCAACGCCACCCTGCCCGGCGGGATGCTCGGTGACGTGCACCGGGCGGTCCGCCACGGCCGCGACGCCGGTGACGTCAGCCGGGGCATCCGCGCGGTGGTCTGGGAGCGTACCGCCGGGCAGGTGGTGCTGATCGGCGTCGCGCTGGTGGTGCTCGCGGCCTTCCCGTCCCCGGTCCGGCCGTACCTGCCGGTCGCCGCCGCGCTGCTCGTCGCCGGCGGGCTGGTCGTCGTGCTGCTGGCCCGGCTCCTGCCCAACGGCGGCGGGTCGCGCTGGGCGTCGGCGCTGCGGACCGCCGTGGCCGACGTGCGCTCGGGGCTGCTGGCGCGGCGCACCTGGTTCGGTGTGCTCGTCGCCTCAGCCGTGATGGTCGCCGGTCACCTGGCCACCTTCCTGGTGGCGGCGCGCACCGCCGGATCGGACGCCCCGCTGTCCCGCCTGCTGCCGTTGACGCTGCTCGCCCTGCTCGCCATGGGCCTGCCATTGAACGTCGCAGGCTTCGGGCCGCGCGAGGGGGCGGCGGCGTGGGCGTTCGGTGCGGCCGGCCTCAGCGCGGCCGAGGGCGTCGCCACCGCCACCGTCTACGGCGCGCTGGTGCTGGTGGCCAGCCTGCCCGGCGCCGCCGTGCTGCTGGCCCGCCGACGCCGCATTCCCGTCGCCGCCCGGGAAGCCGCCTCCGGCGGCGACTGTTGAGTCGGTTGTGAGACGGTACGCGCCGCCGGACGACGGTGGCGCCGGACAAAGGAGTCCCATGCCCGAAGAATTGCTGGTTGCCACGATCCGCACCCAGGTCACGGTGCCGCTGACGTTCCCGGACGGCTACACCACGACCGCCCGGGTGTTCACCTTCAAGGGCCTGGTGGACGGTCGGGAACACCTGGCCCTCGGCCTCGGCGACTGGGCCGGCGCCCTGGACCGGCTCGCCGCCGGGGGAGAGGCCCCACTGGTCCGTCCGCACAGCGAGTGCCTGACCGGCGACGTGTTCGGCAGCCAACGCTGCGACTGCGGGCCGCAACTGCGCGAGGCGGTGCAGCGGATCGCCGAGACCGGTGGCTTCCTGCTCTACCTGCGTCAGGAGGGCCGCGGCATCGGCCTGTACGCCAAACTCGACGCGTACGCGTTGCAGGACGCCGGGTTGGACACCTACCAGGCCAACGTCGCGCTGGGTCGGGGCGAGGACGAACGGGACTACAGCGCCGCCGCGCAGATGCTCGCCACGTTGGGCGTGCCGCGGGTCCGACTGCTCAGCAGCAACCCGGACAAGGCCGAGCAGTTGACCCGGCTGGGCGTGGACGTGGCCGAGCGGGTCCTGACCAGCGTTTTCCTGTCGCCGGCCAACGCCGAGTACCTGGCGGCGAAGGCGGCCAAGGCGGCGGAGGCCGAGGCGGCCGAGGCGCCCGCGGGTCGTCCTTCTGAGCGGCCCGTCTCCCGATGAGTTGCGAGTCGGAGCCGACCCGTCCATACGTGCTGCTGAGTTGTGCCGCCTCCATCGACGGGTACATCGATGACGCCTCCGAGCAGCGGTTGATGCTGTCCAACGACGCGGACCTGGACCGCGTCGACGCGGTCCGGGCCAGTTGTGACGCCATCCTGGTCGGCGCCGGCACCGTCCGGCGGGACGACCCTCGGCTGCTGGTGCGCTCCCCGGAACGCCGGGCCGAGCGGGAGGCGGCCGGCCGACCCGCCTCGCCCACCAAGGTCACCCTGACCGCCCAGGGTGACCTCGACCCGACCGGGCGCTTCTTCACCGCCGGAGACTCGACCCGGCTCGTCTACTGCGCCACCGGCGCCCTGGAGAAGACCCGGGAACGGGTCGGCCGACTGGCCACCATCGTGGACGCGGGTGAGCCCGTGGACCTGGTCCGGATGCTGAGCGACCTGGCCGCGCGGGGTGTGCAGCGGTTGATGGTGGAGGGCGGCGGGACCGTGCACGCCCAGTTCCTCGCCGCCGGTCTCGCCGACGAACTGCACCTGGTGGTCGCCCCGTTCTTCGTCGGTGACGGTCGGGCGCCCCGGTTCGTGGGGGAGGGTCGCTTCCCCTGGCACCCGGGCCGCCGTGCCCGCCTGGCCGAGGCCCGCCAGATCGGCGACGTGGTCCTGCTCCGCTACGCCCTCTCCACCCGCTGCCCCACCCCCACCCACCCCGCCCACCCCGCCCACCCGCCCATCCCGCCCACCCCGCCCGCCCTATCGGTTGATCATGAGGTTGGCGGTTGATTCGCTCGCTGCGGAACCCGTCAACCCCATGATCACCTCACCGGGGGGTGGGGGGTGGGAGGGGTGGGGGTGGGAGGGGTTATTGCGGGTGGTACTCGCGCTGCGCTCGGTAGGGTGGCCGGCGTGCCGCGACTGATGACCATCACCAAGGACAATGTGGAGGCCGCGTGCCGGCTGAGCGTGCGACCCGACCAGGAGAAGTTCTCGTCTCCGGTCGCCTGGTCCCTCGCCGAGGCGTACGCCCAGCCCGAGGTCGCCTGGCCGCGTCTGATCGTCGAGGCTGACGAGATCGTCGGCTTCCTGATGGGCTTCTTCGACATCGTCTGGGACCCGGCCCAGTCGGACGACAGGCGCTCGGGGCTGTGGCGCCTGAACATCGCCGCCGATCACCAGGGCCGGGGGTACGGCCGCTTCGCGGTGCACGCCGTCCGCGACGAGGCCCGCCGACGGGGAAACGACCGGTTCTACACGACGTGGACGCCCGGGCCGGACGGTCCGGAGCGGTTCTACCTGAAGCTCGGTTTCCAGCTGACCGGGGAGACGAGCGAGGACGAGGTGGTGGGCGTCCACTCCACCCACTGACCCCGGACCGAGTGATCAGCAGTGCGGCACGGCCTGCGTACGATGCGGGGTCGAGTTCCCCTCGTCGCGGCGGAGGTATCGGGCAATGGCAGGCCAGCACGAGGGTTTCGCGCTCGGTGTCGACCTCGGTACGTCCAACACGGTAGCGGTGCTGCGCTGGCCGGACGGGCGCACCCGTCCGCTGCTGATGGACGGTCAACCGCTCAGTCCGTCAGCCGTCTACGCCGACCCGGACGGCACCCTGCACACCGGCTGGGACGCCCGACGGTTGGCGCAGACCGACCCGGCCCGGTTCGAGGCGAACCCGAAGCGTCGAGTGGATGAGCCGACAGTCCGGCTCGGCGACCGCGCGTACCCACCGGCCGACCTGCTCGCCGCGGTGCTGGCTGCTGTCGCGCGGGCCGCGGTGGGCGCTGTGGGTTTCCTGCCTCCGGCAGTGGTCACCTGCCCGGCGGCCTGGGACGAAACGCGGCGGCAGGTCCTCGCCGACGCGCTGCTGCGGGCGGGTTGGCCGCAGGCGGCCGAGCACACCCTCGCCGGGCCGACGCCGCCGGGAACCCGGCTGCTGCGGGAGCCGGTGGCCGCCGCCCGCTACTACACCCAGGTGTTGCACCGTCCGGTGCCGGTCGGCGAGGCGATCGCGGTGTTCGACTTCGGTGGCGGCACGCTCGACGTCGCGGTGTTGCGCAACGAGGGTGCCGACCCCTGGGGTGACTCCGGCTTCAGCGTGGTCGCCGACGGTGGCCTTCCCGACCTGGGCGGCCTGGACCTCGACGCCGCGCTGGTGCAGCGGGTCGGCGAGTTGGTCGGCGAACGCCACGCCGCGCAGTGGGCCCGGCTCACCCGGCCGGCGGAGCCGGCGCAGCGCCGCGACCAGGTCCGGCTCTGGGACGAGGTACGAGGTGCCAAGGAGACCCTGTCCCGGTCGGCGACCGCCCCGGTCGCCGTGCCGGGAGTGGCCGAGACGATCCAACTGACCCGCGCCGACGTCGAACGGGTGGCCACGCCGCTGCTGCGCCGGGCGGTGCAACGGGCCCGGGAGGTGATCGCCAGCGCCGGCCTCACCCCCGACCAGCTCGCCGGGCTGTTCCTCGTGGGCGGGTCGTCACGGATTCCGCTGGTGGCCCGCATGCTGCACGCCGAGCTGGGAATCGCGCCGACGGTGCTGGACCAGCCCGAGTTGCCGGTGGCCGAGGGTGCCCTGACCGACCTGCCGCTGCGCAAGCCGCTACCCGCCCCGGCGTACGCGGGACCGCCGCCCGCCGGACCGCCACCGGCGCACAGTCCCGTCAGCCCGCTGATGCCGAGCCCGGTCAGCCCGCCCGGCCCGGCCGGAGCGCCCGCGCCGGTCGTACGGTCGCAGCCCTGGCCGGGATCCACCCCGCCGGCGGGTCCCCCCCCCCGGCCCGGCGGGCGGACCGTGCTCGGCATCACCTGGCTGACTGTTCTGTGCGCCGGTGGCGAGATAGGAATAGCACA
>NZ_JBEXYP010000043.1:0-13172 GCF_040630995.1 Micromonospora sp. NPDC005710 | reverse complement strand
GACATGGCCAAGGAAATGGGCACCACCGAAGCCGGCACCAACTCCATCAACGACATCACCCCCGTCCTGAACAAGGAAACCGGCACCACCAACACCTACCACTCCGTCGAGATCAGCACCCCCGACGCCGACGCCAAGCAGACCAACCAACTACGCGCCGACATCGTCCGCACCATCGACAACGGTAAGGCCGTCGTCGCCAACATCGCCGGCACCAGCACCGACACCAACGGGACCACCCACTCCTACGAAGGCGGGCACTACATCAGCGTCGTCGGCTACCACGACAACGGCACCACCGCCACCATCGCCGACTCCGCCGACCCCAACCAAGCCGCCTACCAAATCAGCGTCGAACACCTCGCCGACTGGATCGCCACCCGCGGCTACACCACCAACTGACACCACCGCACCAACACGCACGAAGCGAAGGGCCGGACCCCCACCACAGGGCCCGGCCCTTCGGTGTGCCCGGAGATCAGCGGTCGTTGCCCGCGCGGACCGGATCGACTTCGGAGGCCGTTGCCGCCGACTGGCCGTCGGAGGCTGCCGCCATGGCGGACGTCGCCTCCGCGCCGGAGGCACCGTCGGTCGACCCGATGCGGTGGGCGCGCCGGCGCAACCACCAGGTGCTGCCGAGCCCGGCGAGCACCGCGAGGACCAACCCGGCCCAGGAGATGTCCTTCAGCCAGTGTTCGGCCGCCTTGCCGACGGAGTAGAGCAGGTACGTCGTGCCGAAGGCCCAGACCAACCCGCCGGCCGCGTTGGCCAGCAGGAAGCGGCGGTACGGCACGTGCAGCGCACCGGCGAGCGGCCCGGCGAGGATCCGTAGCAGTGCCACGAAGCGACCGAAGAAGACCGCCCAGACGCCGTACCGCGCGAAGCTGTGTTCGGCGCGGGCGAGTTGCGCCGGGCCCAGGTGTTTGGGGAATCGTCTGCCCAGTCGGGCGAGGAGAGGGCGACCGCCGCGTCGGCCGACGGCGTACCCGATGGAGTCACCGACGATGGCGCCGAACGCCGCCGCGCTGGCCACCCACTCCGGCTCCACCACTCCGGTGGCGGCGAGCAGGGCGGAGCTGACGAGCACGATCTCGCCGGGCAGCGGGACGCCCATGCTCTCGACGCCGATCACCCCGGCGACGATGAGGTAGACCACGCCCGGAGGCAGGGCCGAGAGCCAGTGCTGGACGTCGACCACTCGGCACCCCTTCCGATCCGGCCTCCGACCCTACCCCGGGACCTGGTGAACCGCCGTGCTCGCGGACATGGCCCGGCCGCCGTCCAGGCTCAGCCGCGGGAGTCGAGGGCTGGGCGGGTCAGCCGGCGAGCGGGGCGACGAACTCCAGCCGGTTGCCGTGCGGGTCGTGGGTGTGGAATCGGCGCATCCCGGGCAGTTCGTCGTCGCCCCAGACAACGTCGTAGCCGGCGTCGAGCAGCCGGCCGGCCAGCGCGTCGAGGTCGGGGCGGAGCAGGGCCGGCCGAGCAGGCCGGCGTAGAAGGCACGCGAGATGTCCTCGGTGCCGTGCGGACAGGCCAGCAGTACGTGGTGGATCATCGCGCTACCTCCTGTCTCGAACCCTGGCACCAGCTTGCGCGAATAGCAAGACGGACGTACGGTTTTGTTGGAAGCGGAATCGGCGGGTAAGTGTCACCTAACCTCGGCGGCGCCCCAGCCGGTGCGACAGACTGCTCAGGACTACTCACGGTCGCTGGTGTGAAGGAGTACGACGTGGCGAGCCTCGACACCTTCGGTGCGAAGACCCAGCTACGCGTCGGAGACGCGAGCTACGAGATTTTCAAGATCGACAAGGTGGACGGCTACGCCCGGTTGCCGTACAGCCTGAAGGTCCTGCTGGAGAACCTGCTGCGGACCGAGGACGGCGCGAACATCACCGCCGACCACATCCGCCAGCTCGGCGCGTGGGATTCCACCGCCGCCCCGAGCGTGGAGATTCAGTTCACCCCGGCGCGGGTCCTCATGCAGGACTTCACCGGTGTGCCCTGCGTGGTCGACCTGGCCACCATGCGCGAGGCCGTGCGTGACCTGGGCGGCGACGCCACCAAGGTCAACCCCCTCGCCCCGGCCGAGCTGGTCATCGACCACTCGGTGATCGCCGACCTGTTCGGTCGCGAGGACGCGTTCGCCCGCAACGTCGAGCTGGAGTACGAGCGCAACAAGGAGCGCTACCAGTTCCTGCGTTGGGGCCAGACCGCGTTCAACGAGTTCAAGGTCGTCCCGCCGGGCACCGGCATCGTCCACCAGGTCAACATCGAGTACCTGGCCCGCACCATCATGGAGCGTGGCGGCCAGGCCTACCCGGACACCGTGGTCGGCACCGACTCGCACACCACGATGGTCAACGGCCTGGGCGTGCTGGGCTGGGGCGTCGGCGGCATCGAGGCCGAGGCCGCGATGCTCGGTCAGCCGGTCAGCATGCTGATCCCCCGGGTGGTGGGCTTCAAGCTGTCCGGCGAGATGCCGGCCGGCACCACCGCCACCGACCTGGTGCTGACCATCACCGAGATGCTGCGCAAGCACGGTGTGGTCGGCAAGTTCGTCGAGTTCTACGGCCCGGGCGTGAGCGCCGTGCCGCTCGCCAACCGGGCCACCATCGGCAACATGTCCCCGGAGTACGGCTCCACCGTGGCGATCTTCCCGATCGACGCGGAGACGATCCGCTACCTGGAGCTGACCGGCCGCGACGCCGCGCAGGTCGCGCTCGTCGAGGCGTACGCCAAGGAGCAGGGCCTCTGGCACGACCCGGCCGCCGAGCCGGACTACTCCGAGCGCCTGGAGCTGGACCTCGCCACCATCGAGCCGTCGCTCGCCGGCCCGAAGCGCCCGCAGGACCGGGTGCCGCTCGGTGCCGCGAAGACGCTGTTCCGCTCGGCGTTGACCGACTACGTGGCCGACGACTCCGTCGGTGAGCGTGACCTCAAGCCGGGTGTCCCCCGCGAGGAACTGCCGCGCGGCGCCAACGGCCCGGCCGACGAGGCCAGCGCCGAGTCCTTCCCGGCCAGCGACCCGCCGGCCAACGAGTTCAGCGACCCGGCCGACGAGCCGCGTGACCTGGAGACCGCGGCCGTCGGCGCGGGCGGTCGGGCCAGCAACCCGATCCGGGTCACCGGCACCGACGGTGTGGAGTACGAGCTGGACCACGGTGCCGTGGTGATCGCCGCGATCACGTCGTGCACCAACACGTCGAACCCGCAGGTGATGATCGGCGCCGCGCTGCTGGCCCGCAACGCGGTGGAGAAGGGCCTGACCCGCAAGCCGTGGGTCAAGACCACGCTGGCGCCCGGGTCGAAGGTCGTCATGGACTACTACGAGCGGGCCGGCCTCACGCCGTACCTGAACAAGCTCGGCTTCAACCTGGTCGGCTACGGCTGCACCACCTGCATCGGCAACTCCGGCCCGCTGCCCGAGGAGGTGTCCGCCGCCGTCAACGAGCACGACCTGTCGGTGGTCTCGGTGCTCTCCGGCAACCGGAACTTCGAGGGCCGGATCAACCCGGACGTCAAGATGAACTACCTGGCGTCGCCGCCACTGGTGGTCGCCTACGCCCTGGCCGGCACGATGGACATCGACCTGGCCAACGAGCCGATCGGTGAGGACACCGAGGGCAACCCGGTCTACCTGCGGGAGATCTGGCCGAACAGCGCCGAGATCCAGGACGTCATCGCCCAGGCGATCGGCGCCACCGGGTTCAGCGCCGCGTACGCCGATGTCTTCGCCGGCGACGAGCGGTGGCAGTCGCTGCCGACCCCGACCGGCGACACCTTCGCCTGGGAGAGCGACTCCACCTACGTGCGCAAGCCCCCGTACTTCGAGGGCATGCAGCAGGAGCCGAGCCCGGTCGTCGACATCTCCGCAGCCCGGGTGCTGGCCAAGCTGGGTGACTCGGTGACCACCGACCACATCTCGCCGGCCGGCGCGATCAAGGCGGACTCCCCGGCCGGCACCTACCTGGCCGAGCATGGCGTGCCGCGCCACGAGTTCAACTCGTACGGTTCCCGCCGGGGTAACCACGAGGTGATGATCCGGGGCACCTTCGCCAACATCCGGCTGCGCAACCAGCTGGTGCCCGGGGTGGAGGGCGGCTTCACCGTCAACCACCTCACCGGCGAGCAGACCTCGATCTACGACGCCTCGACGGCCTACCAGGAGGCCGGCATCCCGCTGGTGATCCTGGCCGGCAAGGAGTACGGCTCGGGCTCGTCGCGGGACTGGGCGGCCAAGGGCACGATGCTGCTGGGCGTCCGGGCGGTCATCGCCGAGTCGTACGAGCGGATCCACCGCTCCAACCTCATCGGCATGGGAGTCCTGCCGCTGCAGTTCCCGGTGGACGTCACCGCCGAGTCGCTCGGCCTGACCGGCACCGAGACGTTCACCATTACCGGGGTGACCGCCCTGAACGACGTTGAGACCCCGCGTACCGTGCTGGTCAGCACCGACACCGGCGTCGAGTTCGACGCCGTGGTGCGGATCGACACCCCCGGTGAGGCGGACTACTACCGGCACGGCGGCATTCTGCAGTACGTGCTGCGCCGCATGATCGCCAACTGACTCACCGATGTTCGGCGAAAGGGCCGCTTCCGCGCGCTTGCGGGAAGCGGCCCTTTCGTTTCTCCTCGCTCTCGACTCGGCGGCGACAACCCCTGCGGCCCGGTCGTGGCGCCGGGCCGCGTGGGTTGTCGCCGCCTTCGCTGGGCAGCCGGGCCCGCCGCCCGGCTCGGGTTGCGTCCTTTGCTCTGCACCCGCCCGCGCACCACTAACGGTCCGTAACTGGCGCGTCGGCGGGTGCAGAGCAAAGGACACGAGGAGCACCTGCACCGCCGGGCCGGATCGCGCGAGGGGCGGCTCAGCAGCGCATGCCCCAGCTCAGCGCAGCCGCAGTGCGACCGCGCGGGCCTCCTCGTCGGTGAGCGGCAGGAACCACAGGAAACGGCGGACGATGGCGACCGGGTCGGGGCCGCCCGGCTGGCCGCGCAGGTCGCGGATCGCCCGGCGCGTGATCCGGGAGAACTCGGGGATAAGGGTCGCCCGGCGGGCGGCGTCCGTCGGGGTTGCTCGCAGCGCCGGGCAGGGCCATTCCCGACCGCAGGCGTCGCACGTCCACAGCGGGCCGTCGGCGGTGTGCGCGACAGGCGGGCCGCACCGGGACCGCCAGCGTGATTCGGGTACGACGGCTGCCGAGCGACCCGGGCCACGGTACGGGGGGTGCCGTGGCCCATTCGGTCCGGCGCTGGTCACATGGTGCGAGGCCGGCTGGGCCGCTCGAGCGCCTGGCCGATGGGGGCGGTGGCAGGGCTTGTCGTCGGACATCCTGTACTCCCTCGTCGATTGCTGTCTACACAGCACCCTGCCGAGGGTTGCCAAGCGATTACACCGCGTAGAACTATTACCTTCCGACGTCGGGAACGTTCTGGAGGGTCCGGAGATGAATCGAGCCGTGCAGGCGGCGATGGCCGAGAGGGGCCACACCGCTGACAGTTTGGCTGCTCAGATTGGTGTCGATCCGAAGACGGCCGCCAAGTGGGCGAGCACGGGACGAATTCCGCAGACGCGTCATCGTGCGCAGGTCGCCGAGCTGCTCGGTCGGAACGTCGACGAGCTGTGGCCGGACGCGCTAAAGCGCCGGACGCCGGCCTGGTTCCGGCCCTGGGCCGAGATCGAGCGCGAGGCGCTGTCGCTGCGGTGGTTCGAACTGGCGTGGATCCCTGGCCTCTTCCAGACCAAGGCGTACGCGCTGGCGACGCTTGTCGGGGAGGCGCTGACACCGGCCGAGGCCGACGACCTCGCCGAGGCGCGGCTGAGCCGACAGGCAGTCCTGCGGCGGGAGCGTCCCCCGCTGCTCGTCGCGGTCCTCGACGAAGCAATCCTCCGGCGCACCCTCGGCGGCGACCGGGCCATGATGCGGGAGCAGTGCGAGCGGCTGGCCGAGCAGGCCGCCCTGCCGAACGTGTCGGTCTTCGTCGTGCCCGCCGACGTCGGCATGTATCCGGGCCTCGGCGGTCCGTTCACAGTGGCCGAGATGCCGGACGGGGCGCGGGTCGCCCACGTCGACAGCCAGGCGCAAGCGCAGCTCATCGACAAGGTTGCCGACGTTGCTACGCTCGACCGACGGTGGGAACGCATTCGCGACAGCGCCCTGTCCCGGGCGCAGTCCCTCAATCTGATCGGGGAAGCGGCGGCATCATGGACCTGACCGGCGCTCGGTGGCGCAAGAGCACCAAGAGTGGCAACAACGGTGGAAACTGCGTCGAGGTCGCCGACAACCTCGCGGGCGTCATCGGCGTGCGCGATTCGAAGGACCCGGCCGGTCCGGCGCTCGCCTTCGAGCCGGCGGCCTGGACCCGGTTCGTGGCAATGGCCAAGCGCGGCTGACCCCTACCCGCGATCGAGCATGCGGCCCTACGGTGCAAGTCAGCACCGTTGCTAAGGCCGTCGGGTCAACCCGTGCCGGATGAACGGACTCCTGGTAGATCGAAGTGTGTCGAGCGAGAAGATCGCGCCGATCTTGCATTTCCGGTCGTCGACATGGGGGGACGCCCCTTTCGTCGGGACAGAAGATGCAAGATCGCGGAGCGGGTACAGACCTTGCCCGTCGATCATGGAGTTGTGGTGCCTGATTTGGCAGTTCATCGGGGGCTTTGTTGCCCACCACAACTCCATGATCGGCGAGGCGGTGCCGGTCCAGTTAACCGACGTACCGCTCCTGGTGACGTGCAGCCGCTCCGCTAGCGGGCGAGTTCGTCGGCCCGGTCGAGCAGCGCGCGTCGCTCGACGGTGGAGCCGACCGCTGCCGCCGCCTGTCGGAACAGTCCGGCCGCCCGTGGCCGGTCGCCCTGCCGGGCCACCAGGTCGGCCTCCACGGCCACGGCGAGCGGGTAGCCGTCCAGCCCTCCCCCGCTGCGGGCGGCGTCGAGCACCGCCAACCCGACGTCCGGCCCGTACGCGTAGCCATGTGCCACCGCGCGGTTGAGCGCGATCACCGGCGAGGGTCGGAGGTCGGCCAACGCGTCGTAGGCCACCGCGATCGTCGGCCAGTCGGTGTCGTCGACCGAGGCGGCGGTGGCGTGGCAGGCGGCGATCCGGGCCTGCCACGCGTACGGCCCGTCGTGGCGTACCCGATCAAGGGTGGCCAGGCCCTCGGCGATGGCGGCGCGGTCCCAGCGGTCGCGGTTCTGCCGCTGGAGGGTGAGCAGGTTTCCGGCGGCGTCGCGGCGGACGTCCCGGCGGGAGTGTTGGAACAGGAAGAGCGCCAGCAGCGCGGCGACCTCGGACTGATCAGGCATCAGCCGGTCGAGCAGCCGGGCCAGCCGGACCGCCTCGTCGGCGAAGGCCGGTTCGCCGTCGGCGACGTAGCCCCGCGTGAACAGCAGGTACAGCACGGCGAGGACGCCGGGCAGCCGCTCGGTGAGCGCCGGCCCGTCCGGCACCCGGTACGGGATGCCGGCCTGGGCGATGCGGGTGCGGGCCCGGGTCAGTCGGCGGGTCATCGTCGACTCACTGACCAGCAGGAGGCGGGCGATGTCGGCGGTCGGCACGCCGCAGACCGTTCGCAGTGTCAACGCCACCCGGGCGTCGAGCGCGAGCGCCGGATGGCAGCAGGTGAAGATGAGGCGCAGCCGGTCGTCCACCACGTCGTGGCTCAGCTCCGGCTCGGGCGACGTGTCGTCGGGCGTGAGCATCGCCAGGTCGTGCAGCTTGCGGCGCTCCACTGTGGCCCGGCGCAGTACGTCGATCGCCCGGTGGTGGGCCACCGTCATGAGCCAGCCGCCCGGGTTGGCCGGCACACCGTCGGCGGGCCACCGTTCCAGGGCGACGGCCAACGCCTCCTGGGCACAGTCCTCGGCCAACGCCCAGTCCCCGGTGACCCGGATCAGGGTCGCGACGATCCGGGGGTACGCCTCGACGCCGGCGGCCGCGACGGTCTCCGCCGCGCCGGCCGGTGCCGGGGTGCGCACCGACCGGCGAGACGGGGTGGTCAACCCGGTCAGTCGGACAGGTCCGCGAACGGGCGCAGTTCCAGTCGCCCTTCGCGGGCCATCGGGTGGGTGCGGGCCACCTCGATCGCCTCGTCCAGGTCGGCGCAGTCGAGCAGGTCGAAGCCCACGATCACCTCGGCGGTCTCCGCGAACGGCCCTTCGGAGACGAGCAGTTCACCGTCCCGGACACGGACGGTCGTGGCCGCGCTCGTCGATGCCAGCACGTTGCCGGTCACGCGGCGGCCATGGGAGTCGTTCTCCGCCACCCACTTGTGGATGTCGGGAAGCTCGGTGGGGTCGGTGTCCGGCTCGGTGTCGCTGCACACGAACATCATGTATTTCATCTGGTGGCTCCCTGGTTTCTCGGGGTATCGCCAGCATGACGATCGGCCGGAGGCGTTCCGGACACCCCTTCCCTCGAAAAACTGCTGTCAGTCTCCGACGGCGGCGCGGCGGCGGGCCTCGCGGGTCTTCAAGGCGTGCTCCATGAGCGTGACGAGCACCTCCTTGCTGGACTGGCGCTGCCGGGCGTCGCAGAGCAGCACCGGCACACCCGGGTCCAGGTTCAACGCGACCTGCACCTCGTCGAGCCGGTACTGCCGCGCGCCCGGAAAGCAGTTCACCGCCACCACGAAGGGCGTGCCCCGACCTTCGAAGTAGTCGATCGAGGGAAAGCAGTCGGAGAGTCGGCGGGTGTCAGCCAGCACCACCGCGCCGATCGCCCCCAACGCCAACTCGTCCCACACGAACCAGAACCGGTCCTGCCCCGGCGTACCGAACAGGTAGAGCACCAGGTCGTCGCTGATGGTGATCCGACCGAAGTCCATCGCCACTGTGGTGGTGGTCTTGTCCTCCACCCCGGACAGGTCGTCGATGCCGACCCCCGACTCGGTCAGCACCTCCTCGGTGCGCAACGGCCGGGTTTCGCTGACCGCGCCAACCATTGTCGTCTTGCCCACGCCGAAGCCGCCAGCGACCAGGATCTTGATCGCGGTGGGCAGTGGCGCCGCTCCCGCCGGCCGGTCAGAGTGCCCGTAGTCCATTGATTACCGCCTCGAAGATGCTGTTGTCGGGAACGCCGGCCGTGGTCTGCGGCTCGCGGACCTGCACCAGGCTGCGGGCCGCCAGATCACCGAGAAGCACCCGGACGGTGCCCACCGGCAGGTCGAGATGGGCGGCGATCTCGGCGACGGACTGTATGCGTTGACACAGCCCGACGATCGCCAGGTGCTCGGGGCCGAGACCGACCTCGGGCGCGACCTCGGCCCGGGTCGCCGTGACCAGCGAGATCAGGTCGAAGGTGCCGGTGACCGGGCGGGCCCGCCCACGCGTCACCGCGTACGGACGCACCACCGGACCCGCATGGTCATCCACCCACAGTTGGTCTGCGGACTCCCCCTCGACCGTCATCGCCGCTACCTCTCGCCGACCTGCTGATCGGTGCCACGCGACGGCGATGCGACGTACTTGCCGACCCGGGTGACCAGCATCGCCATCTCGTAGGCGATGAGGCCGACGTCGGCGTCCTCGGAGGCCAGCACCGCCAGGCAGGCGTTACGGCCGGCCGCGGTGACGAACAGGAACGACGACTGCATCTCGATGATGGTCTGCTGCACCTGTCCACCACCGAAACGCTTGCCGGCGCCCCGGGCGAGGCTTTGGATGCCGGCCGCCATCGCCGCGAGGTGCTCGCCGTCGTCGCGGCTCATCCCCTGGGAGGAGGCCATCAGGAGGCCGTCGGTGGAGAGCGCGACCGCGTGCTCGGCCTGCTTGACCCGGCCCACCAGGTCATCCAGCAACCACGTCAGGTCGGCGCTCGAAGCCGTCTTCTGGGTCACTTCGTCGTCCTCTTCTCGGCCGGCTGTGCGCCGTGTTCGGGTGGGGCTTGACCGTAACGCCGCGCGGACACCCGCGTCGTCGGTGTTCGGTCAGGTCGTTTGTGGAGGATCCTCGTCGGTCGGCTCGGACAGGGTCGCCGCCGGGGCGCCGGTGGCACCACCGAGCAGCCGAGCCGCGTCGGTGCGCCCACGCCGGGTGCCGGTCTGGTAGGAGCTCATCATCCGGCGAACCTGCTCCGGTGGGCGCACCACATCCTCGTCGTCGGTCTCGGACACCGCCGGGTCGTCTCGCAACTCGGGAACGATGTTCGCCTGTCGGACCCGAACGGGCAAGCCGGCGTTGGTCTGCTCCGCCTCGGCGCGGGCGGGCATCGGACCGCCGTCGCCGACCGGGTTCGGCTCTGCCTCGGGGGCCCCCGGGCGGAAGCGACCCACTGTGGGCAGTCCGGTGGGGACGGTCGGGGCTTCCAGGGCCGGCTGAGCCGGGCCGCGTCGGGCGCGGGTGGGCAGGGCGGGGGTGCCGGTTGCCGGGGTGGTCCGCTGTCGGGTGGGGAGGGCGGCGTCCGCCTCGGCCTTCTCGTCCGTCGTCGGTGCGGTGGTGTCGGCCGGCACCGCCACCGCGGGGCTCACCGAGCCGGAGTCGTCCGGGGAGGCGTCGGCCGCGGTGACCAGTTCCAGCGGGATCAGCACGACCGCTGTGGTGCCGCCGTACGCGGACTCGGTGAGCCTCACCCGCACGCCGTGCCGTTCGGTCAGCCGGCTCACCACGTAGAACCCGAGGCGGGCGGCGTTGGCGAGGTTCGACTCGGACTGGTCGACGATGCGGTGGTTCGCCGTGGCCAGGTCCTCCTCGCTCATGCCGAGGCCCCGGTCCTCGATCTCGATGGCGAACCCGTTGGTGACAACCTGGCCGCGGACCTCGACAGTCGTGTGTGGTGGGGAGAACGACAGGCCGTTCTCGATCAGCTCGGCGAGCAGGTGGATGATGTCGCCGACCGCGCGGCCGGCGAGCGAGACCGGCCCGAGCGGCAGCACGGTGACCCGGGTGTAGTCCTCCACCTCGGCCACGGCGCCGCGCACCACGTCGACCATCGGGACGTTGCGCCGCCAGGCCCGGCCGGGGGTGGAGCCGGAGAGCACGATCAGGTTTTCCGCGTTGCGCCGCATCCGGGTGGCCAGGTGGTCGACCCGGAACAGGTCCTCCAGCTCCTCGGCGTCGTGTTCGCGGCGCTCCATCGCGTCGAGCTGGGTGAGCTGGCGGTGGAGGAGCGCCTGCGTGCGTCGGGCCAGGCTCAGGAAGACCTCGCGGACGTTGCGGTGCCTGTCGGCCTGCTCGACGGCGGTCCGCAGGGCGGTGGTCCGGACAGCGTTGAACGCCTCGCCGACCTGGCCGATCTCGTCGGTGCCGAACCGCAGCGGGGGCGCCTCGGTGGCCAGGTCGACCTCCTCGCCGCGCCCGAGCCGCTCCACCACGCGGGGTAGCCGCTCGTCGGCGAGCTGCCGGGCGGCCTCACGCAGCCGGTTCAGCTGGCGCAGCAGGTTCCGGGCGGTGGTGGTGGCGACGACGACGCAGGCGATGACGGCGAGCAGGCCCAGACCGGTGACGAACACCAGTCGGACGACGACCGTCACCGCGTCGCCGGTGGCCCGCTCCACGATGCCCTGGTTGCCGGCGGTGACGGCATCGTTCACCTGGGCCAGCACCGGCTCGACAGTCCCGCGCCACTGATCGGCGCCGACCGGCAGTTGGGTCGACGGCCGACCTCCGCGGATGATGCTGTCCTGTACGGCACGCAGTCGGGTGAACGCCTCACCCTCGACGAGCTGCTGGTAACGGCGTTGGTCGGCGTCGGCGAGCCGGACCCGGGTCTCCGCACCGACGAACCGCTCCGAACCGACCAACGCGACGTAGCGGGCGTACTCCGCGCCGCTCATCCGACCGTTTCCGAAGAGGCCGCTGAGCAGTGCGTCCTCCTGGGAGATCAGCTCCTTCATCCGGTCGAGCTGGATCAGGGCGGCCGCCTCGCCGGCGATCTGCTTGTCGTCGAGGCCGCCCGTCACGTCGTAGATCTGGAAGATCGACGCGATCGCGTCGGTGTACGCCTCGGCGGCCGCGATCCGGTCGATCTTGCGGTCCAGCACCTCGGCGCGAGTCTGCCTCAACGAGTCGACCTGGGCGATCGTCGATCGGAGCCGGGCGTCCAACGCGGAGCTGCCGGCGATGTCGACCTGCCAGTCCCGCACCGAGTCGGCGAAGGCGGAGGCCAGCTCCGTGGTCCTGCGCTGCTCGGCCTCGAGCGCCGTCCGCTGCGGGGCCTCGGGGCTGCTCAGGTACGCCTGGGTCGACCGCCGCTCCACCTGGAGCTGCTGCAACAGCGGCTCGCTCGGCTCGTGGACCCTGCTGGTGACCAGTTGGGCACCGAGCAGGTGGAAGCCGTCACGCAGGGTCACCCATGCCGCGAACATCCAGAGCGCGACCAGGCAGAGCAGCAGGGCGACGACCTTGGTGCGGATAGTCGTACCGCGAGAACGCATTGAACCGTCCCAGGCCGGGCGTTGACTCAGCTCATCAACGAATGATCAGGGGGATGAGGTCCCACCACAGCGGGGCATCCAGGGCTGAGGCTCTGCGTACGCTAGCAGTGTCCACACAACCCCTCAAGTTGCTGTTTTTCTAGACTGGTAACCGCAATCCACCACCGATCGGTCCACGTCAGAGGTGCGAATCCCGGCCACTCGACGTACCACGATGGAGGGTGCTGCCAGGAGCCGCCGCGTCGTCGGCACGTCGGTCGCGTCGTCGCGTCCGCCAGGCCGGCGACCCGACGGGTGGGACGGCTGCGTGCCGCCCACCCGGTGGCGACCTCGGCACCAGCCGGGCGGCGTCCGGCTCGCCGGTGCGGGTCAGTGACCCGGGACGCACCGGTACCCTCGAATCCGGGCGATGCCGGGCACCCTGTGCCAGGCTCTGTGACATGGACGACAAGACCATCCTGAACCGGATCACCGAACTGGTCGACGAGGAACACAAGCTGCGCGCCGACGCCCAGGCCCACGAGTCGGGCACCGAGGGCGAAACCAGTGAGCGCCTGCGCGCCCTGGAAGAGTCCCTTGACCAGTGCTGGGACCTGCTGCGCCGCCGACGGGCCGCCCGAGAGACCCACGGCGACCCGGACGCCCAGGGCGAACGCCCCAAGCCTGAGGTGGAGCGCTACCTGCAATAGCCGACGTGTCGGGTCGGGTCGGGCGCAGCTCCTCCCGGGTCTGCCGGTAGACCATCGCCCACTCGTGCATCCCGAAGCAGCCGAAGTGCGGGGCCCGTTCCCGCGTCGCCGCCAGCAG
>NZ_JBEXYP010000042.1:0-14247 GCF_040630995.1 Micromonospora sp. NPDC005710 | reverse complement strand
CCGCCGTGTCATTCCAACCGGACAGCAACTGCCAACGTTCATCCACGTCGAGCACGTCCACAGCGCTCACCCGCGCGCCCGGCTCATCAACCAACGCCGCCAACACCCGCACGAACCGCTCCACGAGCCCACTGACCGAACCCGCATCGAACAGATCGGCGGCGGCGATCAGTTCGCCGCGTAGCCCGGCCGGTCGCCGGTCCGTGTCGAACTCCTCGGTGACACCGAACTCGAGGTCGAACTTCGCGGTCCCGGCCCCCGGCGCGGTCCGGGTGGCGTCGACGTCAACGAGGTCGAGTGCCGCCGCGTCCTGGTTCTGGACGGTGAGCATCACCTGAAACAGCGGATGCCGTGCCAGGGAACGGGTTTGCGCGAGCTCCTCCACCAGACGCTCGAACGGGACGTCCTGCCGTTCGTACGCCGCGAGGTTGGTCTCCCGCACCCGACCCAGCAGCTCCAGGAAGGTCGGGTCGCCGGCCACGTCGGTCCGTAACACCAAGGTGTTGACGAAGAACCCCACCAGGTCGTCGATCGCCTCGTCGGTGCGGCCGGCCACCGCCGTACCGATAGGGATGTCGACGCCGGCGCCCAGCCGCGACAGCAGCACCGCCAACGCGGCCTGCACCACCATGGCGACCGTCACGCCCTCGGCACGGGCCAGGGTGAGCATCGCGGCGTGGACCTCAGCCGGCACCCCCAGCGAGACCGCATGTCCGCGGTAACTCGGGATCGCGGGGCGTGGCCGGTCCGTCGGCAGCGCCAACTCCTCGGGAATACCGGCCAGCGTGTCCCGCCAGAACCGGGCCTGTCGGGCGAGCACACTGTCCGGGTCGTCCTCCACGCCCAGAAACTCCCGCTGCCACAACGCGAAGTCGGCGTACTGCACCGGCAGCGGTGACCAGTCCGGTGCCCGGCCCGCCGATCGCGCCGCGTAGGCCTGGGACAGATCCCGGGCCAACGGCGTCATCGACCACCCGTCGGCCGCCACGTGGTGGACCACCACCACCAGCACCAAGCCGTCGAACAACCACGCCCGGATCGGCACCTCCGTCGACAGGTCGAACGGCTCGGCAACGGCCGCCGCCACCGAGCCGTCGAGGTCGTCGGTCCCGGCAGTCGTCAACCGCCACTCCAGCTCCTCAGCCGGGATGATCCGCTGGTACGGCTCTCCGTCGGCAGTCGGGAACACGGTCCGCAGCGCCTCGTGCCGGCCGAGCACGTCGCGCAACGCCGACTCCAACGCCGAGGGGTCCACGCCATCCAGCCGCAGGACGAACGGCATGTGGTACGCCGTGGTCGCGTCCTCCAGGTGGTTGACGAACCACAACCTGCGTTGCGCGGCCGACAACGGCACACGGTCCGGACGGTTCATCGCCACGACCGCCGGACGCGTCGGACCCACCGACATCCGGGCCGCCAACCGCGCAGGTGTGGGCGCCTCGAACAGCGTCCGCAACGGCAGCTCCATTCCGAGCACAGCCCGGACCCGGCTGGCGAGTCGCACCGCCAACAGCGAGTGCCCGCCCAGGGCGAAGAAGTCCTCGTTGACGCCCACCGAGTCGTGGCCCAGCACCTCGGCGAACGCCGCGCAGAGCAACTCCTCGCGGGGGGTCAGCACGGCCCGGCCGGCAGCGGCGCGTGTTGTCGGCGCCGGCAGCGCCGCCCGGTCCAGCTTGCCGTTGGGCGTCAACGGCAGCGCGTCGAGCACCACCACCGCCGAGGGCACCATGTACTCCGGCAGTCGACCGGCCACGAACCGGCGTACGTCCTCGGCGTCCAGGCCCGCGGCGGCGACCACGTACCCGATCAGACGCCGCTCTCCCGGGCTGTCCTCCCGGACGACCACGACGGCCTGTTCCACCTCTGGGTGCGCGGCCACCGCGGCCCGCACCTCGCCCAGCTCGATCCTGAAGCCGCGGATCTTCACCTGGTCGTCCACCCGACCGGCGAAGACCAGCTCACCGTCGGCTGTCCACCGCACCAGGTCACCGGTGCGGTACATGCGCTCGCCGGAGCCGAAGGGGCAGGCGACGAAGCGTTCCGCGGTCAGCCCGGTTCGTCCGATGTAACCGCGGGCAAGCTGCCTGCCGGACACGTACAGCTCGCCGAGCACGCCGACCGGGACCGGCGCGAGCGACGCGTCCAGGACGAACGCCCGGCTGTTCGGCAGCGGTCCACCGAACGGCACCGGGCCGTCGGCGCACTCCGGGTCGATCCGGCCAGCGGCCATGATGACGGTGGCCTCGGTCGGACCGTAGGCATGCACCAGGTGCCGGTCCCGGGACCACCGGGCGGCCAGCCGGGGGTCGATGCCCTCGGAGCCGACCACCATCGCCTCGACGTTCGTGAACCGCTCCGGGTCGAGCACAGCCAACAGCGACGGTACGACGCTCGCCGAGCGCACCCCACTGGCGGTGACCAGCCGGCGCAGCAGTTCCGGCTCGGAGCGCTGCGCCGACGAGGCGATGACCAGGGTGCCACCGCAGGCGAGGGTGACTGCCACGTCGAGCACGGAGGCGTCGAAGCTGAACGAGGCGAACTGGAGGACCGGGGTTCCGGGTCGCACCCGCAGCAGTGCCGCAAACACGGACACGAGGTTCGACAGGCCGCTGTGTGGCACGCACACACCCTTGGGTCGGCCCGTCGATCCGGAGGTGTAGATGACGTAGGCCGCCTGGGCGGGCGCGGGCGCGGCCGGCAGGGCGACGTCGGTGTGGTCGGGCATCGGCGCGTCGACGATGACCGGGACGACTTCGGGCGGCAGCACTGTGGCGCAGCTCGACGCGGTGAGCACCACCTGCGGTCGGGCGTCGGATATCAGGTAGGCGATGCGCTCGCCCGGATACTCCGGGTCGATGGGCAGGTACGCGCCACCGGCCCGCCAGACCGCGAGGATGGCGGCCACCATGTCGAGCCCGCGGGGAAGGCAGAGCCCGACCACCGACTCCGGCCCGACGCCGCGGGTCACGAGCACCCGGGCGAGTCGGTTGGCCCGGGCGTTCAGCTCGGCGTACGACAGTGCGACGCCCTCGTGGGTCGCGGCTGCGGCATCCGGTGTACGGCCGACCTGTCGGCGGATCAGTTCCGGTACCGGGGCGCTGGCGAGGTCGGCATCGGTGTCGTTCCACTTCACGAGCACCCGGTGCCGTTCGTCGTCGTCGAGGACTTCGACGGCGCGCAGCGGCGGGTCGGTGTCGCGGTCGAGGCCCGTCCGAAGCCTGGTCACGAGGCCGTCGACAGTGGTGACGATCAGCCGGCCGAGAGCGGCGGCGTCGATCGGCTCCACCGCGTCGACGGAGACGCTGGCGTCGTCCCCGTCGTCGTCGATGGAGACCGTGAGCGGGTAGTTGTTGCGCTCGTGGGTGTAGATGACCTGGACGCCGTCGACGTCGTCGTCGTCGGTGGGGCCGGAGGCGGCGGTGTTCCGGCGGTAGTTGAGGATGGACGTGAACAGCGGGGAGTCGGCGGGAACGCCGCTGACTCGCTGCGCCACGGCCAGTGGGGCGTGTTCGTGTTCGAGTTGCGCGGCGAGTTGGTCCCGCATGGCCGCGACCGCGGCGCGCACGCCGATGTCACCGATCCGCACCCGGACCGGCAGGGTGTTGATGAACGGGCCGGGCACCCGGTCGGCGCCGGCGCCGGCGTTCATCCGACCGAACAGCACAGTGCCGAACACGACGTCGTCGCGGCCGGCGATGGCGGCGAGCGCCCGCGCCCAGGCGACGTGCAGAACCGTCGCCGGGCTGGCGCCGAGTCGCCGGGCGACCTCGCGTAGCCGGGCAGCCAGTCCCGGTGGGAACGGGGTACGCCAGCGGGCCGGTCGCGCGTCACCGCGGGCCTCCGACACTCCGAACGGTACGGTCGGCTCGTCGACGTCACCGAGCAGGGCGGCGAAGTACCGCTCGTGTTCCTCCTGCGGGACGCCGGCCCGGGCCTGGGCGACGAAGTCGCGAAACGGTGGTGCCGGCGGCAGTTCGTCGCCCCGGCCGGCGAACAGTGTCCGTACCTCGTCGAGGACGATGTCGAGGCCGGTGTGGTCCTGAACAAGGTGATGGACTCGGAGCAGCACCAGCCAGCGGTCGTTGTCGGGGTTCTGGGCGATGCGCAGGTCCATCAGCGGCGCCCGCTCCAGGTCCATCCGTGACCCCCCGGCTCGGACCAGGTCGGCTACCGGGTCGTCGGTGTCGGCGGAGAGGGTCACCGGCTCGATCCGCAGGGCGGCGTGTCGCTGGACGATCTGGAGCGGCTCCGGCAGGCCGTCCCAGAGGATCATCGTGCGGAAGATGTCGTGCCTGTCGACAAGGAGGTTCAGGGTGTCGACGAGGCGATCGACGAGCGCGCGGTCGGTCAGCTCGATGACGGTGGGCAGGACGTAGGCGTCGTCACCGCCCGCGGCCATCAGGTGGTGGAAGAAGATCCCTTCCTGGAGCGGGGCGAGGGGGTAGACGTCGGCGATGTTGGCCGCGCCGCCGTCGACGGCGGCAGCGATCCGGTCGATCTGCCGTTGGGTGAGCGACACCAGCGGCAGCATGTCCGGGGTGATCCGGGTGGCGTTCGCCGGGATCCGGTTCGCCGGCACCCGCACCTGCCGGGCACCGGTAGCAGCAGCCAGACCAGCCGGCGTCGGAGTTTGGAAGAACGCCCGAACCGGAACCACGACCCCCCGCCGACGCAACCACTCCACCAACCGCACCACCAACAACGAATGCCCACCCAGAGCGAAGAAGTCGTCATCCACACCCACCGCGTCCACACCCAACAACACCGCGAACCCCGCACACACCACCTCCTCCCGCGGGTTCCCCGGCGCCCGCCCCACCACCGCCACCTGCTGCGGCACGGGCAGACGCTCCCGATCCAACTTCCCGTTCGTCGTCAGCGGCAACGCGTCCAGCAGTGCGACGGTGGCGGGCACCATGTGCCCGGGCAGTCGCCGGGCGACCTCCTGCCGTACGGCCGCGGGCAGGCCGGTGCGGTCCGTTCCGGCCGCGGGAACCACGTAGGCGACCAGGCGGAGGTCGCCTGGGGTGTCCTCGCGCACGATCACCGCCGTCCGCGCCACCGACTCGCACGCGGCCACCGCCGCCTCGACCTCGCCCAGCTCGATCCGGAAACCGCGGATCTTCACCTGTTGGTCCGCGCGACCCAGGTATTCCAGCCGGCCATCGCTGTTCCACCTGGCCAGGTCACCGCTGCGGTACATGCGCTCGCCGGGAGGGCCGAACGGGCACGCGACGAACCGCTCAGCGGTCAATCCCGGGCGGCCGAGGTAGCCGCGAGCCAACTGACCGCCGGCCACGTACATCTCGGCGGTCACGCCCTGCGGCGCCGGCCGCATCGCGGAGTCGAGCAGGTGCACGCGTAGTCCCGGCAGCGCCCGACCCACCACACTCGTCGTGGCGTCTGGCTGCACGGTCTGGTTCGTCACGTGGACCGTGGTCTCGGTGATCCCGTACATGTTCACCAACACGGGTGCGTCCGAGCCGTGTCGCGTGAACCATCCACGCAACCTGCCCGGGTCCAGTGCCTCCCCGCCGAAGACCACGGCCCGTAGGGATGGGGCGTCGAGCAGGTCCATCACCTCGTAGAAGCTCGACGGCGTCTGCGACAACACCGTCACCCGCTCCCGCCGCACGAGATCGGCGAACTCGCCCGGCGCACGGGACACCTCGAACGGCACGACCACCACTCGGCCGCCGTGTAGCAACGCCCCCCATATCTCCCACACCGAGAAGTCGAACGCCGCCGAGTGGAACCAGCTCCACACGTCGTCCGGTCCGAACCCGCTGAACGGGCCCTCGGTGGCGGTGAACAGCTGTGCCACGTTGCCGTGCGTGACGGTCACGCCCTTCGGCCGGCCCGTCGACCCCGACGTGTAGATCACGTAGAGCGGATGGGCCGCCCGCACCGCCACCGGGTCGGCCGGCGTCAGCGAGGCCAGCTCGGCCACGACGTCCGGGGTGTCGACCACCACGACCGGCGCGGCACAGTCGACCAACGTCCCGACGGTCGTCGAGCTGGCCAGCACCACCACGGGGGCGGCGTCCTCGATCGTGTACGTCACCCGGTCGACCGGATACCGCGGATCGATCGGCACGTAGGCCCCACCGGCGCGCACCACTGCCAGCATCGCCACCAGCAGTTCCGGCCCCCGGTCGAACACCAGCCCGACCAGTGACTCCGGACCGACGCGGCGACCGGTCAGCAGCCGAGCCAGCCGACCCGCGCGCGCGTCCAGTTCCGCGTACGTCAGGGCTTTCCCGTCGGTGACCACCGCGACCGCGTCCGGCGTCCGCGCCGCCTGGGCCGCGAACAGCTCGGCGACGCTCGCCTCCGACGCGGTCACCGACGGCGGGTTCCACTCCACGAGTACCCGCTGACGCTCGGCCTCGTCGAGCAGGTCGATCGTGCTCAACCGGCGGCCGATGTCGGCGACGAGGACGTCCAGCAGTCCGACGTACCAGGTGACCAGCCGTTCGACGCTGGCCCGCTCGAACAGGTCCGCGGTGCCGACGACCGCCCCGTGCAAACCGGCCGGCCTGCCCGTCGAGTCGAAGGTCTCGGCCAGGTCGACGTCGAGGTCGAACTTCGCCGAGTCCCCGCCGGCCTCGACGCGGCCGGTGGCGACACCGGACATCGTGACGTCGGCGGCGGCGTTGTTCTGGACCGTCAGCATCACCTGGAAGAGCGGGTGTCGGGCCATCGACCGGACCGGTGCCAGCTCCTCCACCAGCCGCTCGAACGGCACGTCCTGGTGCTCGAACGCGGACAGACCGGTCTCCCGCACCCGGGTCAACAACTCGGCCACGGTCGGATCACCGGACAGGTCGGTGCGCAGCACCAGCGTGTTGACGAAGAAGCCGATCAGGTCGTCCAGCGCCTCGTCGGTCCGCCCTGCCACCGCAACACCGATGGGTACGTCCAAACCCGCTCCGAGCTTCGACAGCAACGCCGCCAGGGCCGCCTGCAACAGCATGAAGACCGTCACGCCCTCGGCCTGGGCCACCGCCACGATCCGGGCGTGCACGTCGGCTGGTACCCGCAGCGGAACGGTATGTCCCTGGTAGGTGGCCTGCACCGGACGCTGGTGGTCGGCCGGCAGGGCGAGTTCCTGCGGAATGCCGTCGAGGGCGGCCCGCCAGTAGTCGAGCTGTCGGGTCAGCACGCTGTCCGGGTCGGACTCGGCGCCGAGCAACTCCCGTTGCCAGAGCGCGTAGTCGGCGTACTGCACGGGCAGCGGCGCCCAGTCGGGGGCGCGGCCGTCGCACCGGGCCGCGTAGGCGGCGGAGACATCGCGGCCGAACGGGGCCATCGACCAACCGTCGGCGGCGATGTGGTGCAGGACCACCACCAGGACCGCCTCGGTCGGGCCCGCACGCAGCAGTGTGGCACTGATGGGCACGTCGGTGGCGAGGTCGAAGGTGCGCGCGGCGGCTGCCGTTACCGCATCGTCGAGGTGGTCGGGTGCGACGTCCGCCACCTCCAGGTCCCAGTTCAGCTCGGCGTCGTCGAGGACGTGCTGGTACGGCTCCCCGTCCGTGGTCGGGAAGACCGTGCGCAGCACCTCGTGGCGGGCCAGCACGTCGTGCAGGGCTGCCCGGAGTGCCGCGATGTCCACACCGCCGGAGAGGCTCATCGCGATCGGCAGGGTGTACGTGGTGTCGGCTTCGTCCAGTTGGGCGATGAACCACAGCCGGCGCTGCGCGAACGACAACGGGATCATCAGGAGCCCTTCCGGTCGCGCATCGGCCGCAGTGCCGGCCGGCTGGACTGCTCGGCGGGAACGCGCAGGGCGAGTTGAGCCACTGTGGGCGCATCGAACAGGTCCCGAAGGCCGAGTTCGACGCCGAGCACGGTGCGGAGGCGGCTGATCAGCCGTACCGCCAGCAGCGAATGCCCACCGAGGGTGAAGAAGTTGTCGTCGACGCCTACCCGGTCGAGTCCGAGGACGTGTGCGAAGGCGTCGCACAGTGCCTGCTCGCGCGGGTTTGCCGGAGGCCGGCTGGAGCTGACCGCCCCGGCGAAGTCCGGCGCGGGCAACGCCCGACGGTCGAGCTTGCCGCTGCTGGTCAGCGGCATCTCGTCCAGTACCACTACCGCGGCCGGTACGAACGAGCCGGGAAGCTGACGAGCGACGTGCTCACGGACCTCGACGGGATCGGCGTCACCAACGACGTACGCGACGAGCCGATCATCGCGCACGATCACCGCGGCCTGGGTCACGTCCGGGTGCGTGGCCACGGCGGCCTGCACCTCACCCAGCTCGATCCGCACACCGCGAACCTTCACCTGATCATCGGTACGTCCCAGGTAGTCGAGGTCGCCGCCCGGGGTCCAGCGGACCAGGTCACCGGTGCGGTACAGCCGCTCCCCCGGCTCATACGGGTTGGCGACGAACCGCTCCGCGGTCAATTCGGCCCGGCCCGCGTATCCCCGGGCGAGTTGCACGCCGGCCAGATACAACTCGCCGGCGGCGCCCACCGGCACCGGTTGCAGGGTGTTGTCCAGGACGTAGGTGCGGGTGTTGGCGACCGGCGACCCGATCGTCACCGGCACACCCACCTCACACCGGGTGGCGGTGACATCCACCGACGCTTCGGTCGGCCCGTACAGGTTGTGCAACTCCGTGTCCGGGAGGACCGCCAACAGGCTGTCCCGCGTCGTCGCGGGAAGCGCCTCACCCGAACACACCACCCTCGACAACCCCGTGCACGAGGCCGCCACCGGAAGGAACGCTTCGAGCATCGACGGCACGAAGTGCGCCGTCGACACGTTCTCCTCACGGATCAGCTCGGCCAGATAGGCCGGGTCGCGGTGACCACCAGGGCGGGCGACCACGACCGTCGCGCCGATGATCAACGGCCAGAAGAACTCCCACACCGACACGTCAAACGTGAACGGAGTCTTCTGCACCACCCGCTCACCCGACACCAACCCAAACCGGTCCTGCATCCACCGCAACCGGTTCACCACACCCGCATGCGACACCACCACACCCTTCGGCCGACCCGTCGACCCCGACGTGAACAACACATACGCCGCACCACCCGACGACACCTCGACCGGCAACGCCTCCGGGCCGTCCAACCCGGTCACCGAATCCAGCACGACCGCGGCACCCGCATCGGCCACCAACACGTCGACCCGCTGCTGCGGATACTCCGGATCAATCGGCAGGTACGCACCACCGGCCTTCACCACACCCACCAACGCCACCACCAAATCCACACCACGATCCATCCGCACACCCACCACGGACTCCGGACCCACCCCCACCGACCGCAGATACCGGGCCACCGCACCAGCACGGACGTCCAACTCCCGATACGACACCGACACACCCTCGAACACGATCGCCACCGCATCCGGGGTCGCGGCGACCTGCCGAGCGAACAACGACACCACTGTGTCGTCGACCGGGTAGGACACGGCCGTGTCATTCCATTCGGAGAGCACCAGTGAGCGTTGACCCTGGTCGAGGACGTCGACTCGGGTCAGCGGCAGGGCACCATCGGCCTCCAGGGCGGCGACCATGTTCTCGGTGGTCGTCGCCAACAGCGACGCCACCAGATGCGCGTCGATCGGGGTCGTCGCCTCCACCGTCAGGTGGAGCGTGTCACTGTCGTCGTCGACGGAGACCGCCAGCGGATAGTTGGTGTTCTCCTGGGAGAACACCACAGCTATGTCGTCCGCGCCGCCGACCTCGACGGCCTCGGTCTCCCGGTCGTCCCGGCTGTCGTTGTGTCGGTAGTTGAGGATCGAGGTGAACAGTGGCGTTTCGGTGGGGACGGCGCTGGTCTGTTGCGCGGTAGCGAGTGACGCGTGTTCGTGTTCGAGGAGGGCGGCGAGTTGTTCGCGCATGCGGGTGACGGCGTCGCGGACGTCGTGACGACCGGTATCCAGCCGGACCGGCAGCGTGTTGATGAACGGGCCCGGTGCCCGATCGGCACCGGCGCCAGCGTTCATCCGACCAAACAACACGGTGCCGAAGACCACGTCGTCGCGTCCCGAGGTGGCCGCGAGGGTACGCGCCCAGGCGACGTGCAACAACGTCGCGGGAGTCGTGCTCAGCGTGCGAGCGACGTGGCGCAGCCGGGCGGTCACCGCCAGATCCAGTTGCTGCCGAGCGCTCTGCTGGTCGGCGCCGTCGCCGTGCACGTCGCGCACGCCGTACGGGATGGTGGGCTCGTCCAGGTCCCCGAGCAGCTCCGTGAAGTACCGGGTGTGCTCCGCGTCGGTGATACCGGTGCGGGTCTGCGCCACGAACTCACGGAACGGCACCACCGGCGCCAACGCGCTGTCGTCGCCGGCCATCACCGCACGTACCTCGGTGATGAGCAGATCCAGGCCCATGTGGTCCTGCACCATGTGATGCACCCGCACCAACGCCAGGCACTCATCACCATTGGGTATTGCCGTGGTGTGTACCTCGATCAGCGGCGCCCGCTGCAGGTCCATCGCCGATCCGCCCGCTGCCAACAACTCGCGCACCGGATCGGCGTCGGTGACAACGACCTCGACCACCGGGAGGGGCGCGCGCCGCCACACCACCTGTACCGGCGCGTCGAGGCCGTCCCACACGATCGCCGTACGGAAGATGTCGTGCCGTTCGACGACCCGACCGAGCGCGCCGAGGAAACGGTCGAGCAGATCGCGGGAGGCGAAACGCACCACCGTCGGCAGCACATACGCGTCGCGACCACCCTCAGCCAACAGATGGTGGAACAGCAACCCCTCCTGCAGAGGAGCCAACGGGTAGATGTCCGCCACATTCGGCGCACCGCCGTCGACGGTGGCCACCACCCGGCCGATTTGCTCCGAGGTCAGCTCGACGAGTGGCAGCATCTGCGGGGTGATCTGTTCGGCGTTCGCCGGGATGGCGTTCGCCGGCACCCGTGTCTGATCCCGGCCGGCACCCGCGGCGGCCACCCCGGCCGGCGTGGGGGTCTGGAACAGCGCCCGCACCGGCACCGACATGCCCCGTTGACGCAGCCACTCCACGAGCCGCACGACCAGCAGCGAATGGCCTCCGAGGGCGAAGAAGTCGTCGTCCACGCCGACCGCCGCGAGCCCGAGCACCTCGGCGTACCCGGCGCACAACAGCTCTTCCCGCGCGTTGGCCGGCAGGCGGTCGGCGCGCGTGGACGCGGCGAAATCGGGTGCCGGCAGCGCGGCTCGGTCCAGCTTCCCCGTCGTCGACAGCGGAAGTGCCGGCAACACCACGACCGCCGCCGGAACCATGTGCCCCGGCAGGACCGTCGCGGCGTACGCCCGTACCCGCGCCGGCATCCCGTCCGGGTCGACGCCGGGCGTCGGCACGACGTACGCCACCAGCTGCTTGGCCCCGTCCGAGTCCTCCCGAGCAAGCACCGCGGCCTGACCCACGTCCGGGCACCCGGCCAGTGCGGCCTGTACCTCGCCCAGCTCAATGCGGAACCCGCGGATCTTCACCTGATCATCGGTACGTCCGAGGTACTCGATCTGGCCGTCGGCGTTCCAGCGCACCAGATCGCCGGTGCGGTACATCCGTGAGCCCGGCTGGAACGGATTGGCGACGAACCGCTCCGCGGTCAGCCCCGCCCGCGCCAGATAGCCGCGCGCCAGCCCCACACCTGCCACGTACAGCTCGCCGGCCACGCCCACCGGCGCGAGGGCGAGATCCCGGTCGAGTACGTGGACCCGCGTACCGCTGATCGGACGCCCGATCGGCGGGGTCCGCTCGGCCGGCCCGTCGACATTGCACTGCGTGGCGTACACAGTCGCCTCGGTCGGGCCGTAGAGGTTGACCACCTCCGCACCCGGCAGGGCTGCCCGCACCTCCGCCACTGTTGCCGTCGTCAGCGCCTCACCGGCCACCACCACGGTGCCGACCCGGGCCCGCACGCCCGCCTGGAGGACCTGCGTCAGCGCCGACGGCACGGCATTGACCAGGCTGAGGTCCCAGGCACGATGCCGGTCGGTCAGAGCCAGCAGGTCGGCCACGACCTCGACGCTGCCGCCGGACACGAGTGGGCCGAACAGTTCGAAGACGGACACGTCGAAGCTCAGCGACGTCGAGGCCAGCACCCGGGCGAACGCCGCACCGCCGAACCGGTCGGCCGCCCATCTCACCAGGTTCGCCACCGAGCGGTGCTCCACCACCACGCCCTTGGGCCGGCCGGTCGAGCCCGAGGTGAACATCACGTACGCGCCGTGCTCCGGCCGCGCCGCCGCCCGGTCGGTCAGCTCGTCGTCCACCGGTCGGTCGTGCACGGACACCCGGGCCACCCCGAACGGCAGCACGCCCTCGGTCTCCGGTGAGGTCACCACTGCCACCGGGGCCGCGTCGCCCACCATGAAGGCCACCCGCTCCTCCGGGTGTCCCGGGTCGATCGGCAGGTACGCCCCACCGGCCTTCCACACACCCAGCAGGGCCACGACCAGGTCCACGTCACGCGGCAGGCAGACGCCCACCACCGAATCCGGCCGTACCCCCCGTGTCACCAACACCCGCGCCAGCCGCTCCGCCCGCGCGTCCAACTCGGCATAGGTCACCGTCGTGCCACCCGACGTCACTGCCGGTGCCTGCGGGGTCCTGGCCACCTGTGCGCTGAACAGTTCCGGCAGGGTCGAGTCGACTGGTGCGGCCGGCGCGTCGTTCCATTCCACGAGCATCCGGTGCCGCTCCACCGCGTCCACGACGGTCACGGCGCCCAGCCGCACCGCCGGATCGTCGGTCACGTGTTCGAGCACGCGGGCGAGCCGCTCCACCATCAGCCGCGCGGACGCGACATCGAACAAGTCGGCGGCGACGGTGAGAGCGCCGCGGATCCCGAGCGGGCTGCCGGCATCGTCGAACGTCTCCTGAAGACTGAAGTCGAGGTCGAACCGTGCGGTCGTTTCCACCGCCTGATCGTCGACCGGGGCGGGCTCGATTCCGCTCGCGTCGAGAATTGCCTCGTCCTGGCTCTGCAGGGTGAGCATCACCTGGAACAGCGGGTTACGCGCCAGGGAGCGGGTCGGTGCCAGGTCCTCCACCAGCCGTTCGAACGGCACGTCCTGGTGGGCGAAGGCGGCGAGGCTGCTCTCCCGCACCCGGTGCAGCACCGCGGTGAAATCCGGGTCGCCGGACAGGTCGGTGCGGATGACAAGCGTGTTGACGAAGAAGCCGACGAGGTCGTTGAGTTTCTCGTCGCTGCGGCCGGCGATCGCCGTGCCGATCGGGACGTCGGTGCCGGCACCCAGGCGGGAGAGCAGGACGGCGAGTGCGGCCTGGAGTGCCATGAAGACGGTGACGCCTTCGGCCCGGGCGAGCCGCACCAGTTCCGCGTGCACAGGGGCGGGCACCTGAACCGGTAGCCAGTAACCGCTGTCGCTCAGCACCGCCGGGCGGGGCCGGTCGAAGGGAAGGCTGAGCTCCTCCGGCACTCCTGCCAGGGTCCGGCGCCAGTACCCGACCTGTCGGGCCAGGAGGCTGGCCGGGTCGTCCTCGTCGCCGAGCAGGTCGCGCTGCCAGAGGGCGTAGTCGGCGTACTGGACGGGCAGCGGTGCCCAGTCGGGGGCGTGTCCGGCGCGACGGGCTGCGTAGGCGGTGGCGAAGTCCCGGGCCAGTGGAGTCCACGACCAGCCGTCGGCAGCGGTGTGGTGCATGACCACGAGCAGCACCTGCCGGTCGGTGTCGTCGCTGAGCAACCAGGCCCGGATCGGTAGTTCGGCGGCCAGGTCGAAGGCGTACGCGCGGTGTCGGTCGATCGCCTCCTCGAGACCGTCGCCGGTGGTCATCTCGCGCCGCAGGTGCCAGTCGACCTGGTCCGCCGGCACGATCCGCTGAACGGGTTCCCCCTGAACTGTCGGGAGCAGTGTGCGCAATGCCTCGTGTCGTGTGATGACGTCCCGTAGTGCCGCCTCGATGACCTCCGGGTCCACCGGGCCGTCCAGGTCGAGGGTGTTCGAGACGTTGTAGAGGGCGCTGGGTCCTTCGAGTTGGTCGATGAACCAGAGGCGGCGTTGTCCGGAGGACAGTGGAATGTGCTCGGGACGGGGTTGGGTGGCCAGGGTCGGGCGGTTGGTGGTGCTCGTCGCCGGGTCCGGGAGGGTGGCGGCGAGAGCCGCCACGGTCGGTGTCTCGAAGAGGGCGCGGATTTCCACCTCGACGCCGAGTAGTGCGCGGATTCGGGAGATGAGTCGTACGGCCAGCAGCGAGTGGCCGCCGAGTTCGAAGAAGTCGTCGTCGACGCCGACGTGGTCGAGGCCGAGGATGTCGGCGTA
>NZ_JBEXYP010000041.1:0-16354 GCF_040630995.1 Micromonospora sp. NPDC005710 | reverse complement strand
GGACAGTGCCGCCGGAAGTCGCACCAGCCGCAACGCGGGCCGGGTGCCACCGGGAAGGCCTCGTCCGCGTCGGCGCCGTCGGCGCCGGCCGGTACGGGGGTCCGGCCGGCGACGCCACGGGGGGCGTACGGCCCTTCGACCTCGCATCTCACCCCCACCGGACTGCCACGGCCGGCACCGGTTCCGGCCCGGCGACGGGTCGACGATCTCCGGCCGACCGGCACGTGTGACGACCGCCTCGGGCAGAGACCCGGCGGCGAACGGGGAGGGGCAGTGACAACGATGACGGGAGCCCGCGCCAACGAGCCGCCGGCTGCGGCAGCCGCGGTGACCACTGACGACGCGGCGGCGCTGAGTTTTGACGACTTCTACCACGCGCACTTCCGCAACGTGACCACCCAGCTCGGCGCGTACATCGGGGATCTTTCGCAGGCCCAGGACCTCGCGCAGGAGGCGTTCTGCCGGGCGCTGGCGCGCTGGGACCGGTTGGCCCGGTACGAGGATCCGGTCGCCTGGGTCCGTCAGGTCGCCTGGAACCTCGCCCGGAGCCGCTGGCGGCGGCTCCGGACGGCGCGCAACCACCTGCTGCGGCAGCGCCGGACGGAGGGCACGATGGCGGGCCCGACGCCCGATCGGGTGGCGATCGACGCCGCGCTGGCCCAACTGCCCGCCAACCACCGGCGGGCGGTGGTCCTGCACTACCTCGCCGACCTGCCGGTCCACGAGATCGCGAGCCAGGAGGGGGTGGCCGAGGGCACTGTCAAGTCCTGGCTGCACCGGGGCCGGCTGGCGCTGGCCGGGCTGCTCGACGAGAGCATCGAGGGGGTGGGCAATGTCTGACATCGACCCGCGGCTGCGGGAGCGGTTCGCCGCTTACCGCGCCGAGACGGTCTCCACGATCGCCGGTCCGGGACCGGACCAGGCCCGCCGAACCCTTCGTCGGCGTCGCCAGGCGAGGGCCGTGGCGGTGGCCGTGACGGCGATCGTCCTGGCTGTCGCTCCGATAGTCGCCAACGCCGCGCTGCGCGACGACGGGCCGGTTCCGGTGCCGGCGCAGACCGGGGAGCCGACCACGCCACCGCCGAGCGCTCCGGCGCCGACGCCGTCCGTCCCACTCACTCCCAGCACCACGACGTCCACGAGCCCGGCCGCACCGGACGGCCGGATCAGCCGGGCGCAACTGCTGGCTGCCCGCGTCGACGTGCCGACCTGGCCCTCGTACGCGCAGGGTTGCGCCACCTCGGGTGTGCGGCTGCGGCCTCCGGCGAGCAACCAGGACGTGGGGACGCTGGCGGACCTGGATCTGGGCTACACCGACCTGGACGGGGATGGCGCCACGGAAACGGTCGCCCTGGTCACCTGCCGCTTCGGCGAGGCCTCGGCGAAACAACTCGTCGCGTTCGACCGGGACGGGAAGGGCCGGATCGTGACCATGGGTCAGGTGGTCGTCACCAGGGAAGGGCTCGATGACATCACGGACGCCGCCGTCACGGAGGACGGGAAGGTCCGGGCACAGGTGGCGGACATCCAGCCCTGCTGCTCCATGCGGAGCTACTGGGCGCAGAAGCAGTGGCGGACGTACCGCTGGACGGGTCAGGGCTTCACCCAGAGCGACGGGCCGAAATCCTTCGGCCAGGACCCCCGGCTGACTGACCTGGTGTTGACCGGCGGCGATCTCGTGCTCGGGCCGGCTGAGGCCGACGGGAAGCGTCCCGGCACCCTGACCGTGACCGTGACGAACAGGGGGCCGGTGAACGTGGCGAAGATCGGCTTCGGGGAATTGAGTTTCGTCGGCACGTTGACCAAGGCCGACTCGTCAATCTGCGTTCCGTGGCGGGAGAGCGACGAGTCGGGGGCGGACTGCCGCACAGCCGGCCTGCGGTCCGGGGAACGCCGGACGTACACGTTCCACCTGATCGTCGATCCGACGGACCTGGACCAACCCCGCGTCCGAGTGGTGCACTTCGACGACCAGGACCGGCACTGGCAGGACCTGACCCACGGCGACAACTTCGTGGATGTACGGGTCGTCTCCTGACCCTGCCCACCGGGCCCGACCGTTACCGACGGCCGGGCCCGGTGGCGCGCACGATCAGCTCGGCTCCCAGGTGGGGCGCTGGAGCAGGCTGACGAATTCCACTAGCAACCGCTCGCGCAGCGCCGACGGTGCGGCGTCCAGCAGGGAGTTCACCACCGCCATCCGCTCCGGCAGCGGCCCGGCGGCCGACCCCGGCTCGCCGCCCAGGCCCAGGCCGGCGGCCAGGCCGACGACCATCTCCGGAGTCAGCGCGTCCGGGGTGAGGGCACCGACCACTGCCGTCAGCTCGGCGGGCAGCCGCACCGGGCCGACGGCCCGGGCCGCGGCCACCGCCTCGGCCAGGTCCGGCCCGAACTCGACGACCCGGGGCGCGACAGCGGCGGTCACCGTGAGGTGCACGCTGGCGGGCAGACCGGCGTACGACAGTTGGGGTTGGGTGTGCCAGCCCCGCGCGGTCAGCTCGTCGACGAGGACGAACAGGTCGGGGCCGTCGTCGGTGGCGGTGAAGCAGACCACTGTCGACTCCGGCTCGGCCATCAGCCGCAACCCGTCGACGGCGCGGACCGCGTCGGCCAGCCCGGCGACCGCGTCCCTGGTGACAGCGGCCAGCCGCAGGTATCCGTCGTCGCCGAGGTGCCGCACCGTGGCGTACGCGGCGGCGATCGGGCCTCCCGAGCGGGTGGACGCGATCACCGGGTTGATCATCGTGTAGCCGGGCCAGTCGGCGTACGCGAAGTATTGCGGGGCACGCAGGGTCGCGTCGCGGTGCAGCAGCACCGACACGCCCTTCGGGGCGTACGCGTACTTGTGCAGGTCGACCGAGATGGAGGTGACCCCGGGCACCGCGAAGTCGAACGGCGGCACCGGCTCCCCGAGGCGGCGCAGGTAGGGCAGGGTCCAACCGCCGAAGCACGCGTCCACGTGGCAGCGCACCCCGGCCTCGGCCGCGGCGGCGGCGATCTCGGCGACCGGGTCCACGACCCCGTGCGCGTACGACGGCGCGGAGCAGGCGACAAGCACCGTCTCGGGGCGGATGGCGGCGGCCATCGCGGCCGGGTCGGGGCGCAGCGTCTCCGGCGAGACCGGCACGACGTCCAACGCCACCCGCAGGTAGTGCGCCGCCTTGGCGAACGCCGCGTGCGCGCTCGACGGCACCACGATCCGGGGCGCGGCGATCTCCGGGTGGGCGTCCCGGGCGGTCTTGACGGCGAGGATCAGCGACTCGGTGCCGCCGCTGGTGACGCTGCCGACGACGTCCGGGGCGGTGGTGCCCGGGCCGGCGCCCAGCACCCGGCCGGCGGCGCCGACGAGCGCGTTCTCCATGGCCAGCAGGGACGGGAACGCGGTCGGGTCCAACCCGTTGACGTGGGCGCTCTCCCGGTGGGCGGCGGCGGCCAGGTCGTCCAGCCCCGGCACGGCCGGGTCGTAGACGTACGCGAACAGCCGTCCCCCGTGGGTGGGCCGGTCCGCGCCCCGCAACTGCCGAACCTCTTCAAGAGCCTGTTCCGCGGGAACCCCGGTGGCGGCGAGCGCCCCGGCCTCGACAGTGTTCTCGTCGATCATGGAGTCATGGTGCCCTTCTCGTGACGGTCCCCCAGCACAACTCCCTGATCGATGGTGTCGCTCTGGGCGGTGAGGGTGTACCTGCGGAGCAGGAGGATCGGCGGGGCGATCAGCAGGGCCGGGATCAGCGTGAAGCCGAGCAGGACGCCCAGCCGCGCCGTGTCGGACTGGGCCGCCGCCGACCCGGTGTCCGAGGACACGTAGCCGGAGAGCTGGAGCACCAGTCCGTAGATGCCCGGGCCGAGCGCCAGGCCGAAGGTCTCCCCGGCGGTCCACACCCCGGTGAAGACACCCGCCTGCCGTCGACCGGTACGCGCCGTCTCGTGCGCGATGCAGTCCGGCAACATCGCCAGTGCGAAGACCTGCTGCCCGGCGTACCCCACACCGATCAGCGCGACCACGAGGTAGACGGCGACCGCCGGCAGCACCGGCGCGGCGACCAGGGCGAACGCACCGGCGGCGAGGATCACTGAGGCGACGACGAGTGCGGTCCGCTTGCCCAGTCGGGCGCCGATCCGGGTCCAGATCGGCATCACCAGCAGCGCCGGCCCGACGAAGCAGACGAAGAGCACCGTCGGCCCGCTCTCCGCGTCGCGCAGGATCTGCCCCGCGAAGTAGTTGACCCCGGCCAGGATCGTCGCCACCCCGGCGGACTGCACCACGAAGCAGATCAGCAGTGCCCGGAACGGGCGGTTGGCGCCGGCCACGGCGAGTTGGGCGCGCAGGGTCGGCTCGCTCTCGCCCACGGTGCCGGTCGGCGCGGATCGGGTGCCCAGGAACGCGCCGAGGGCGCCGAGGGCGATCAGCACCGCCACGAACAGGCCCATCCAGCGGTGCCCGGGCACGCCGTCACCGCCGGCGCTCACCACGAGTGGCGCGACCGCACCGGAGACCAGGATGGCAAGCGCCAGCACCGCGATCCGCCAGGTCATCAACCGGGTGCGCTCGGCGTAGTCGTCTGTCAGCTCCGCCGGCATCGCCACGTAGGGGACCTGGAAGAAGGCGAACGCGGTGGCGGTGGCGAGGAAGGCGAACGCCACGTACGCCACGGCGGCCGGCCCGTTACCGAACGGCGCGGCGAAGATCGACGCGAACAGCACGGCGAGCGCGAGGCCGGCGACGAGCAGGTACGGCCGGCGGGCGCCCCACCGCGACCGGGTCCGGTCGGAGATCCGCCCGGCGACCGGGTTGACGAGCACGTCCCATGCCTTGGGCAGCAACACCAGCAGGGCGGCCAGCCCGGCGGCGACGCCCAGGGTGTCGGTCAGGTACGGCAGAAGCAGCAGGCCGGGCACGGTGCCGAAGGCCCCGGTCGCCAGGGAACCGAGCGCGTAGCCGGCGTGCACCGAGCGGGGCAGCGGGCCGGTGGCTGACGAGCCGGCGCCCGGCGGCGTTTTCATGGGGCCGAATGTTACTCACGTTTGGCGGACGGTCACATCCCCTCATCAGGCGACCAGCCCGCAGCCCGGATGTCCACGCCCTCGCCGCGAAGGGGCACGCCCTCGGCCCGCAGTCGGGCCCGCGCCTCCCGCTCGTGGCCCGGCGGCAGCCGACCACCCGCCGTCACCACCCGATGCCAGGGCACCGAGCCGCCGTGCCGGGCCATGATGTTGCCGACCAGCCGGGCCGAGGTGCGTCCCGAGCGCTCGGCCAGCGCGTCGGCCACCCCGCCGTACGACATGACCCGACCCTCCGGGATCCGCTCCACCAGGTCGAGCACCGCCTCGACGTACTCGTCAGGAGTCACAATCCGCCACCATATGGGAAGGCCGCCGGGCGGTGCGGCCGTGACCACGCAGAATGGTCGGGTGCGCGACGCAGTCACGGCCGCCCGGCGGGTCGTCGTCAAGATCGGATCTTCCTCGTTGACCACCGCCACCGGCGGGTTGGCCGACGAGCGCGTCGACACGCTCGTCGACACCCTCGGCCGGCTCACCGCCGAAGGACGCGAGGTGGTGCTGGTCTCCTCCGGTGCCATCGCCGCCGGGCTCGCCCCGCTCGGGCTGTCCCGACGCCCGCGCGACCTGGCCACCCAGCAGGCCGCCGCGAGCGTCGGGCAGGGGCTACTGATCGGCAGGTACGCGGCCAGCTTCGCCCGGCACGGCCGCACCGTCGGGCAGGTGCTGCTGACCGTCGACGACGTGACCCGGCGGGCGCACTACCGCAACGCGTACCGGACGCTGCGCAAGCTGCTCGACCTGCGGGCGGTGCCGATCGTCAACGAGAACGACACCGTCGCCACCCAGGAGATCCGGTTCGGCGACAACGATCGACTGGCCGCCCTGGTGGCCGCGCTCGTGCACGCCGACCTGCTGGTGCTCCTCTCCGACGTGGATGCGCTCTGGACCGGCGACCCCACCAGGCCCGACTCGACGCGGATCACCGAGGTGCGCGACGAAGCTGACCTCGCCGGCATCACCATCGGCGGGGCCGGCCGGGCCGGCGTCGGCACCGGCGGCATGGTGACAAAGGTCGAGGCCGCCCGGATCGCCACCGGCTTCGGCATCCCGGTGGTGCTCACCGCAGCCGACCTGGCCGCCCCCGCCCTGGCCGGCGAACCCGTCGGCACGCTCTTCCACCCACAGCGGCAACGCCCCACGGCCCGACTGTTCTGGCTGGCGCACGCCACCTCGCCCCGGGGGCGGCTGCACCTCGATCCGGGCGCCGTCGCCGCCGTCGTCGGCCGACGCAAGTCGCTCCTTCCGGCCGGCATCACCGCAGTGGACGGCACGTTCACCGCCGGCGACCCGGTGGACCTGGTGGACACTGCCGGCGCATCGGTCGCCCGAGGGCTCGTCAACTACGACGCGGTGGAGCTGCCCGGGTTGCTCGGCCGTTCCACGTCCGAACTCGCCGCGGCGCTCGGCCCGGCGTACGAACGAGAGGTCGTCCACCGCGACGACCTGGTGCTGTTGTGAGCAGGGACCTTCCACCACCGAGGAGTGCTGGCGTGAGCGAGCTTCAGCGGGCGAATGATCGAAGCGGAGTGCTGGCATGAGTGTCCTGGAGCAGGCGCGACGGGCGCGGGACGCCGCTGCGGAGTTGGCGGTGGCCACGCGTACGGTCAAGGACGCCGCGCTGGTGGCGATGGCCGACGCGCTGGTGGCGCGTACCCCGGAGATCCTGACGGCGAACGAGGCGGACCTGGCGGCCGGCCGCGAGGCCGGGCTGAGCGCGGCAGTGCTGGACCGGCTCGCGCTCGACGCGGATCGGGTGGCCGGCATCGCCGGCGCGCTGCGTGAGATGGCCGCGTTGCCCGACCCGGTCGGTGAGGTGGTCCGCGGGTCCACCCTGCCCAACGGCCTGGAACTGCGCCAGATCCGGGTGCCGTTCGGGGTGGTGGGCATCATCTACGAGGCGCGGCCCAACGTGACTGTCGACGCTGCGGGGATCTGCCTGAAGTCTGGCAACGCGGCGTTGCTGCGGGGGTCGTCATCGGCGGCGCACTCGAACGCCGCGCTCGTCGCGGTGCTGCGCGACGCGGTCGCCGGCGCCGGTCTGCCCGCCGACGCGGTGCAGTTGCTCGATGCCAGCTCCCGTGACTCGGTCAAGGAGCTGATGCGCGCCCGGGGTCTCGTCGACGTGCTCATTCCGCGCGGTGGGGCGTCGCTGATCCGCACCGTGGTCGAGGAGTCGACAGTGCCGGTGATCGAGACCGGGGTGGGCAACTGCCACGTCTACGTCGACGCGGCCGCCGACCTGGGCAAAGCAGTGGCGGTGACGCTGAACGCCAAGACGCAGCGCCTGTCCACCTGCAACACCGCCGAGTCGCTGCTGGTGCACGCGGACATCGCCGACGCGTTCCTGCCGTTGGTGCTGGCGGCGTTCGCCGAGGCCGGGGTGACGGTGCACGGCTCCCCCGAGGTGGCCGCCCATTCCGCAGCAGTGGTCCCGGCCACCGAGGAGGACTACGCCACCGAGTACCTGTCGGCGGACATCTCGGTGGCGGTGGTCGCCTCGCTGGACGCGGCGGTCGCGCACATCCGCCGTTACGGCACCGGGCACACCGAGGCGATCCTCACCGATTCGGCGACCGCCGCCCGCGAGTTCGTGGCGCGGGTGGACGCGGCCGCGGTGATGGTGAACGCCTCGACCCGGTTCACCGACGGGGGCGAGTTCGGCTTCGGAGCCGAGATCGGCATCTCCACCCAGAAGCTGCACGCCCGCGGCCCGATGGGCCTACCCGAACTGACCAGCACCAAGTACGTGGTAACCGGAGAAGGCCACCTGCGCTAAGCCCTCGCGCCCCACCCCTGCCCTGCCCGTCTCCCCCGCCCGCCTTCCCCGTCGATCTTGCACTTAGTGTCGTGCCATAACGGGCAAGTGACGCGAATCGGCAACCGAAACTGCAAGATCGGCGCGGCGGGGCGGCGCGTTGGGGCGGGGCGTTGGGACGGGGCGGCTCGGCGCGGCGGGGCAGCTCAGCTCGCGGGGCGGGCGGCTCGGATCGCGGACAGGGTGGCGTGCACGTCGAACTGGTGGCCGTCGTCGCTCTCCCAGCCGCCGTCGCTGCGCTGGGTCTCGGTCAGTCGGCGCAGCGCCCGCACCATGATCCAGTCCTGCGGGTCGATGCCAGCGCGGCGCAGCGTTGCGGCCAGCCACGCCACGTCCCCCGGCGACATCTTCGGCATCCGCTCGGCGAGCACCACCTGGATCCGCGCCGACTCCTGGAACATCTCCTGCCGGTGCAGCACCGCGGCGCTCAGCCAGCCCGCGGCGAGGAACGACGGCCAACTGCCGTCCGGGCGCAGCCGCGCCGCGAGCGAGTGGGCCGCTGCCTGCACCACCCCGGCGTACGCCCCGCCGACCCGGTGGTCGAGCGGCCCCGAGGCCCGGGCGTCCAGGCCGGCGACGGTGAGCCAGAAACCGGCGTTCGCCGACACGAGGAACCCGGCCTCCGGGTCGCCGGGTCGAGCCCACTCCGGCGCCGAATCGGCGAGCGACGCGTCCTCTTCCCAACCCCCGTCGGCCTGCTGCCGGGACGCCAACCAGTCCAGGGCCCGGCGGGCGGCGGGACGGCCGAGCGCGCCCAGGTCGTCCAGTTCGGCGAGCCGGAAACACGTGGCGTCGATCGAGGCGATGGGACCGCCCCAGGTGGCCGGCCAACCGCCGTCCGGTGACTGGCCGACCTCGGCAGTGTCCAGCAACTCGGCGGGCACGGGGGTGCCGTTGCGGAGCCAGGAGAGGCGGGCGCGTTCCACCGCATCCCCATGCGCCACGACGAACCCGATCGCGGCTTCCAAGTCGACCACGGCGGAGACGCTACCTGCGCAGACGCCTGGCCGCCTCGGAGAATCGGCCAGCCCGCAATGGCTGCGTCGCTCCGGGCGACGACGGCTCGACGTCATCTGCGTCGATTTGCCGGCGTGGCGGCGTCGATCCCGCCGGGCGGCCGGGCCAGGCCGGGGCGGCGGCGTGGATCCCGCCGGGCCGGGTCGGTCCGGGCCAGGGCGTCGGCGTGGATCCCGCCGCGCGGCCGGGCCGGGGCGGCGGGTGGGCCACCCCGGCTCGATCGTCAGTACGCGGGCAGCGACGGGTCGATCTGCTTGATCCAGGAGAGCACGCCGCCCTGAACGTGCACGGCGTCCTTGAACCCGGCCGCCTTCAGCGCGGCGAGTGCCTCCGCCGAGCGGACGCCGGACTTGCAGTGCAGCACGATCTGCCGGTCCTGCGGCAGCTTGGCGAGGGCCTCGCCGGAGATGATGTCGCCCTTCGGGATCAACGTGGCGCCGGGGATCCGGACGATCTCGTACTCGGCCGGCTCCCGTACGTCGACGAGGTAGATGTCCTTGCCGGCGTCCTGCCACTCCTTGAGTTCCAGAGCGGTGATCGTCGAGTCGAGAGTCGCCTCCTGGGCCTCCTCGGAGACCGCGCCGCAGAAGTCCTCGTAGTCTTCCAGCAGGTCGGTGACTGTGGGGTTGTCGCCGCAGAGCGCGCAGTTCGGGTCCTTGCGGACCTTGATCTTGCGGTATTCCATCTCCAGGGCGTCGTAGACCATCAGGCGGCCGACGAGCGGCTCACCGATGCCGGTGAGCAGCTTGATCGCCTCGTTCACCTGGATCGAGCCGATCGACGCGCAGAGCACCCCGAGCACGCCACCCTCGGCGCAGGACGGGACCATGCCGGGGGGCGGGGGCTCCGGGTAGAGGCAGCGGTAGCAGGGGCCGTGCTCGGCCCAGAACACCGACGCCTGGCCGTCGAAGCGGTAGATCGAGCCCCAGACGTATGGCTTGCCCAGCAGCACCGCCGCGTCGTTGACCATGTAGCGGGTGGCGAAGTTGTCGGTGCCGTCGACGATCAGGTCGTACTGGGCGAAGATCTCGCGGACGTTCTCGCGGTCCAGCGCGGTGTTGTGGATCTCCACGTTGACCAGGGGGTTGATCTCGCGGATCGACGCGGCGGCCGATTCGGCCTTGGACCGGCCGATGTCGGAGACGCCGTGGATGATCTGGCGCTGGAGGTTGGACTCGTCGACGGTGTCGAAGTCGATGATGCCGAGCGTGCCGACCCCGGCCGCGGCGAGGTACATCAGGGCGGGCGACCCGAGGCCACCGGCGCCGACGCAGAGCACCCGGGCGTTCTTCAGCCGCTTCTGGCCGGTCACCCCGACGTCCGGAATGATCAGGTGACGGGAGTAGCGGCGGATCTCGTCTACGGTCAGCTCGGCGGCGGGCTCGACGAGCGGGGGCAACGACACGGTGAACTCCCCGGGATCGGCTGTGTGAACCGCGCCATTGTTGCTCGCGGGAGCCCTGCTCGGCCATGAGGGACGCCACGTGGTCCGGTATGCGGGAGCGGGAATAACCGACGACCTGCCCGATCAGGGGACGATGTCCCCCGCGTACCGACGGCCGTCGAGGTAGGGCCAGGCGTTGGCGACGCACCCCTGCAGGCCGTACGTCTGCTGCTGCATCACCGGGGCGGGTTCACCCGGGCCGGGGCACGCCTCGTGGTCCTCGCCGAACTCGTGGCCCACCTCGTGGTTGACGACGTAGGTCCGGTAGGTGTCCAGGGAGGCCCCGTAGTCGGGAACCGCCTCCATCCAGCGGGCCAGGTTGATGATGACCTGACCGGGCAGCCGGCACGAGGTGTAGCGCTCGGTGGTCAGGCCGCCCTCGGCGCACATCCGCTCGGAGGTGACCGGAGTGGCCAGGTAGATGGTGAAGTCGGCGGCCCCGGCGTCGGCCACCCGTTGCACCCGCAGTTCGTCGGACGCGATCCAACTGCGCGGATCGGCGAGCACCTCGTCCACCGTGGCGGCGAACACGTCGGCGTCCTGGCCGGCGCCGCGTTCCACGACGACGCGGTACCGGTGCAGCGGCCCGTCGGTGCCGTGCACGGCAGTCTCACCGTCGGCGGCGGTGAAGCGTCCCGCGCCGACCGACGGGTAGCCGGTGGGTGCCGGGTGGGCGGCCACCCCACCGCCGTGGCCCATCCCGCCCTCGGTGGTGGCCGGAGGCTCGACCGACGGCTCGGTGGCCTGGTTCACCGTCACGCCGATGGCGGCGGCGAGCACGAGCAGACCGAGCAGAATGCTGCGGCGCCGACGCCGGTGCATCCGGACGAACGCCGGACGCGCATCCCGCAGCGCCGACCGGTGGTCGGGCGGCCGGGGCGGGCCGTACGCGGACGACGGCGTCATGGTGTCAAGCCTGCCAGATTATTCGGGCATTTCTCCGCTTTTCTCGCCTTTGCCGCAAGACGCCTGACGGGGGCCGATAGTCGGCGCGTCGGACCAGGCGGCTCAGAGAGCGGGGCCGGTGTACCGCCGCCCGTTCACGTACGGCCACGGGTTGACCCGGCACCCTTTGAGGAACAGCGTCTGCTGCAACATCACCGGCGCCGGACGGCCCGCACCCGGGCAGCGCTCATGCCGATGCCCCAACTGGTGACCCACCTCGTGGTTGACCACGTACGTCCGGTAGACCGACAGCGGCACACCCGCCGACACGAAGTGCGGCACCGACAACCGCCACCGATCCAGATTGATGATCACCTGGCCGGGTGCGCGACAGGACGTGTACGGCCGGCCGTTGATCCGGATGTCCACCCCGCCCCTGGCACACATCCGACCAGCGGTGCGGGCAGTGGCCAAATAGACGGTGAAATCACGAGGCGCAGCCCCCGGCACCTGTTGCAGTCGCAGCCGACCGCTGTCGACCCAACTGCCCGGCCCGGCCAGCGCCACCTGGACCGCCTCGGCGAACCCGGCCACGTCCTCCGCGCTGCCCGACTCCACAGCGACCCGGTAACGCCGCAGCTCACCCGCCCGACCCAGCACCGGGCCGGAGCGGGCGTCATAGCCGAAGCCGCCGGTGCCCGCGCTCGGAACCGCGCCCGCCACCCGCAACACCGGGGGCGGGCTGGACGGAACCGGGTCGGCGGGCGGAGGACCGGCAGACGGTGGCAGCGGCCCGGCCACCAGCGGCGGCGGGCCGATCTGCTCGGCGGCCAACCGGTCGGCGGCCGGATGCGCACCCGGCCCCTCGGCGATCACTGTCACCGCCGCCCCGACGGCCACCACCACCGCCACCAGGTGGGCGAGCAGCGCGAACCGTCGCCGACGGCGACCGGGAGGGCGTGCTGAGCTGGGCATCCACGTCAGCCTGCCAGATCAGACCGCCCCGCGGCGTCAGCCGTTTCGGCAAGCAGACCGACCACCGCGCGGGCAACCAGCCGGGGCACCTCCAACTGCGCCACGTGACCGACACCGTCGAGCATCATCAATCGGCTGTCCGGAATGACCCGGGCGGTCTGCGGCGCGACCCGCACGTCGACCAGGCGGTCCTGGCGACCACCCACCACCAGGGTCGGTGCGCGTACCGCCTCGGCGAGGCGCCAGAGCGACCCCGGCCCCGGCAGGTACGACCGCAGGAAGCTGGAGACCAGCCCACGGAACGTCCGGACGTACGCGGCCGCGTAGTGCTCCGCCTCGTACCGCACCCGGATCTCCTCCAGGGCCTCGGCCCGACGCTGATCGCAGATCCGGCTGAGGTCGGCGACGCACGCCTCCAGCACCTGCTGGGCCATCACCTCCGGCGCGAGCTGGGTGAGGTGCCGGGCGACCAGCCGTTCACCGCCGGGAATGGCGAGCACCGGCAGCATCCGACCCTGCAACGAACGCCGGAAATCCAGGAACGGCAGCGCCGGGGAGATCAGCGTGAGGGTACGGACCAGATCTGGGCGAAGCCCGGCGACCTGGACCGCGACAGCGCCGCCAAGCGAGTTGCCGAACAGGTGCACCGGCCCCCTACCGGAATGCTCGATCCAGCGCACGACCAGGTCCGCGAAGGCCGGGATCGTGTAGCGCCGGCCCGGCTCGCTCCGGCCGAAGCCGGGCAGGTCGATGGCCTGACCGTCCAGCCGGTCGGCGAGCAGCCCGGCCAGATCGGTCCAGTTCTGCGACGACCCACCCAACCCGTGCACGTACAGCGCCGGCTCCGCGCCAGCGGCGGTGGCCGGGGTGTCCCGCACGTACGTGACCCGGCCGTCCAGGCGAACTTCGCGGCCCGGCCACGGCGGCGGCAGATGGTCGTCGGGAAGGAGATGGTCCGGCCAGAGGGTGGCGCTTCTCATCGTTCCAGTCTGCCTCGGACCACTCAGGACAGCAGCGCCTCCAGCCGACGGTTGACCGCCGCCAGCGTCGCCCGGACGACCGCCTGCCGCGGGTCACCAGCGACCAGGGCCGACCCGGCGAGCTGTTCGACCCAGCCCTCACAGACCAGCAGCGCCACGACGGTGGCCACCTCGCAGTTGCCGAACGGCACCACCGCGGCGTGTTCGACGAAGCAACGCCCCCGCTCCACGTTCTCGGTGCCACGCAGCAACTCGTCCACCGCGGCGGCCGCCGCCACCGCGCAGAGCCGCAGCACGTAACCGTCCACCGCCGGCCCGGTCGCGTACCCCGAGGCGCTGTCACCCCCGGCCAACAGCCGGACCTCCACGTTCGCGTCCAGGCCGAAGGTGCTCACCTGCACGTGGTCGATCACCACCCGGGGCCCCGGCGCGCCGCCGGTCTCCAGCGGCCGGGACGGCGCCGACTCCGTCGTGGTCACCTGACCACCGGAGTACGAGGTACCGAGCGTCGCCGGGCTACCTGTCGCGGCGCCGGCCGGCGCAGCCGACACCGACCCGGGCTCCTCCACTGTCGCGCGACCCCGGTGCGGGGCGTTCGACCGTCGGCGGCGCGTCGGGTCCGTGCCGATCCGCTGCTCCGGCCCGGTCGTCGGGGCCTCGGCCCGACCGCCGGGTGGGCGGACGACAGTCGGCGGTTCGACTGCCCGAACCTCGCCGGGATCGCGCGAGGCGGCGTTCCGAGTCTCCGGGGTACGACGATCGCCTGATCGCGGCTCGGCCGCGCGACGGCGAACCGGCGGAGGTGGCGTGGTGGGCAGGCCGGGCACGTTCTGCGGGGCCGCGGCCAACCCCATCCGCTCCTGGAGAAGCCGAGCCACCTGCCGGCTCACCTCGGCCGGGTCGGCGCCGTCGGCCAGGTCCAGTCGCAGGCTGTGCGCCCCGGCCGGCGTACGACGCAGGGCTGCGTCTCGGACACCTGCCACCTCTCGGACGGCGTCCAGGATGGCGTTGACATCGAACCCCTCGGGGCGCTCCCGCAGCGGGGCTGGCTCGTCGTCCCGACGCAGGTGGGTGGCGATGCGGGCGAGTTCCGGGGTTTCGGCGGGTGGCTCCACGGCTGGCGGCTCCGGCACGACGGGCACGTCCGGTTCCGCGGGGACGCGCTGCGGCAACACCACCGCGCTCGCTGTCGACTGCCGGCCATCATCGACCGGCGACGTCGGGTCGGGGGCGGATCGGCGCGCCGCGTAGGGCGAGGCGGACACCGGTGCGGGTTGATCGCGGCGGCCGGGACCCTTCGTGGCGGCGGACGGGACCGCTGCGGTGGATGACGGGCTGACGTCATTCGATGCTGAACCGTTTGCCGGCGCGGCCGGTCGGGGTGACTCGACCGGGGACGGACCCGGCTCGGGCGACGCCGGCCGGAGCCGGAACGGTGCCATCGGCCGGCTGTCGGGCCGGGACTCGCCGCCGTCACCCCCACCGGTGCCTGCCGACCGGCTGGCCGGCCAGGACGGACGTTCCACCGGGGTGGCGGGAAGCCGACCCTCGGACCAGTCCGGCCGCTCGGCCGATGAACTGCTGCTCGCCGTCGACGATGCGGCGGTCCAGGACGGGCGCTCCGCCACCATCGACGGGCCGGCCGGAGCCGGTGGCGCGTCGGTGACCGTGGGAGGTGGCCCGGCCGGTGCCGGGGGTGGCCCGGAGGGTGCCAGCGGTGGCCCGGAGGGTGCCAGCGGTATCGCCTCGACCGGTGCCGGCAGGTCGGCCGGTCCCGGGCTGGAGGTCGGTGTCGGGCTGCCCGCCGGTCCCGGGCTGGTGGTCGGTGTCGGGCTGGCCGCCCAGGAGGGTCGCGGCGGCGCGGAGCTGCCTGGTGCCGGACTGGTCGGAGCCGGGTCGGAGCCGCCGGCCCAGGACGGCCGCGTCGACGCCTCGCCTGTCGTGGGCGGTGCGGACCCACCAGCCCAGGAGGGTCGTACCGGTGGCACGCTCGTCGCTGCCTCGGACCCACCCGCCCAGGTCGGCCGCGTGGGCGGCACGCTGGGCGGTGTCGGATCGGACCCCCCGGCCCAGGACGGCCGCGCGGGCGGCCCGCTTGCGGGGTCGGGCTCACCGCCGCCAGCCCAGGACGGCCGGTCGGCCGGCCCGCCGGCCCCCCCGGACCCCGCCCAGGAGGGCCGGTCAGCGGGCGGACCACTCGTCGGGGTAGCACCACCAGCCCACGACGGCCGAGCAGCCGGCGGGCCACTCGTCGGCGACGCACCACCAGCCCACGACGGCCGAGCAGCGGGCAGACCACTCGTCGGCGTGGCACCACCAGCCCACGACGGCCGAGCAGCCGGCGGGCCACTCGTCGGCGACGCACCGCCCGCCCAGGACGGCCGGTCGGCAGGTGGGGCGCTCGTCGGTTCGGCCGGGCGCTCCGGCGAGGATTCGGCGGCACCACGGCCAGGGTCGTAGGCACGGGGCGGATCGACGCGCGCCGGCTCGTACGGGCGGGGCACCTCGGCGCGTACCGCCTCGTAAGGCTGGTTGGGCTCGGCCACCCAGCCCGGTGCCGACTCGTCCCGCGCTTCCGCGCCAACCGGCTCGTCGTCCTGGCGGGACCACTGCGGAGCCCACCCGCCGCCCCAACTGGGACGGTTCCAGCTCGGCCCCGACCAGTCGGGCTCGATGGCTGCCGACTCCCCGGCCCGGTGCGCGTCCCCGGGCCGGTGCGCGTCCCCGCGCTCACCGTCGTCGGCGGGCCCGGCCGGGCCCTGGGTACGTCCCGCTGTCGCCGTGTGCTCAGATGCGAGCGGGTCGCGCCAGTCGCGCGGCGGATTCTCGTCGGCGGCCAGCCGTTCGCTGGTCGGCGCGTGGAAGCCGGGCGGCACCTCGAAGCCCGACGCCGCGGTGCCGGGCGGCGGCACCTGGACGGCAGGTGGCGCCGAGGTGGGCAACCCGGGCTCGGCCCAGCGAGCACGGTGCGCGGCGGTCGGATCGACGGTGGAGCCCGGGTCGGGCTCGGCGGCACCCTGCTCGGTCAGCGGGGCGGGACGTTGGGCGGGCACCACGAGCCGGTCGAAGGTCGCCCCGGGGGGGGCGGGGGGGGGGGGGCCCCGGGGGGGGGGGCCCCCAAGGGGCGGGCCGACCGGGTGAAAACAAACACAAGAAACGCAAAATCGTTTTTCGGTG
>NZ_JBEXYP010000040.1:0-18274 GCF_040630995.1 Micromonospora sp. NPDC005710 | reverse complement strand
GGCGGCCAGCACCTCGGCCGCCGCCCGCTCACCGGCTCGCACCGCACCTTCCAGGTAGCCACTCCAGCGGGTGGCCGTCTCCGTGCCCGCCCAGAACACCCGCCCCACCGGCGCCCGCAGGTGCGGGCCGTACGTGCGCCAGGTGCCCGGTGTCAACGCACCGGAGAAGCATCCCCGGGTCCACTCGTCGGCCGACCAGTCGTACTCGACGAGGTCCAGCGGGTCCTCGGCGCGTGGCCCGACCACGTCGGCGAACGCCTCCAGCAGGCACTGCCGCCGCCGCGCGGGGGACATGCCGCGCAGCGCGGCGGCGTCGGTGGAGTAGCTGAAGCCGCTCAGCACCCCGAGCGGCGAGGTCGGGGTGGAGTTGTCGACCGTTTCGGTGAGCGGACCGGCGCTGCTGGTCGCCACCCCGGACCGCCCGTCGGCACGCCAGAACGGCTCCGGGTAGACGGCGTGCACCTTCAGCGCCGAACCCATCGGCATCCGCTGGGTGAGCCCGTCCCGCAGCGGAGACAGCGGCGGGTCGTACCGGATCCGGCCGGCCAGCGCCGGGGCCAGCGCGACCACCACGGCATCGCCGTCGACGCGCCCGGTGTCGGTCCACGCCGTCGCGCAATCGACGGTCTGCTGAATGGCCCGCACCGGTGCGGCAAGTGTCAACGCTCCCGGGGGCAGTGCGGTCGCCATCCGCTCGGCCAGCGCCGGTGGTCCGCCCACGATCCGGTCCTGCTGCGCGCCGCCGGCCATCCCCAGCAACGACCCTGTCCCGCCGGCGCTGCGCAGGTAGAAGAGCAGGTGCAACAGCGACAGCTCACCCGCGCCGGTGGCCAGCAGCCCGCCGGCGAGCAAGCGCCCCAGGTAGTCGGCCGTATCGTCGTCCCCGGCCGTGGTGGCGAGCCACCCGCCGACGGTCGTGCGGTCCCACCCCTCGGCCTCCGGCGTCGACCAGGGCGCGGCCGGGTCCAGCCGTGCGGCGTACTCGTCGAGCAGGCCGAGCACCCGGCCCACCTGAGCCGGCGGTTCGGCCCGGGGCTCACCGGCCCAGAGCACTGTGGGCGCGCCGACGGAGGCCGAGGCGAAGGTGGCCAGTCCGTGCTCGGCGACCAGCGCGTACATCCGGTCCTGGGTCGGGCCGATCCACTGCGCCCCCAGGTCGAGCTGGGTGAGCTCGGGCAGCCACCGGGTCAGCACCCGACCGCCCACCCGGTCGCGGGCCTCCAGCACCCGCACCTGGGCGCCGGCGCGGCTGAGCGCCAGCGCGGCGGCGAGTCCGGAGAAGCCGGCGCCGACCACGACCACCCGCAAGCCGTCGACCACATCGCCGTCTACCCACAACCGTCGCGGGCATGACAACCTGCTCCGACCGCTCACCGTCGCGGGTGGCGGGCAGGTCGACCAGGCGACCGCGACCGCGACGGCGGTGGCGATGGTGGCGGTGGCGGTGGCGGTGGCGGTGGCGGTGGCGGTGGCGGTGGCGGTGGCGGTGGCGGTGGACCGTACCCCGGCCCTTCGTCCTTTGCTCTGCACCCGCGGAGGCGCCACCCCGGCGTGCCCACCGTGGCGCCAGTGGTGGCACCGTGCGCCACAGGCCACCGCGCTCGGTGGTCGTGTCCGGGGCGTGATCGACTCGGTTTCCTGGAAAACGCGGTGTTCGAGCGAGGTGGAAAGCACGACTTCCGTGAACGCGAGTGGGTCATGGTCGGCCTGAGGTTGGGCCGACGCTCGTCTGCCCGTAACGGCCCCGCAATGCCTTCGGTGCGACGTTCCGCCTTCAAGACCGCGCCATATTCGGGTTGTGGTGGCATCGGCGCGTTGACGAGGCCACTACATCGGCATGAGGACCGCGATAGTGCCGGGAACGATGTCGGGCAGAGGACCGGCGCCTCCGCGGGTGCAGAGCAAAGGAGACGTCACCACCGGGTCAGGGCCGGCCGCGCGAAGGAGCGTCCTGTTTGCGCGTGCCGGGCAGAGGGGGTGTCACCACCCGGGCGGGCCGGCCACGGACGAGGCGTCAGCAGCGGAGCCGGACCCGCCGCCGAGAAACTTCCTGCCGACCCGTCGATCTGGGCGGTGGTCGATCGTATGGAGGATGAGAGGTCGGTGAGAGACCGGCCGCCCGACGAGGAGGACCCATGACGTTGTACCTGCTCAGCCTTCACCAACCGCAGGGCGAGCTGCCGCCGGAGCCGGAGTTCCTGGCCGATGTGATGCGTCAGCTCGGCGAGTTGCGCGAGGAGTTGGCGTCCACCGGGTCGTGGGTCTTCGGCCAGGGGCTGCACGGCCCGGAGACCGCCACCGTACTGCGGGCCCGCGACGGCGACGTTCTGGTCACCGACGGCCCGTTCGCGGAGAGCAAGGAGTACCTGGGCGGCATCACCATCATCGACGTGCCGGACCTGGACGCCGCCCTGGACTGGGGCCGCCGGTACGCGTTGGCCACCACCCTGCCGATCGAGGTGCGCCCCTTCTACGGTGGGGCCGGCGACTGATCGTGTCCGACGTGGAGGCGGTGTTCCGCGCGGAATACGGCCGAGCGGTCGCCGTCCTGGTTCGCCTCCTCGGCGACATCGACCTCGCCGAGGAGGCCGTGCAGGACGCTTTCGTCGTCGCGGTGGCTCGCTGGCCGACGACCGGCCCGCCGCCCAGTCCGGCCGGCTGGATCATCACCACGGCCCGGAACCGGGCCATCGACCGGCTGCGCCGTGACGCGTCCCGGGTCGACAGGCACGCCCAGGCGGCAGTGCTGTACGCCGCCGACCCACCAGCGGAGGAGGGACCGGTGCGCGACGACCAGCTTCGGCTGATCTTCACCTGTTGCCATCCGGCGCTCGCCCCGGCGGCCCGGGTCGCCCTGACCCTGCGGCTGCTCGGCGGGCTGAGCACCGCCGAGATCGCCAGGGCCTTCCTGGTGCCCGAGCCGACCATGGCGCAGCGGCTGGTCCGTGCCAAGTCAAAGATCCGCAACGCCCGGATCCCGTACCGGGTGCCGCGCGACGCCGACCTCCCCGACCGGCTGCACGCGGTGCTCGCGGTGCTCTACCTGATCTTCAACGAGGGGTACACGGCCAGCACCGGACGACAGCTGGTCCGCGCCGAGCTGTGCGTCGAGGCGATCCGGCTGACCCGGCTGCTCGTCGAGCTTCTGCCCGACGAGCCGGAGGCGCTCGGTCTGCTCGCGTTGATGCTGCTCACCGAGTCGCGCCGTAACGCCCGGACCAACGCCGAGGGTGAGCTGGTGGCGCTGCCCAGCCAGGACCGGTCCCGGTGGGACGCCGAGCTGATCACCGAGGGGCAGGCGCTGGTGCGCCGCTGCCTGCGCCGCGGCCGGCCCGGCCCGTACCAGATCCAGGCCGCGATCGCCGCCGTGCACAGCGCCGCGCGCCGCGCCGCCGACACCGACTGGGCGCAGATCCTTCAGCTGTACGACCAGTTGACGGTGGTCGCCCCCAGCCCGGTGGTGGCGCTGAACCGGGCCGTCGCGCTCGCCGAGGTGTCCGACCCGGCGGTGGCGCTGACCGCTGTGGACCGCCTCGACCTGGCCGGCTACCACGTCTACCACGTGGTCCGCGCCGACCTGCTGGCTCGGCTCGGCCGGGGCGGGGAGGCCGTCGAGGCGTACCGGACGGCTGTCGCCCTGACGGACAACGCGGCCGAACGGGCCTTTCTCACCGCCCGCGCGACGGCCCTGGCGACGCCCTGAGTGTGGCGTTTGCGGCAGGGGCGGCCGGGAACGCGGGGCACCTGCCGCAGCAGGGGAGGGGAGGGCCCGTGGCGTACCGTCCGAGCGCCGTCGACACCGCACCCGACCTGTCCACCCTCACCCTGGGGGTGGAGGAGGAGTACCTGCTGCTCGACCCGGACAGCGGGCGGAACCTGCCGGTCGCCGACCAGGTGCTCGCCGCGCTGCACGGCCATGCCCGGGACCAGAGCCGCCAGGAGTTCCGGCACAGCATGGTGGAGATGGTCACCCCGGTCTGCGCCGACCTCACCGAACTGCGCGCGCACCTGGTGTCGCTGCGCCGCTCCGCCGCCGAGGCCGCCACGGCGGCCGGGGCCCGGCTGGTGGCGGTCGGCGCCACCCCGGTGGCCGAACCGCACCGGACGGTTCCCGACGAACCGCGATACCACGCGATGTCCCGCCGGTACGGGCCGGTGGCCCACGACCCGGCGGTGTGCGGCTGCCACGTGCACGTCGGACTAGCCGACCGGGAACTGGCCGTGCAGGTCTGCAACCACCTGCGGGTGTGGCTGCCGGTCATCCAGGCGATCACCACCAACTCGCCGCTGCACGACGGGTACGACACCGGGCACGCCAGCTGGCGCTCGATGCAGCTGGAACGCTGGCCCAGCATCGGACCGACGCCCTACTTCGACTCCGTCGCCGACTACGACCACACCGTCGACCAGCTGATCGCCGCCGGCATCATGCTCGACGCGTCGATGGTCTACTGGTACGCCCGACCGTCGCCGACCTATCCGACGGTGGAGGTGCGGGTCGGTGACGTCTGCACCGAAGTGGACGACGCGGTGCTCGTCGCCGCACTGGTCCGGTCTCTCGTGGCGACCCTCGCCGACGACGTACGCGCCGGGGTTACCGCTCCGGATGTCCGGGACTGCCTGGTCGCCGCCGCGCACTGGCGGGCCGCCCACGACGGCCTCGACGGCGAGCTCATCGACCTGCGTGGCGGTGGCACCCGGCCCGCCTGGGCGCTCGTGGACGACCTGATGGCGGTGACCGCACCGGCCCTGCTACGCCACGGCGACCTCGGGTACGTGTTGGCGCAGCTGGCCCGGCTGCGCCGCGACGGCACCGGTGCCGCCCGGCAGCGACAGGTGCTGGAGCATGCCGGCGACCTGGGCGCGGTCCTCGACGACCTGGTCGCCCGCACGGCGGCGGTCTGACCGGGCGCGTTTCAGCGGATGTCGTGGGTCTGCAGCCACAGCTCCAGCAGGCCGAGCTGCCACAGCTTGTTGCTGCCGGCCGCCGCCTCCGCCCGGTCCGGCTCGGCGAGCAGATGTGCCACGTACTCGGGGCGGAACAGCCCTCGCTCGCGCGCGGCCGGCGCCTGCAACGCCTCGGCGACCAACTCGCGCACCGGACCGTCCACGTTGCGCAGCGCCGGCACCGGGAAGTACCCCTTGGGCCGGTCGATCACCTCGGTGGGCAACACCTCCCGGGCGACCTCCTTGAGCACGCCCTTGCCACCCTGGGCGACCTTGTGCTCCGGCGGGCAGTGCGCGGCCAGGGTGACCAGGTCCTGGTCGAGGAAGGGCGTGCGCACCTCCAGACCCCACGCCATGCTCATGCTGTCCACCCGCTTGACCGGGTCGTCGGGGAGCATCAGGTGGGTGTCCAGGCGCAGCACCGCGTCCAGCGCGGTCTGCGCCCCGGGCGCGGCCAGGTGCCCGGTGAGCAGGTCCCGGCTGGCGTCGTGCTCCAGCGCGTACGCCGGTCCGACGATACTGCGCAACTCGTCGTGGCCGCGGTCGAAGAACGCGGCGGCGAACGTCTCGGCGGCGCCGTGCCGGGGCGCCTCGACGAGCGGCTGGTGGTAGCCGTAGCCGGCGAACACCTCGTCGGCGCCCTGCCCCGACTGGGCCACCTTCACGTGTTGCGCCACCTGCTCGGAGAGCAGGTGAAAGGCGACCACGTCGTGGCTGCCCATCGGCTCGGTCATCGCCAGCACGGCCTGACGGACGGCGGGCACCAGGTCGTCGTCGGCCAGCCGGATCCGATGGTGGTCGGTGTCGTACGCCCGGGCCACCAGATCGGAGTAGTGGAACTCGTCGCCGGACTCGCCGTCGCGGCTGTCGAAGCCGATGCTGAACGTGCGCAGGTGTTGCTGGCCGGCCTCGGCGAGCAGCGCCACGATGAGGCTGGAGTCGAGTCCACCGGAGAGCAGCACCCCGACCGGCACGTCGGCGACAAGGCGTCGGCGTACCGCCGCGCGTAACGCGTCACCGATCGCTTCCCGCCAGTCGGCGGCGTCCATCTTCCCGTCCGCGGGTTCCCGCACGTAGTCGGGTCGCCAGTAGACCTCCTCGCGGCTGCGCCCGTCCGCCTCGATCACCCGCAGGGTGGCCGGCGGCAGCTTGCGCACACCGCGCAGAACGGTCCGTGGGGCGGGCACGATGGAGTGCCAGGACAGGTAGTGGTGCAGCGCGACGGGGTCGATGCCGGTGTCGACCTCACCGGCGGCCAGCAGAGCGGGCAGCGTGGAGGCGAACCGGAGCCGCCCCGGTGTCTCGGCGAGGTAGAGCGGTTTGATGCCGAGTCGGTCGCGGGCCAGGATCAGCCGCCGCCGGGCCCGGTCGACAAGCCCGATCGCGAACATGCCGACCAGGTGGTCGACGAACCGTTCACCCCAGTGCGCGTACGCCACCAGGATCACCTCGGTGTCGCTGGTGGAGTGGAAGGTGTATCCGGCCCGGCGCAACTCCTCACGCAACTCCGGGTAGTTGTAGATGCAGCCGTTGAAGACCAGCGCCAAGCCCAGATCGTCGCGGACCATCGGCTGCCCGCCCGCCTCGGACAGGTCGATGATGGTCAGCCGACGGTGCCCCAGGGTGACCCAACCGTCGGCGAACAGTCCCTCGTCGTCCGGGCCGCGTGAGCGCATCGCCTCGGTCATCCGGGTGACCGCCGCCTTGTCGGGCGAGCGACCGTCGAACCGTGCCTCCCCGCTGATCCCGCACATCAGGCGGGGTGGTGGTGGGTCAGGGCAGACATGCGCGTCCTCCTGTGGCGTCTCCCCGACTGGTGGTGGCGGGGCCCCGCCGTGCGAACGGGGGCGCGGGTTACCCGGGTGCGGGGCGGGCAAACCCGCAGGTCTCAGGTACGCAGGGTGCGCAGGATGCGGGCCAACTCGGCACGGTCGGCGTCGTCGAGGTGGCCGAAGAAGCGGTCGGCCTCGGCCCGGCGCGCGGTGCGGATGGCGGTGCTGACGCGGTCGCCCTCGTCGGTGAGCGCGACGAGTGTCGCCCGGCGATCGGCCGGGTCGGGTCGGCGCTCGACCAGCCCACGCGTCTGGAGGTCGTCGACGACCTCGGTCGCCGAGCGCGGCGCGATGCGCAGGTGTTCGGCGAGGGTGCCGGGGCGTACCTCGCCGTGCCGGGCCAGCACCCCGAGGGCCCGGGACTGGCTGGGGGTGACGTCCCAGGGCGCCAGTGAGTCCCGGGTCTGCCGGCGCAAACGGGACGCCACGGCCCAGAACGTCTCCGCCAGGCTCTCGTCGTCGGCGCTGTCGACGGTGTGCTCTGTCACCGGAATACGGTAGCAGGATATGTGGTTGCTCCCTCATGATGAGGTAACCTCAGCAATGTTTCCGACGAGAGGCAGCAACCCTTGGAACCCACCCCGAAGGGCCGCGACCGCGGCCACCGCACCGTCAGCGCCGAAGAGAAGACGCAGGCCCGTCAGGTGTCGCTGCGCCGCATCGGTCGCCTGTTCACCCCCCACCGTCCCGCGCTGGCCGCCGTCACCGCGATCATCGTGCTCTCCTCGATCATCGCGATGGCTTCCCCGTTCCTGCTGCGCGCCGTGATCGACCGGGCCCTGCCGCAGGCCGACGTGACGCTGCTGGTCTGGCTCGTCCTCGGCATGGTCGCCGTCGCGGCTGTCACCTCCGCCCTCGGCGTCGTGCAGACCTGGATCTCCACCCAGGTCGGCCAGCGGGTCATGCACCGGCTGCGTACGGACGTCTTCATTCACCTCCAGCGCCAGTCGCTCGGCTTCTTCACCCGCACCCGCACCGGCGAGGTGCAGTCCCGCATCACTAACGACATCGGCGGCATGCAGTCGGTGGTCACGTCCACCGCCACCGCCGTCGCCGCCAACCTCACCACTGTGGTCGCCACCGCCGTCGCCATGGTCGCGCTCTCCTGGCAGCTCTCCCTGGTCTCGCTCGTGGTGCTGCCGCCGGCCATCTGGCTGACCCGTCGGGTCGCCCGGATGCGCCGCGAGATCACCGCCGAGCGGCAACGCGAACTCGCCGACCTCAACGTCACAGTCGAGGAAGGGCTCTCGATCAGCGGCGTGCAGCTGGCCAAGACCCTCGGCACCGGCCCGGCGCTCATCGACAGGTTCACCGCCTCCTCGGCCCGCCTGGTCGACCTGGAGCTGCGCAGTGAGCTGGCCGGTCGCTGGCGGATGGCCTCGATGAGCATCATCTTCGCCGCCGTACCGGCGGTCATCTACCTCGCCGCCGGGCTGCCCGGCACCGCCGGCACCCTGAGCATCGGCACCCTGGTCGCCTTCACGGCCCTGCAGGGCGGCCTGTTCCGGCCGCTGATGGGGCTGCTCAACGTGGGCGTCTCGCTCACCGCGTCGCTGGCGCTCTTCGCCCGGATCTTCGAATACCTCGACCTGCCCGTCGACGTGGCCGACCCCGCCGAGCCGGTCCGGCTCGACCCCTCCCGCGTGCAGGGCCATCTCCGCCTGGAGGACGTCACCTTCGGCTACCCGGGCAGCGACACCGCCGCCCTCGTCGGGATCAGCCTCGACGTGCCGGCCGGCACCAGTCTCGCCCTGGTCGGCGAGACCGGCTCCGGCAAGAGCACCCTCGCCGGTCTGGTCAGCCGGCTGCACGACCCGACCGCCGGCCGGATCACCGTCGACGGCGTCGACCTGCGCGACCTGCGCCTGGCCGACCTGGCCGCGATCGTCGGCGTGGTCAGCCAGGAGACGTACCTGCTGCACACCTCCGTGCGGGAGAACCTGCGCTACGCCCGTCCGGACGCCACCGACACCGAGATCGAGGACGCCGCCCGCGCCGCCCAGATCCATGACCTGATCGCCGAGCTGCCCGACGGGTACGACACCGCTGTCGGCTCGCGCGGCCACCGGTTCTCCGGCGGTGAGAAGCAGCGCCTCGCCATCGCCCGCACGCTGCTGCGCGACCCGCGCATCCTGGTCCTCGACGAGGCCACCAGCGCGCTGGACACGGAGACCGAACGCGCCGTGCAGCGGGCGTTCGACGTGCTCGCCCAGGGCCGCACCACGATCACCATCGCGCACCGGCTCTCCACGGTGCGCGACGCCGACCAGATCGCGGTGCTCGACCACGGTCGGATCGTGGAGGCCGGCACCCACGACAGCCTGCTGGACCGCAACGGCCGCTACGCCACCCTGGCGGCCTGAGCGTTCGGGCTCACAACCGTCGCAAAACAATATTGAAACTGTCTCATTATGGTGCGGTGAGGTGGCGGTAGACGGTGGCCCGCGAGACGCCCAGCTTGGCGGCGATGGCGTCCACCGAGTGGGTGCCCGCCGCGTGCATCCGCCGGGCCGCCTCGACCTGCTCCCGGTCCAGCGCGGACGGTCGTCCCGGCCGCCGACGCCGGCTCGCCGCACCGGCACCGCCGGCCGGGCCCGTTGGCGTCGCCGGGCTCCCGCTCGTGCCCCCCGCGGTCGCGTGCGCCGGGGTCTCGTGGGCCGGCGCCGGGACCGTCGTGGCCGCGCGTGACCCGGCCGCGAGGTCCGTGCGCGCCCCGGCTGTCGTGTCGGCCTGCGGCCCGGGTGCCGCGTCAGCGGGCAGCGGGGCCAGCAGCCGGCGTACGCCGTCGAGCATGTCGGCCCGCAGCACCTCGTCGGACACGTCGGTGAAGAAGACGATCGGGTCGCTGCACGCGCCCAACGCCTGGACCGCGGCGACTCGCTCGCGCCGGCCCGCGTCCGGCCCGGCGATGAGGTCGTTGGCCCGCATCGCGACCTCCATGAGCCGGTGGTACGTGTCGCCCCGGCCGACCAGCGCGATGTCGTGGAAGAGCATGCCCAGCGGGCGGCGATGGGCGAGCATGATGTCCACCCAGCCCTCCACCACCGTCCATCGGGCCTGCTCGGTGGGCTGGTTCCGCGCCGAGTCGAGCAGTGCCTCCAGGTCCGACACCAAGGGCTCGACCAGGGCGGCGAGCAGATGCTCCTTGGCCGGGAAGTGGTACAGGATCGCGGTCTTGGTCAGTCGCAGCCGCTCGCCGATCTGACGCAGCGAGGTGCGCTGGTAGCCGTGTTCGGCGAACAGGTCGAGCGCGGCGCGCAGGATCCGGGTGCGGGTGTCGTCCGCGGGATCGGCGGTCATGCCGGCCAGCCTAGCGACGTCCTGACCAGTGGGCACCGTCACCGTTGATTCGACTGACCGATGGTCAGTACAGTGGTGACTGTCGACGCATTCAACCGCAGGAGGGGCGATGCCCGTCATCTCGATCGGCAACCTGGTCAAGACGTTCGGATCCGTCCGCGCACTCGACGGGCTGGACCTGCGCGTCGAGCAGGGGGAGGTGCACGGCTTCCTCGGGCCCAACGGCTCCGGAAAGTCCACCACCATCCGCATCCTGCTCGGGCTGCTCCGCCGCGACTCCGGTGACACCCAGGTGCTCGGCGGCGACCCGTGGCGCGACGCGGTACGCCTGCACCGGCGACTCGCGTACGTGCCGGGAGACGTCAACCTCTGGCCCAACCTCACCGGTGGGGAGGCCATCGACCTGCTCGGTCAGCTACGCGGCGGCCTCGACCGGCGTCGCCGCGACGAGTTGCTGCACCGCTTCGACCTCGACCCGACCCGCCGCTGCCGCACGTACTCGAAGGGCAACCGGCAGAAGATCGCCATCGTCGCCGCCTTCTCGTCCCCGGTGGAGCTGTACGTGCTCGACGAGCCGACCTCCGGCCTCGACCCCCTCATGGAGGCGGTGTTCCAGGACGAGGTCCGGCGGATCAAGCAGGCCGGCGCCACGGTTCTGCTCTCCAGCCACGTGCTCGCCGAGGTCGAGGCGCTCTGCGATCGGGTGAGCATCATCCGCGAGGGCCGCACCGTCGAAACCGGCACCCTCGCCGAGCTGCGCCACCTCACCCGCACGTCGGTGACCGTCGAGACCGCGAGCCCGGTCACCGGCCTGGACGCGCTGCCCGGCGTGCACAACGTGCACCTCGTCGACGGCCGTACCCACCTGGAGGTCGACCCCGCCCACCTCGACGAGCTGCTCGGCCACCTCATCCGCTTCGGCGTCCGCGCGCTGACCAGCACGCCGCCGACCCTGGAGCAGCTGTTCCTGCGTCACTACGGCGACGACCCCGCCGCCGTTGGCGCGGGCGCCTCTGCCGCTGGCGCTCCCGCCGCTGGCGGCTCGGGCACCGATGCGCAGGCTGACGCCTCGCAGGGGGGTGCCCGATGAGCGCCCTCACCGGCACCGCCCTGCTGGCCCGGCTCGTGCTGCGCCGGGACCGGATCCGCCTCGCCGTCTGGGTCCTCGGCACGCCCCTGCTCGGCTACGCCCTCGCCGGAAGCGTCTCCGGCGTCTACCCCGACCAGGACGCCCGGCTGGGCTACGCCACCACGTCGGCGTCCAGCCTGGTCGCCCGCGCCTTCAACGGCCCGATCCACGGCACCGACCTCGGTGCCGTGGTGGTCGCCGAGACGTACGTGACACTGGCCCTGATCGTCGCGTTGCTGAGCACCTTCGCGGTGACCCGGCACACCCGACAGAACGAGGAGACCGGCCGCGCCGAACTGCTCGGGGCCAACGTCGTCGGCAGGTACGCGCCGCTCACCGCCGCGTTGCTCGTCATCGTCGCGGCGAACGCCCTGGCCGCCGCCCTGCTCGCTGTCGCGTTCGCCGGCGCCGGTCTACCGCTCGCCGGCTCCGTCGCGGCAGCGGCCGCGATCGGCGGCGTCGGTGTCGCCTTCACCGCGATCGCCGCCGTCACCGCCCAGCTCTCCGTCACCGCACGCGGCGCCAACGCGCTCGCCGCCGCCACCGTCGGGCTCTCCTTCGTGCTGCGCGCCGCCGGAGACGTGCTCGGCGACCAGAGCGCCGACGGCACCCGGGTACGCAGCGCCTGGCCATCGTGGATCTCCCCGCTCGGCTGGGGCAACCAGGTACGAGCCTTCGACGGTGAACGCTGGTGGGTCCTCGCCCTGCCCGTCGCGCTGCTGCTCGCCGGGGTGGCACTGGCGTACGCCCTCGCCGAGCGACGTGACCTCGGCGCCGGGCTGATCGCCCCCCGACGCGGCCCGGCGACCGGCGCGCCCCGGCTGCTCAGCCCCACCGGCCTGGCCTGGCGGATGCAGCGCGGCACGCTGCTCGGCTGGGCGGTCGGGGTGGCCGTGCTCGGCCTCTCCATGGGCGTCGCCGCCGACGAGTTCAACGACATGATCGACGCGAATCCGGCCGCCGCCGAAGCGATCAACGCGATGGGTGGCGGTGCCGACCTGATCAACGCGTACCTGGCCGCGATGCTCGCCCTCTTCGCCCTGACCATCGGCGCGTACGTCGTGCAGGCCCTGCTGCGCGTACGCGGCGACGAAGCCGACGGGGTGTTGGAGGCGGCCCTCGCCACGGCGGTCAGCCGTACCCGCTGGCTCGGCACCCAGGTGCTCGCCGCGACGCTCGGCGCCCTCGCCCTGCTGCTCCTCGCCGGCGTGACCACCGGTCTCGGCTACGGCATCGTCACCGGAGACCCGCTCGGTCAGGCCGTCGAGTTGGGCGGTGCCGCGCTGCTGCGCCTGCCCGCCCTGCTCGTGGTGGCCGGGGTGGTGACCGCGATCTTCGGGCTGCTGCCCCGCCTGTCGGTGGTGCTGTCCTGGACGGCCCTGCTGATCTTCCTGCTGCTCGGGCAACTCGGCGCGGTGCTGGACCTGCCCCAGGCCGCGCTCAACGTCTCGCCGTACACCCATGTGCCGGCCGTGCCCGCTGTCGACCCGGCGGCGCTCCCCCTGGTGGTGCTGGCGGCGGTGGCCGCGCTGCTCCTGGTGGTCGGCGTGGCGGCCTTCCGCCACCGAGACGTCCCGTCCTGAGCCGCGCCGTTCGATCGTTGCGATGATCGTTGGCAGCGGAGTGACTCGACACGCCGGGAGACCCTCGCCATCCTGGCGACCCCCGAACCTGAGGCGTGGCGGGGTTGCCCGGGGCTGGCAGCCTCGACCCCGTGAGCGACCTCCTGACGCAGCTTCCGGCCCTCCTCGGCGTCCTGGTTGGCACCCTGGGCACGATCCTCGCCACCTCCCTCGCCGACCGTGCCCGGTGGCGGCGCAGCCAGAGCGTCCGCTGGGACGAGCGGCGGCTCGACGCGTACGTCGACTACGCGCACGCCCTCAAGGAGAGTCACGCGGTGGCGCTGCGCCTGACGGCCGACCACCGGCCCGGTTCGCGGAGCCACCCCATCGACCGCGAGGAGGGGCTCGCCCGGCTCGCCGAGGCGGACGCGCGGCGCACGATCGTCTGGGAGAACCTGCTGCTGCTCGGCGATCAGCCGACTGTTGTCGCCGCCGCCAACTGGCGGGACGCCATCTGGCAGGTCGAGCGGCTCGCCCGGGGAATCGTCGAGGCGCCGCCGGACGTCGTGGAGATGCTGAGCCACGTCGACGAGGCCCGCGACGGGTACTACCGGGCGGCCCGGCTCAGTCTCGGGGTGCGCGGGGGTTCGGTGGAGCAGTCCGCGACGCTGCGGCAGGCATTGGTCGACAGGTCCACCGCGACGCCCTAGGTGCCGACGGCCCGACCGGGGCGGGGGTGTCCTGATGCGGCGGCCCTGGCGACCGGGGAGCAGACGTCCTGGCGATCGCCCCCGACGGCCAGCGCGTCGTCGTGCAGTGCAAGCGGCAGAGTGTTAGCAACCGGGTGGGCAGCGCCGCCATCCAGCGCTTCGCCGGCACCTGCCGTGACATCCACGGTGGGGAGATCTGCATGTTCGTCACGAACAGCTACTTCACCGCGGGCGACGGCATCCAGTTGGCCCGGCAGCTCGACATCACACTCGTCGACCGGAGCGCACTGGAGATGTGGGCGTGGACGGGACGGCCCGTGACGGGGTCCATCGTGGGAGCCAGTTCGCACTGACGCGGAAGCCGTGGCGGCCCTCTGCGCGCACTGGCTTCGGCCTCGTGGGCAGGCTTCTGACGCTGCTGCCGCAGCAATGACCGATCAGATGGTGGCTTTTAGATCATCTCTGAGCCACGCTGATCCTCGTGAAGGCCTTCGTGGGGGTGACTGACGAAAGGTGGTACCGCTTCCTTGCGGAGCGTCCCGCGCTCAACGAGGTGAACTTCTGGCGGCCCTCCGGCGGAACATTTCGGGCCCTCACTCCCGGCGAACCCTTCCTGTTCAAGGCGCACTTCCCGCTGAACCGGGTGGTGGGCGGTGGCTTTTTCAGCGGCTTCACGCAGTTGCGAATCTCCGAGGCGTGGGAGCTCTTCGGTGAGGCCAATGGCGCTTCGAGTATCGAAGAGATGCGCCGCAGTGTCGGCCGCTACCGGAAGCAGGCGATCGGTGCAGGGGAGGACCCCGTCATCGGCTGCATCTTCGTCCGTGACGTGACGTTCTTTCCCAACGAGTCGACAGTCGGTCCACCGCCAGGGTTCGCGTCGAACGTCGTACAGGGCAAGACCTACAACCTGGCCGACGTCGATGCCGCAGCGTACTTCGATCTGCTGATCCACCGTCTGATCGGAACGACGGCTGCGGTTGACCTCACTGGCCCCTGGCATCGTCCCGGACCCGTCTACGGAGACCCCCGACTGGTGCCTCAACGGCTCGGGCAGCAGTCGTTCAAGGCAGTGGTCCTTGGAGCCTACGGCCGGCGTTGCGCGATCACCGGCAACAGGGTTCAGCCCGTGCTGCAGGCCGCGCACATCCGTCCGCTTCCCTTGGGCGGCGAGCATCGGCTGGACAACGGGTTGTTGCTCAAGTCCGACGTGCACATCCTCTTCGACCGTGGCTACCTCGGTGTCGATCCGAAGCATCGTCTTGTGGTCAGTCCGCGGCTCCGCAGCGAGTTCGGTAACGGTGACCAGTTCTACGCGAAGGCGGGTGAGCAGATCGCTTTGCCAGAACGACGCAGCGACCGGCCGCGCGCTGAATTCCTCGAATGGCACCTGGACACCGTCTACAAGGCGGCTTGATCAAGCCTTGCCCGTGCCAAGCGCGGCCCGGGCTGTTGGCGACCCGGCCGCTGTCAGGCCGGCACGTTGGACGAAGATCTCCCGTCTGGCGGTCGCGTCGCCTCGGCGGTTGATGACGTAGCCGGTCAACCAGACCCAACCCTCGTACGTCGGTCGATCGCAGGCTGACACGACGCGGAAGGTCAGCGCGCGGTCCCCGGCGAACTGCACCGAGGCTCGGCCGTCGATGATCAGCAGGTCGCCGGGGGAGGGGCGCGCGGTCACCAGTGGCCGGAGTTGCCGCGCTGTTCGTGCGTCGGCCGACACTCCCGCGCGTGCATGCTCTGCCAGTCACGCAGTGCCCGTTTGATCCGGTCGTTCTCCTGGCTGAGCAGCCGTACCGTCTCGTTGAGCATGGCCAGCTCGTCGCTGACCCGGGCCTGGAACTCGCGTACCTCGTCGGGGTCGACGCCGCGCCGGCACGCGGCGAACTCGCGGGTCCGCACCTCGTGCGGCGTCAACCGGCCCGGGTAGCCGGCGGGGTAGGGCTGGCCACCTCGATACACCTGAGCCACGACGATCCTCTCTGAGCGCAGGCGGGAGCGCGAAAGGTCCTTTTGGTGGGTCTGGAAGGGCGGGCCGTCCGCTCGGGGGCCGCGGGCGACCCGCCCGCTCCGCTGACGCAGCCCATTTCGGCGGTACGGCAGCAGAGCAGTCCGGAGGGTCGGGACGGGCACACGCACCCGCCCCGACCAGAGGGTGAGCCGAACTCGTTGCCACGCGAGGATCGGCCCGGAATCAACATAGCTAGACATGTCAGATGAGTCAACGCTGCTTGTTAGGCGCGTCGCGGTGTGATCAAATCGGGTTGCCACGCGAGGAGTGCCATGCGAGAAGTGCCGGATTACTGGCGCATCGCCGATGATGTGATCGCCGACGTCAGGTCGCAGAAGTTAAGGCCGGGGGACAAGCTGCCCTCGATCGTCGAGCTGCGTGCTCGCTACGACGTCAGCCACGGGACCGTCCAGATGGCCTACGCCCGGCTGGAGGCGCTGCGCGTGATTCGGCGGCAACAGGGCAAGGGCGTCTTCGTGACCGACCCGAAGACCTGGATGCGGGAGCCGTAGGTAGCGGGCCGGCTACGCGAACGAGCCGGACCTGGCCGCAGGTGGAACCGGTACCGGGGCAGAGCGCTGCTCGGGCTCGTCAGCAGGGCGTGAACCCAGGAGGAGCCGCCACTCGGCCCTGTGCGAATCCAGACCGCCCGGCGGGCGCGGCAGGAAAGTCACTCATGAGCGGGCGGGGCAGGGGTGTGGGTCTGTTGGGGGACTCGGGGCGCGGGTGCCGATTCTGGTGAGGGGTCGGCTCGGCGGTGCAGGAGTTCGGCGATCCATCTCGCGGCTTCTCGGTTCGCCGTGAGCAGGTGGTCGCGAGCGTCGGCCAGGTCCGCGTCGTCGTCGGCGTGCATGCTCAGGATCGTCACCCACTGGCGGCTCAGCTCCTCGGCATAGCGGGCCTTTCGGATCTGCTCGTCGAACTGGTATTCGAGCTTGACCAGGCGGTCGACGTGCGGTTGGAGCGCCGGCATGATCCGTTCGTCGAGGCGTACGGTGGCGTCGGGGCGGCAGGTGAGCGTGATGTCGCCCCGTTGGTAGTGCCACAGGGGATCGTCGGCAAGCGCCCGCAGCAACGCCACCTCCAGGTCACCGGCCCGGTGCGGGGGCAGATCCCGGGCGGCGTCGCCGGCGAGCCGGGTCAACCGTTGGACGGCGTTGGCTTGGAAGTACTGCACGTACCAACTCAGCACCTCGGACCGCAGGCTCGCCGATGACGACCAGGCGAACGTGGCGCGGACGTAGAACGAGTACACGTAACCGCGGGCCGGGACCGCGATCAGGCGGGGTGCGTCGCGCTGTTCGACGAGTGGGCCGGACGGCGACGGCGCGGCAGCGGATCCGACGGGCGCCTCGTCCTGAAGTGCGGCGACCAGTCGATCCCAGCTTCGCGCCCACCACCGCCAGGCGCGCACTGCGGCGTCGCGGGCGATCGTCAACGCTCGTACGCCCCGGTGCCGCCACTGGTCCGCGGGCTTCGGCCTCCCGTCGGGGGCGTCCGTCATGGCACCCTCCACGGTCCCGGATCCGCGTTTCACGCTAACAACCGGTGCCCGATATGCCCGTCGCCACGCCGCGACGGAGTAGACCGCATACCGGCACAATCGGGAATGGCGCGACAGACGATCATTCGGGGTTAACCGAGCATTGTGGAGCAGTTCGGGTGCCGAGGGGTGTTGTCATCGACCGGCAGCGGTGAGACTGGGTCCGGTCCGACAATCACGCGGATCAATGGATTGGATGGTCTGGAGGCAGCCTGTGTCCACCCTCGTGTCCCCGCTGGCCACGCTCGGCGCGATCCGCCGGCGTACCACCACCCTCGCCCTGCTCCTCGCCATGGTCGCCGCCGCGCTGGTCGGCCCGTCAATGGTGTCCCCCCGGCTGACCGACCCGGCCTCGGCGGCGGTCTACAGCTCCTGCACCATGAGCCGCTGCGCGGACGCCCGCACCGCCCGCTCGGGCTGGTCTGCCAAGGGTTTCCCGACCAGCCGAGGCTGGTACTCGTGGAGCGGCGGGAAGTCGAACTTCGCCGGCGGACAGTTCTACAACTACGAGGGGCAACTGCCCACCAACGCCACCTACTACGAGTACGACGTCTACCCGCGTACCCAGGGCGCCGCCCGGGACGCGTACCGGATCGTGGTGAACCGCGGCACCGGGGTCACCTGGTTCTCGCCCAACCACTACACCGACTTCTACCGGCTCTGACCCACCCGGGGGTCGACCGGCCGTGGTCGGTCGGCCCCGCTCCGGCGGCGTCCCGGTCGGATGGCGTGTCGGTCAGATACCGCTCCGGTCGGATCAGGAGGAACGTGATGGTTGACGAGCACGCGGGTCGGGTGCCCGATTGGCTGATGGTCTGCCAAGACGCCAGGCTCGACCTGCCCGGCGCGGTGGTGCTGGTCGGAGCGACGACGCGGACCAGGGCCGGCTTCTTCGCCGCGCTCGCCACCGCACTGGCTCTGCCGGCGCACCTGGGGAGCACCTGGGACGCCCTCTCCGACGTGCTCCGGGACCGGCTCGACAGCGGCCCGCTCACCCTGCTGATCACCGACGCCGACCAGTTGCTCGTTGACGAGCCGACCGATCAGTACGGCCTGCTGCTCACCGTGCTCGGCAACGTCGTCGCCAGCGCCCCGCACCCGCTGCGAGTCGTCCTCGACGAGGCCGCACCCTCCGGCCGGTGATCGCGCGAGGTAGCCCACTGTCGCCGGGTCGACGGCGGCGGAGGCGTACGCGCGGGTCAGCACCTCGATCTGCCCGGCGATGCCCGGCGCGGTGTAGCCG
>NZ_JBEXYP010000039.1:0-27106 GCF_040630995.1 Micromonospora sp. NPDC005710 | reverse complement strand
CCCGTAATGCCTTGAGGCTACACGACAGCACCCGAAAGATCGGGGAGAGTACGACCCGGCTGGGCGGGTTGTTGCTGGGGGGGGGCGGGGCAGCGGGGGGGGCGGGGCGCATGGCACCGCCCCACGTTCGGGTGAACGGTTACTGCCAGGAACTCTGATTGGTGTAGACGAGGTTGCCGGGAACCACAGTGCCGTTGGTGCGGTACTCGGTGTAGGCCCAGAAGTCACCCTCGGCCAGCGGCTTGTTCGGCTTCAGCGTGAAGTTGAAGCCCTGACCGCGCTCCGCCGTCGAGGGCAGCGTGAGGGCTGCGCCCGAGTACGTGGCGTTGCGGGCGATGATGGCGTGACTCACGTCGAAGTCGACCACCGGGCCGCCGGGGTACTGCGCGAACACGTAGGCGGTGTAGCGCCCCGGTTCGGGCAGGAACTTGTACGCCTGTTCGGCGCTGGTCCAGAACCTGTCACTGCTGTAGATGAGCGTGTCGCCCTTGTACAGGTAGAGATCGAGGTTCGTGTTCGGATCAGCGGTGTTGGCCTCGACGATGATGCCCGCGGTGTTCGCCGGCACCGTGAAGTCGACCTTCTTCACCCCGCTGGCACCCGGGTCGAAGACACCGCCGTAGACGCCGGCCGGCATCGAGTACGACGTACGCCGGATCGGGGTGTAACCGGTGCTGCGACCGGCGAGTGGCCCGGTGAAGCCCGGCTGGACGAGGCCGAAGGCACCGTTGGTCATCCGGGCGAACTCCTCGCCGTCGTCGGCGTACGGCCGGGCGGCGATGCCCCAGGGGCGGGCGGCGACCGGGATGCGGGCGCTGTGGGCCTTGCCCTGCCAGGTGATCGACCCGGTCACGTACCGGTCCCAGGGCGCGCTGCCCCGACGCAGCGTGATGGTGACAGTCGCTGACGCGCCGGGTGCCAGCGTCACCGAGGACGGCGACACGGTGGCCCTCATGCCGGGCAGCCCGGACACCGACGAACGGTAGGTCTCCTTCGTCGTGCCCACATTGGTGAGGGTGCGGGTGACGGTCACCGGTCGGGTGCCGTCGTACTCGCGCAGTGAGATGGCCGGAAGGTTGAGTTCCTTGCCGTCGGGCTGGGTCGTCTCGCTGAACGCGGTCAGGTCCGCCGCCGTCGGTTGGATGACCAGGCCGGGGTCGGTGGCCTTGGCCAGGTTGACGAAGCCGCTGCCCTGCTCCAGCGGGTTGCTGGTGCCGACCGTGTCGGTGGCCGTGGTGCGCAACGCCGAGGCGACCGCGCCGGGTGACCACTCCGGGTGGGTGGCGCGCAGGACCGCCGCCGCCCCGGCCACGTGCGGCGAGGCCATCGAGGTGCCGGAGTACGCGTCGTAGTCCCGCCCGAAGTTGCCCGCCGGAGAGACCGCCGCGATGATGTTCGACCCCGGCGCGACCAGGTCCGGCTTGAAGACGCCGAGGGTCACCTTGTCCGGGCCGGTGGAGGAGAAGTCAGCGACGCTGGGTATGCCCGGGACGCTGGAGCCGTCGCCACCGGTGCGCAGCGACACCGTGGCGTCGGTGGGGTGGCGCATCAGGTAGTTGAACAGCGTGCCGGCCTGCTTCTCGGTCGGCAGATAGACCACCGGGAAGTTGAAGATGGAGTTGATCCGGTAGTTGCCGACCGGGTCGAAGACCATCATCGCCGCCCCGCCCTTGGCCTTGATCTCGGCGGCGGAGCCGAACATGTCGGACAGCGCGCAGGCGACCACCCTGTCCTTGATCTTGGCGGGGTCGAGGCTGCCGGGCTCGCAGTAGACGGCGCCCAGGTCCGGGGAGCCGGCCTGCTCGCCGAAGACCAGCGGGCGTGCGCCGCCGCCGGGCAGGGCGTCGAGCGAACCGCCGACGAGCTTCGTGCCGTCGCCCAGCTTGGCGGTGGCCTCGTCGAGCTTGGTCACCGCCGCGCCGACAGTGGTCACCCAGGGCGCGGCGTTGCTGATCGCTCCACTCACGATGCCGGTGTTGCCGGCGGACGCCGCCACGAAGACCCCGGCCAGCGTGGCGTTGAGGAACGCGATGCCGATCGGGGTGTTGGCCTCCCAGTCGCCGAGCTGCGAGCCGATCGAGAAGTTCAGCACCTGGACGCCGTCGGCGACGGCCGCGTCGATGCCGGCGATGATGTCGGCGTCGTAGCCCATGCCGCCCCAGAGCACCTTGTAGACGGCGACCTGGGCGTCGGGCGCGACCCCGGAGACGGGACCGAAGCGGCGACCGTCGATCGTGACGTTCGGTACTGACAGACCGGCGGCCGTGGACGCGGTGTGCGTACCGTGCCCGGACATGTCGCGGGGGGACAACATCTCACCCTCGGGCACCGATCCGCCGTAGGCGAGCCACGAGTCGGCGAAGTACCGGGCACCGACGATCTTGCCGTTGCAGTGTTCGGCCACGAAGCCGACCCCGGTCTGGCAGGTGCCGCGCCAGGTCGCGGGGGCGGTCATCTTCTTGGCGAACGACGCGCTCTCCGGCCAGATGCCGGTGTCCAGGACGCCGATGACCATGCCCGCGCCGGTAGCCGGGCCGGGCTTGCCGGGCTTGCCGGGCTTGCCGGGCTTGCCGGGCTTGTCCGGCTTGCCGGGCTTGTCCGGCTTGCCGGACGAATCCGCTGCCGCCGATTGGTCCAGCTCGCCAGGGCTCGGCGTGGCCGGGGTGCCGGGGACCGACGCGGTCGGCGGGGGCGTCGGGGTGCCGAGGGCCCGCGAGGCGGTGACGGCGCGGACGCGCTTGTCCGCCCGCAACGCGGTCACCTGCTGGGCGGTCAGCTTCGCCGAGAACCCGTTGAAAGCGGTGGTGTACGAGGCGGTGACCTGCACCTTCGCGGCGGCGGCGACGGCACTGCGCTGGGCGTCGAGGTGACCGCGGTAGGCCCGTGCCGGTGCCGACGTCACGTCCAGCCGGTCACCCGCCTGCGGGCGGGTCCGTGCCAGCCCGGCCGAGCCTCCGGCGTACGAGGTCAGAGGTTCCTCGGCCAGCTCGACGATGTACATGCCGGGGCGGGTGTCGGCCGCCGTGGCCTCCTGGTCGGCAGCTTTCCTGCCGCCCGGCCGGCGGTCGGCGCCGTCGGTCAGGGGGACCTTCTTGTCGGACCCGGCGGTGAAGTAGCCGGTGCGACCGCCACCCGACGGCCCCGCGGGTGCCGCCGATGCCGATCCTGCGACGCCGGTGGTACCGGTGACCAGGGCGAGGACCAGCGTCGGTAACGCCAGTCTTCGCACCCTTGTTCCGCTCGTGCTGGTAGCCACGAGGCTCCTTTCGATGGCTCCTTTGTGGAGCACTGTTCCGATCGCGACCCGCTCATGGGAGCGCTCCCCCACCTAAGCCGCCGACGGTTAATCGAGGGTTCGGAGAGTGTTTCGAATCGCTGGTGCGTATAAGATCACGTTCCGCGGGCCACGCCTAGATCAAGTTCTGCTGATGCCGCCGGAGCAGCGCGCACCGCCGACGGCGCCCACCCGCGCGCCGTGGTGGTCGTAGTTTGACCTTCGAGCTGGCGGAGGAGTTCGACGCGGCGGCGCACGCGTTCGCGCTGCTCGACGGGATGGTCACCGAGTGGCCGTGGCAGGTCCTCGGTGATGCGGTCGAGACGTTCACCAGGTCCCGTGACTGGGTGGATACGAACCGAAGCGCCGCCTAGACGGACAGACCCGCCGGCACCGGCACCTCAAGGTGCGCCAGGAGGGCGGCGACCTCAGTGTCGAGTTCCCGGCCCACCTCGTGGATCGCGTCCACCCCGAAGGAGCCGAACGCGTGACTGGGCTGCTCAATGATGAACCGTGCTCCGCCGTCGGGTCGGTCGCAGATCGCCGTGCGCAGCGGTGCGTACAGCATGACCGTCGGCTCGTGGCGGAACATCCGCTCGGCAGTGGTGTGGTTGCCCATCAGATACTCGACGCAGTGCCGGCTGTCGCCAGCGAGGTTCATCATCGGCCACAGGTCGCCGCTGCACCAGTAGATGAGGAAGGCGTGCGGTGCGCTGTCGCGCATGAGGGCGAGGACATCGTCCCAGGGGGCGTCGCGGGCTACCAAGGCGTTGAACGCCGTCGCGTCGTAGGCCGGGACGGCCTGCTCGTACTGCCGGCGGAAGTCGTCGAAGGAGCGATCGACGCTGATGTCCAGACGCCGGGCGTGATAGCCGCGTTCGGTCCATCCCTGTCCCATCGGACCCCTCCTCACCTACCGGACTACTTATCGGAACCTAGCAACAGCGGCCCGAAATGCAAGCTTAGTATTGAATTGCTGCTGATTGGCCGATGATGGGGGACGTGCGTGAACGGCGCGGAAGCACTGCTGCGGACCCTCGTCGACGGTGGGATCGAGGTGCTCTTCACGAACCCCGGCACCACCGAGCTGCACCTGGTCGGCGCGCTTGAGGCGGTTCCCGAACTACATGGCGTACTCGCGCTCTTCGAAGGCGTGGTCAGCGGTGCGGCCGACGGTTACGCCCGGATCGCGGGCAAGCCAGCCGCGACACTGCTGCATCTCGGGCCCGGGCTCGCGTACGGCCTGACGAACCTGCACAACAGCCGCCGCGCCAACTCCCCGGTGGTGAACATCGTCGGAGACCACGCGACGTTCCACACTGCGTTCGACCCACCGTTGAACTCCGACATCGCGGCGCTGGCCGGATGGCTGCGCGGCCCGGTCCGCCGTCCCGAGGACGCCGCCGGCGCCGGCCCGGATGCCGCAGCCGCCCTCGCCGCCGCCCTGGAGCCCCCCGGGCAGGTCGCCACCGTGATCATGCCGGCGGACGTGTCCTGGTCCGACGGAGGTGCGGCCGGCGCACCCGTGCGACCCCGGCCGGCACCGGCAGTGGACGACCGGACGATCACGCAGATCGCCGAGGCTCTTCGGAGCGGCGAGACGACCGCACTGGTGATCGGCGGAACGACTCTGCTCGAGGCGGGCCTGCTGGCAGCGGGGCGCATCGCCGCGGCCACCGGTGCACGCGTCTTCCAGGAGCTCTACTCCAACCGGGTCGAACGAGGAGCGGGCCTACCCTCGTTCCCCCGGCTCGGCTTCTATCCCGACCAGGTGCTCGACCAACTGCACGGGGTACGTCATGTGATCGTCGCGGGCACCAAGGCCCCAGTCTCGTTCTTCGCCTACCCCGACCAGCCGAGCCTCCTCGTGCCCGAGGGCGCCCGGACGCACGTCCTCGCCGAGGTCGGCCAGGACGCCGTCGCCGCGCTGGTCCGACTCGCCGACCTGGTGGCGCCGGACGCGGTCGCCCAGGTCAGCGACCCGCACCGACCCGCACCACCCACCGGGGCGCTGACCCTGCAGAACTGGGCCGACGTCATCGCGGCGTTGCTACCCGAGCGGGCCATCATCATCGACGAGTCCGTCAGCTCCGGCACCGCCCTCGCCGCCGCCACCGCCGGCGCTCCCCGACACGACGTGCTGATGCAGACCGGCGGTGCCATGGGCGACGGTCTGCCCCTGGCGGTCGGTGCCGCCGTCGCCGCACCCGACCGACCGGTGGTGGCGCTGGTCGCCGACGGCTGCGTGATGTACACCGCCACCGCGCTCTGGACGCAGGTACGGGAGCGGCTGAACATCACCAACGTGATCCTCAACAACCACGGGTACGCGATCCTGCGCCAGGAATGGGGATACTTCAGCAAGCAGCCCGGCCCCGCCGACCCGGACGCCAACCCGCTGTTCGACCTGACCGACCCGCAGATCGACTTCGTCGGGCTGGCGAACGCGTTCGGGATGCCCGCCACCCGCGCCACCACCGCCGAGCAACTCGCGGAGCAGTTCGCCGCGGCGTTGAACGAGCCGGGCCCGCACCTCATCGACGCCACCATCCCCGCCGTGGCCTAGTCAGACCACGTGGCGCAGGTAGCCGGCGATCGCCCCGTCGAGGACCTCCGCGCCCGGACGCGCCCACACCTCGGCGGAGAAGACCTCCACCTCGATCGGTCCGGCGTAGCCGGCCGCGTCCACCGCCTCCCGCAGCCGACGCAGCTCGATGCAGCCGTCGCCGGGCAACGCGCGGCCGAGCAGCACCCCCTCCGGCAGCGGGGTCACCCAGTCACAGACCTGGAACGCGGCGATCCGGTCGGCGGCCCGGGCGATCTGCGCGTACACCGTGTCGTCCCACCAGACGTGGTATGCGTCCACGACCACGCCGACCACCGCCGGGTCGAACCGTTCGGCGATGTCCAGTGCCTGGCCGAGGGTGGCGATCACGCACCGGTCGGCGGCGAACATCGGGTGCAGCGGCTCGATGGCCAGCCGTACCCCGGCGGCCTCGGCGTGCGGGGCCAACTCGCCGATCGCGTCGGCGACCCGACGCCGGGCGCCGTCGACGTCCCGGCTGCCGGCGGGCAGCCCACCAGAGACCAGCACCAGCTCCGGTGCCCCGAGGACGGCGGCCTCCTCGATGGCCCGCAGGTTCTCCGCCCGCCAGTCGTCGGCGGTGAAGAACCCACCCCGGCACAGTGACGTGACGGCGAGGCCGGCGTCGCTGACCAGGTTCGCCGAGCGGGCCAACCCGTACTCGGCCACCGGCTCCCGCCAGAGGCCGATCCCGGGTACGCCGGCCGCCACGCACCCGGCCACCACGTCGGGCAGCGGCCAGCGCTGGGCGGTGGCCTGATTGAACGAAAAGCGCCGCAGCTCGTCGGCGCTGTCGGCCCCCGGTGCCCCGCTCACTGGGCTGGTCTTCGCTCGCGACTGCGGGGCTCGCAACACCGGCTCACTCCTCGCGCTCACTGGGCTGGTCTTCGCTCGCGACTGCGGGGCTCGCAACACCGGCTCACTCCTCGCGCTCACTGGGCCACCCCCGCCACTGCGAAGAACGCGCGGGCGCGAGCGGCGGCCAGGTCGGCGTCCGGCAGCAACCCGGCCGCGTCGGCCAGGGTGAGCAGGGTCGCCAGGTGCGCCGGAGAGCGGCCGGACTGCGCGCCACCGACCATCGTGAAGTGGTCCTGGTGCCCGGCCAGCCAGGCCAGGAACACGATCCCCGTCTTGTAGTGCCAGGTCGGCGCCGCGAACAGGTGCCGGGCCAGCGGCACCGTGGGCGCGAAGATCCTCTCGTACGCCGTCAGGTCGCCCCGGTCGAGGGCGGCCAGCGCGGCGGCGGCGGCCGGGGCGATGGCCGCGAACACCCCGAGCAGCGCGTCGGAGTGCCCCACGTCGTCACCCCGGATCAGCTCCGGGTAGTGGAAGTCGTCACCCGTGTAGAGACGTACCTCGGCCGGCAGGCGGCGGCGCAACGCGATCTCCCGGTCGGCGTCCAGCAGTGACACCTTGATTCCGTCAACTGTGGACTCGTGGGCCCTGATCAGCTCGATCACCGTGTCGGCGGCCAGGTTCAGGTCGACAGCACCCCAGTAGCCGGTCAACGCCGGGTCGAACATCGGCCCGAGCCAGTGCAGCACCACCGGTTCGTCGGTGGCACTCAGCAGGTCGTCGTACACCCGCAGGTAGTCCTCCGGGCCACGCGCCGCGGCGGCCAGGTGCCGGCTGCACATCAGCACCGGTCGGGCCCCGGCGGCGCGGACGTCGTCGAGCTGCTCGGCGTACGCGGCGGTGACCGCGGCCAGTGTGGCCGGGCCGGCCGGCAGCTGGTCGGTGCCGACCCCGGCGACGATCCGCCCGCCCACCGCACGGGCCTCGGCGGCGCTCCGCCGGATCAGTTCCCGGGTGGCCGGATAGTCCAGCCCCATCCCCCGCTGGGCGGTGTCCATCGCCTCGGCGACCCCCAGCCCGTACGACCAGAGGTGCCGCCGGAAGGCGAGGGTGGTGTCCCAGTCCACGGCCGCCGGGGCACCGGGCACGTTCTCCCCGCTCGGGTCGGCGACGACGTGCGCGGCGGCGTACGCGATCCGGGTGGTCGCCGGCGCGTCCGGTGGGTCGAAGCCGCTCCCCCCGGCCAGTCGGTGTCGTCGCCCGCCCGGAAGCACCACCTCGGCTGCGGTCATGACCGCAGCTCCGGCACCTCGACGCGACAGCCCTCGCGGGCCGAGCGCAGCCCCAGCTCGGCGAGCTGCACGCCGCGTGCACCGGCCAGGAAGTCCCACCGGAACGGCTCGCCGGCCACCACGTGCCGCAGGTACGCCTCCCACTGCACCTTGAAGCCGTTGTCGAAGTCCTCGTTGTCGGGCACCTCGGCCCACTGGGCGCGGAAGTCCTCGGTGGCGGGCAGGTCCGGGTTCCACACCGGCTTCGGGGTGACCGCCCGGTGCTGCACCCGGCAGTTGCGCAGGCCGGCGATCGCGCTGCCCTCGGTGCCGTCGACCTGGAACTCCACCAGTTCGTCGCGGTACACCCGCACGGCCCAGGACGAGTTGATCTGCGCGATCAGCCCGCCGTCGAGTTCGAAGGTGGCGTACGCGGCGTCGTCGGCGGTGGCCGCGTAGGCGTGACCGGCCTCGTCGACCCGTTCGGGCAGGTGGGTGGCGGTCACGCAGGAGACGGCAGTGACCCGGCCGAACAGCTCCTCCAGCACGTAGTGCCAGTGCGGGAACATGTCGACGACGATGCCGCCGCCGTCCTCGGCGCGGTAGTTCCACGACGGCCGCTGAGCGGGCTGCCAGTCGCCCTCGAAGACCCAGTACCCGAACTCGCCGCGCACCGAGAGGATCCGGCCGAAGAAGCCGCCGTCGATGAGGCGCTTGAGCTTGCGCAGACCGGGCAGGAACAGCTTGTCCTGCACGACACCGGTCCGTACGCCGGCCGCGTCCGCCGCCCGGGCCAGGTCCAGCGCGGCGGCGGTGTCCTCGGCCAGCGGCTTCTCCGTGTAGATGTGCTTGCCGGCCTCGATGGCCTGCCGGATCGCCTTCTCCCGCTGCTGGGTGACCTGCGCGTCGAAGTAGATTTCGACGTCGTCGCGGGCCAGCGCCGAGGTCAGGTCGGTGGTCCAGTCGGTCAGACCGTGCCGCTCGGCGAGTTCCCGGAGCTTGGTCTCGTTGCGCCCGACCAGGACCGGTTCCGGCCAGATGGTGGTGCCGTCGGCCAACGCCACACCACCGGATTCGCGGATGGCCAGCAGCGACCGGACGAGGTGCTGCCGGTAGCCCATCCGTCCGGTCACGCCGTTGACGATGATGCCGATCGACCTGCGGGTCATGGTGTTCCTTCCGTCGTGCTGGTCGTGCCGATCCGCGCTCAGTGGTTGGCGGCCGCGCTGCCGAGCAACCCGCGCAGGTCGGTGGCGAGCCGGTCGAAGCGGGGATCCGACATCACCTGCGCGTAGTCGCGGTGCGCCGGCAGCTCGACCGGGAAGGTGCGGATGATCCGGCCGGGCCGGGGACTCATCACCACGACCCGGGTGCCGAGGAATACCGCCTCGGCGATGGAGTGGGTGACAAGCACCACTGTGGTGCCGGTCTCCCGCCAGATCCGGTGCAGTTCGGCGTTCATCTGCTCGCGGGTCAGCGCGTCCAGGGCACCGAACGGTTCGTCCATGAGCAGCACCGGCGGGGAGTGCAGCAGCGCGCGGCAGAGCGACACCCGCTGCTGCATGCCACCGGACAGTTCGTGTGGCAACGCCTTCTCGAAGCCGGTCAGGCCGGTCATCTCGATCAGCTCGTCGGCACGGTGGGCCGCCTGCGCCCGGTCCATGCCGCGCATCTCGGCCTGGAGCAGGATGTTGGCCCGGGCGCCGCGCCACTCCAGCAACGCGGCCTTCTGGAAGACGAAGCCGATCTCCTTCTGCGGGCCGCGCACCGGGCGATCCAGAAGCGACACCTCACCGCTCGTCGGCCTGACCAACCCTGCGACGATCTTCAGGAGGGTGGACTTTCCACAGCCGGACGGGCCGACGATCGAGACGAACTCGCCCGGCTCGATGTCGAGTGACACGTCGTCCAGCGCGGTCGTCTGCGACCGTCGGGTGGTGAACCGGACGGTCAGCCCGGACATCCCGATGGCGGTGCCGGTGGCTGCCGGCGCGGAGGTCACCGGGTCACCCCTGCGCCGCGTACGAGGAGTCCCAGTACGCGCTGGGTTCGCCCGCGTCCTTCAGCTCGGCGTAGCGGGACATCAGGCCGATGGTCTCGCTCCACTGGGCCTCGGTGTTCACCCCGGGCGGGCCTTCCGCGCCGATCAGCGGCAGGTTGAGCGTGAGCTGCTTGGTGAGCACCTCGGGTGCCGGCTCGTTCTCGGCCAGGGCCGCCATCGCGCTCACCGCGCCGGCCGGGTCGCGGGCGGCGTCGGCCCAGGACTTCTGGGTGGCCCGGACGAACTTGCGGGCCAACTCCGGGTCCTTCTGCAGGGTCTGGGTGTTGGCGATCAGACCGGTGCCGAGCAGGTTCATCCCGTAGTCGGCGAAGAGCAGCACGTCGACCTTCTTGCCGGTCTTGCTCTCGATGGTGGGCGCCTGGTCGTGGAAGAAGCCCATGATGGCGTCGACCTTGCCCTCGGCCAGGGCGGCGATCTTGCCGGCGGCGTCGACGTTCACCACCTTGACGTCGTCCTTCTTGAGGCCGTTCTTCTCCAGCCAGGCCGGGAAGGTGGCGTAGAGGGCGTCACCGGGGGTGCCGCCGACGGTCTTGCCCTTCAGGTCGGCCGGGGTCTTGATGTTCTCCTCGGTGAAGAACTCCACCGACGACGGGCCCTTCTCCAGGTACGCGCCGAGGCTGCGCACCGGCATCCCGCTGGCCACCGACTTGAGCAGCACCGGGCTGTCCGCCCAGCCGAAGTCGGTCTGTTTCTGGGCGACCTGCTTGACGGTGTTGCCGGAGCCGTTGCCGGGCAGGATCTTCAGGTCGATGCCCTCGGCCGAGTAGTAGCCCTTCTGCAGCCCGTAGTAGAAGGGCGCGTGCTCGCCGTAGGGCACCCAGTTGAGGGTGAGGGTGACCTGCTTGCTGCCGTCGGCGTTGGTGGTGCCGGCGGGGTCGTCCCCACCGCAACCGGTGGTGGCGAGGAGCAGGGCGGCGGTGGCCAGGATGGTGGTGGCGGTGCGTTTCATCGGTGCCTCCGTGATGGGGTCGGTCAGGAGGTGGTGAGGGACACGCCGGCCCGGCGGCTGGCGTGCCACGGGATGAGCAGTGCCTCGGCGATCTCGACGAGGACGAACAGGACGATGCCGATGGCGGACATCAGGATCAGGTCGGCGAACAGCAGTGGGGCGTCGAGGTTGCCGTTGGCCAGCAACAGGACGTAGCCGAGCCCTTCGCTGGCGCCGACGAACTCACCGACCACGGCGCCGACCACGGCGAGGGTGACGGCCACCTTCAGACCGGCCATGAGGTGCGGCAACGCGTTCGGGAAGCGGATCTTGCGGAAGGTGCGCCACGGCCCGGCGCCCATCGTGGCGGCGAGGTCGAGCAGTTCCGGGTCGGTGGAGCGCAGCCCGGCGACCCCGGAGATGACCACCGGGAAGAACGCGATGAGGACCGCCAGGATGATCTTCGGGGTGAGGCCGAGACCGAACCAGACCACGAGCAGCGGCGCGATGGCGATCTTGGGAATGACCTGTGCGAACAGGACGATCGGATAGAGCGCCTTGTCCAGGGTGCGGGAGTAGGCGATGGCGACCGCGGTGACCAGACCCAGGGCGGCGGCCAGCACGAAGCCGAGCACCGTCTCGTAGAGGGTGACGAGTGTGTGCCGGGCCAGCTCGGACCACTGGGTGGTCATCGTCTCCCAGACCTGACCGGGGGTGGGCACCAGGTAGTTCGGGACGTACTCCCGGGCCGCCACGAACCACCAGGCGGCGAAGAAGACCGCGAGCACCAGTGCCGGGCGCCAGAGCGAGTCGGCGAAGGTCACCGCCCGCCGACCGAGCGTCGAGCGCGGGGCACGGCCACTCCCGGCCTGGCGCTCCTCCACAATGGACGCACTGTCGATGGGCTCCGGCGCACCGGGCGCGGAACCAGCGTTCCGCTCATCGCCCTCCGCCTCGACGGCGGCCTGTCGGCCCGCCGTGTCCAGAGAGTTCTCGGTCACGCGGAACCTCCTCGAGGCCCGGCACGGTGCCCGTGGGCCGGGCCGGTTGGCAGATCAGGCAAACGCTTTCCTGGAGCGTAGGCGGCCCCTCCGCACCGGGCAAGGGCTTTCCTCGATCTATTCGTGGATCGATTTCCGCGTATCTCGTCGCTCGGTCCACGATCGACTCGGCTTCCTGAAAAGCGGGCTGTCGACGGCCTTCGGAGCCCCCGGTTTGCGGGAGACGGAGTCGATCAACGGAACTCCTACCCCGCCGTCACCCGGCCGCCGGGTAGGTGTCGAGCAGGCCGCACATGCCCAACCGGCCGTGCTCGACCGGCTCGGCAACCTCGTACACCCCGGCGTCGCCCAGGTGCCCCGGCTCCCCCCGTTCCAGGGCGTCGAGCTGCGTGGCGGTGTCGGCGGCGGCGCGGCCCGCGCCGGCCTCCCACCGCTGCCGCCAGCGCGCCAGCAACGGCTGGCGCAGCGCGATCGCCGCGGCGTGGAACGCGGCCAGCGCCTCCGGCCCACCGGAGCGCAGCGACTGGAAGCCGGTCACCGCCAGATCCCGTCGGCGGTACGCGGCGTGCACGTCCGCCCCCGGCGCTCCCCCACCGGGCAACGCCGCCGCCGCGGCGTACGCGGCCGGGTCGGCCAGCACCTCGGGTGGGAAGGTCAGCACCGCGTCGCCGGCCTCGGGCAGCCCGCTGTTCTGCATGAGCACCACGATGCTCAGCCCGCCCCCGTTGATCAGGCGGTGCACGGTGCCCGGGTCGAACCAGACCACCACCCCGGGGCGCAACGGTGTCTCCCGGAAGCCGACGGGGGTCAATGTCTGCACCGCGCCCGCGCCGTCGGTCACCACGTACCCCTCGGTGCAGCAGAGGTGCACGTGCGGGGTGCCGCCGACCAGGCCGTCCGAGGCCACCGTGTCGTAGACGCGCAGCCGGGACACCCCGATCCCACCGGGCAGCGGCGACAGCCGATCAGGCATCGAAGTACTCGTCGGTGTCGTCAGCGGCCGGCAGGGACACCAGCAGCACGGTGAGATCGCCGATGGCCCGGTGCCGGCAGCCCGGCTTGATCAGGAACGCGGACATCGGCCGGGCCGGATGACGGACGCCGTCCAGCTCGATCTCACCCTCACCGGCGAGCACGACGTAGTACTCGGTGGCGACCCGGTGGTGGTGGGTCACCGCATCCTGCACGTTAAGCAGATGCACGCTGGCCTGGCCCTCGCTCTCGGCGATGAACCCCCGGCGGGTTGTCCCACACGAGCAGCGTCGAGCGGGAAGATCGTCGAGCTGAAGTACCGCGAAGCGTTCGGACAATGGCCGGGCCTCCCTGCGGGAAAGGGCTTTCTCTGCGGTACGGTGACGCTAGCCGGCACGACGAAACGCCGTCAACAGATCGAGGGGGCGGGCCATGGCGACCCTGTCCGATGTGGCCCGCCGGGCGGGCGTCTCACCCGCCACCGCCTCCCGCGTCATCAACGGCAGCAGCAAGCCGGTCACCGACGAGCTACGCGAACGGGTGCTCGCCGCCGTCGCCGAGTTGCAGTACGTTCCCAACGCGCACGCCCAGCTGCTGGCCCGCTCACACCGCAGCGCCGTTGGCGTGATCGTGCACGACGTCTCCGACCCGTACTTCGCGGAGATCACCCGAGGGCTGCAACGGGTCGCCACCGACCAGGGCCGGCTGCTGATGATCTGCAACAGCTACCGGGACCCGGACCGCGAGTTGGAGTACGTCGAACTGCTGCGCGGCCACCAGGTGGCGGCGCTGATCCTGGCCGGCTCTGGCTACCACGACGAGGCGTTCACCAGGCAGCTCAACGAGAAGCTCACCGCGTACGAGGCCACCGGCGGGCGGGTGGCGGTGATCGGCCGGCACGAGCACTCCGGCGACGCCGTGATGCCGGACAACCGCACCGGTGGTTACCTCGCCGGGCGGGAGCTGTGCGGTCTGGGGCACCGGGCGATAGGTGTGGTCGCCGGTCCGCGCATCCTGACCACCACTACCGATCGGCTGGCCGGCCTCCGGCAGGCCCTCACCGAGCAGGGCCGTGAGCTGCCCGAACGGCGCATCCGGTACGCGGAGTTCGACCGTGACGGTGGTGCCGAGGCCACCGCCCGGCTGCTCGACGCCGACCCGGAGCTGACCGCGATCGTGGCCCTCAACGACTCGATGGCCATCGGTGCGCTCGCCACCCTGCGCGCGCGAGGGCTGGCGGTGCCCCAGCAGGTCTCGGTGCTGGGCTTCGACGACATGCCGATCGCCCGGGACGTGACCCCGGCGTTGACGACAGTGCGACTGCCTCTTGTCGACATGGGAGTGCGGGCGATGTCCCTCGTGCTCGGCGTCGGGGCTCCGACGCCCCGGGTCGAGGTGCTTCCGGCCGAACTGGTCCGCCGCGACACCGCCGGTCCCGTCCCACCACCCACCCGCGCCACGGCGGGTTCCGCGCCACGGGCCCGGCGAGGTGACACCACGTCGTGACCGGCGTCAGCCCGACCCAACGGACGCTCAGGCGCGCCGACGTGGCATACCTGATCGGCGCGTCGTTCGGGCCACACGCCCGCGTGCGGGACGCGGGTCCGCTGACCGGCGGCGGGTACGCGACGGTCTGGTGGGCGCTGCTGGACGACGGCAGTCGGGTGGTGCTGAAGTTGGCCCCGCCGGCCGGAACGCCGCTGCTGCGCTACGAACGCGGGCTCTGCGCCGCCGAGGGGCGCTACTTCCGACTCGTCGCGGAGCGGGCGCCGCAGGTGCCCGTCCCCCCGGTCCTCCGGCAGGGCGCCGACCCGGCGTACGGCGAGTGGTTGGTCACCGCGATGCTGCCCGGCCGGTCGCTGTCCGACCTGGCCACCGCCGGTGTCCCTGTGGACGACGGCCCGGCGCGGTACGACCTCGGGGTGGCCCTCGCCGCGTTGCACCGGGTCACCGGTGGACGGTTCGGGTACGACGGCGACCGGGCTGCCGGGCCGACCTGGCCCGCGGCGTTCACGGCGATGCTCGACGCGCTCCTGGCCGACGCGGCTGACTGGGACGTCCGACTACCGCTGACCCCGGACCGCCTGCGCGCACTCGTGGTGCGGCACGCCGATGTCCTCGGCGAGGTACGCCGCCCGGCGTTGCTGCACTTCGACTGCTGGGACGGCAACGTGCTGGCCGCGCCCGACCGGGACGGCCGGTTGCGCCTGCGCGGCCTGGTGGACGGCGAGCGGTTCCTCTACGGCGATCCGCTGCTGGACCTGGTGTCGCCGCTGCTCTTCCGGCGGGCCGAGGACGAGCCGGAACACCCCCTGCTGCGCGGCTACCAGGCCACCGCGGCCGAACCGCTGGTGCTGGACGCGTCGGCACGCCGCCGGCTCGGCCTCTACCGGTTGCACCTCTACCTGCTGATGACTGTGGAGATGCCCAGCCGAGGGATGACCGCGCGCAGCCACCCCGCGCGTCACGCCCGGCTGGCGGCCCTGCTCGACGAGGAACTCGCCGCGCTCACCTCGGGCTGACGGCCCGGCGCGGGTGGCGTCCGAGGCGTTGTCGAACGCCACCCGCAACGGCTCAGGGCAGGTCGATCGGGCGCAGCACCCGGTCCACGGCGTGCGCGATCTGCCGGTTGCCCCTGTTGACGTCGTACGAGACGACCCGCGCGTCACGGTCGTCGGTGTCCGCGTCGACCAGTCGCACCTGCCGGAAGACGTGCAGGTAGGTGCGCACGTCGACCTCGACGGTCGAACCGAGCGCGGTGGTCAGGTCCGTGCCGTCGGCCCGGACCGCCGTCCGGCGGTCGATCGTGGCGCCCGGGACCACGTGGTAGAGCAGCACCGACTCGACGGTGTCGATGCCCAACCCGGCCACTGCCGTAAATGCGGCGCTCTCACTCGGCAGTTTCCGGGCCTGCGTGATCTCGCGTACCAACTGCTGGAAGGCGGCGTCGGTGGGGATGAACGCGGTAAGCGCCACGGTGCCGTCGGTGAGCACCTTGACCGGGGAGTTCGGCTTGGCCTCCAGCACGGCCAGCACGGCCGCCGTGAGCACGTCGAAGTCCCGGGAGTTGCGGTCGAAGCCGCTGCTGTCCCGGGTGAGCACCTGGGCGAGCGACGTCGTGCCGAGCGGCTTGGGCTTGCTGGTGGCCTGGGCGGCCGGAACCGCGACTGCGGTGGTGGCCAGTGCGGTGGCCACGGCACCCACCGCCATCCGGGCGGCGAGTCGTGCGATCTTCATCAGCGAACCTTTCGTCGAAGCGACCGGATCCGTGACGTCTCGTCACGATCCATGCTTCGCACCAGGTAGGCCGCGCGGATGCACAAGCCGATAACCGATTGTCCGGGCTCCGGCCAGGGCCTAACCTCCCCGGGTGCTGATTCGGGAGTTCGTCGACGGGGACTGGTCGCAGGTGTGGCCGATCATCGAGGAGGTGATCAGGGCACAGGAGACGTTCCCCTACGACCCGGCGATGACCGCCGAGCAGTCGTACGGCATGTGGGTGGAGATTGCGCCGGGGCGGACCGTCGTCGCGGTCGACGGCGAACGGGTGTTGGGCACCGCGAAGATGGGCACCAACCGGCCCGGGCTGGGCCCGCCAGCAGGGGTACGCCGGTATGCAGTTCAACGCGGTGGTGCAGAGCAACGGGTCGGCGGGCGCGTTCCGTCACCCCACCCTCGGCCGCACCGGCCTGCACGTCATGTACCAGGAGTTCTGACCGCGCACACTCCGCTCGCTCGGGAGGCCATGGTGGTGGTCGGCTCCTTTGGAGCTGATGTCACAAACGAATCGGCCGTCGGCCGGGCCGCCCGGATCTCCCCGCCACCCGAAGCGTCCCTGCCGTCTGAATCGTCTACGACATCAGCTCCATAGCGTCTCAACCAGAGACGGTGCCGCCGGCCGGGGCCGGGCGCAGCCCGGGCTGGCCGGCGGTTGGCGCGGCGCCGGCACGGCGGATCGGGGTGAAGAGGCCACCGACCGCCACCAGCAGGCACCCCGCGCCCGACGCCAGCGTGACCGCCGGCGCGCCGTAGCGGCCGGCGGCCCAGGTCAGCACGACAGCACCCGCCGGACCGAGGGCGTAGTGCGTGCTCCAGAACGCCGACGTGACCCGGCCCAGCAGGTGATCGGGGGTGATCTCCTGACGCACTGACATCGAACAGATCCCACCGATGCTGAGGCAGCACAGGTACACGGCGGTCACCGCGGTGACCGCGGGAACGCTCGTGGCGATGCCGATTCCCGCCACGGCGAGGCCGCAGATCGCGTGCGCGCCGATCCAGGTGGCGCCGAAGCCGCGTCGGCGGCGCAGCGGGGCCACCAGCAGGGCACCGGCGACAGTGCCCAGCGCGGCCAGGCCGAGCACCGTGCCGACGGTGCCCTCGGAGCCGCCGAGGTCGTGCGTGACGTGGTAGATCAGCACGTCGACGAGGCCGTAGGTGAGGAAGATGAAGACCGACAACAGGACGGTCAGCGCGCGCAGCACGGGCTGTCGCCACAGGAACCGCGCCCCGGCCAGGAATTCGGCCAGCGGGCGTTGCCGGGCCACCGACTCGTCCACGTGGACGGGGCGCAGTCGGATCAGCCACAGTCCGGCCGCCGAGAGCGCGAAGCTCGCCGCGTTGACGGCGATGGCGGTAGCCGGGCCGAAGCGGGCCGCCACCACACCGGCGAGCAGCGGCCCGAGGACGGCCGCTGCCGCGTACGTCGCCTGCAACCGGCCGTTGGCCTCGGTGATCCGGTCGGAGTCGACGAGGTTGCGGACCGCGGTCACCGCGGCGACCTGGAACACCATGCCGGCCGCCTCGCAGATCGGCAGCACGACGAAGAGCAGCCAGACCTGCGGGCCGGCGAGCCAGGCCAGCGGCACCACCGCGTAGAGCACCAGCCGGGCCAGATCGGCCACGATCATCAGGGTGCGGCGGTCGTACCTGTCGACGAGCACCCCACCGAAGATCCCGGCGACGACGGCCGCCGCGCCCGCGACGGCGGTGAGCAGGCCCATCTTCGCCACCGACCCGGTCGCCTGGAGCACCAGCAGCGGCACCGCCAGGTAGGCGAACGAGTCACCCGCCGCCGAGAGCGACTGCGCGACCCAGTACGTGCCGAAGGTCCGGTCCTTCCAGAGCGGAACCCGACCGACGGCGGCAAACCGGCTCATCGGGCCAAGGGTAGTGAACGCGGCGGTCCGACGCCGGCCGTGGTGACGCCCGGAAACGGCCGCGGGATTCCCCGTGGCCGTTTCCGGAGTACGCGGAAACCCTCAGCCCTTGCGCAGCGGCGCGAGCGCGGTGCTCCAGGCGACCACCTGGTCGAGCGTGGCGGTCAACGAGTCCTGGTGGAACTGGTTGGGCTTGAAGACGCTGAAGTTCTCGAAGTCGGTGAAGAGCGACAGCGCGACCTGCGAGCGCACGTCGGCCATCTGCAGCTCACCGGAGATCAGACGCAGGTGCTCGACGGCGCGCGTCCCACCGACCGAGCCGTAGCTGACGAAGCCGACAGCCTTGTTGTTCCACTCGCCGTAGAGGAAGTCGATGGCGTTCTTCAGGGCACCCGAGGTCGAGTGGTTGTACTCGGGAGTGACCATGACGAACCCGTCGAACGACGCGATCGTCTCGGCCCACCGCTTGGTGTGCGGCTGGGTGTACTGGCCCATCGAGGGCGGGTACGCCTCGTCGAGGTGCGGCAGCTGGTAGTCGAGCAGGTCGATCAGCTCGTACTCCGCGTCGGTGCGCTGCTTGGCGATGTCGAGCACCCAGCGGGCGACGGCCTCGCCGTTACGCCCCGGGCGGGTGCTTCCGAGGATGATCCCGATCCTGGTCATGTGTGGCGCCTTTCAGAGGTCCTTGCCTGACGACCGGAACGCTAACCTCTGCTTGATTGGTCAAGCAAATATCTCGCCTATGGGTGTGATCACACGGAGGGTAAGCGTTTGCTGAGTCAAGCAAGTAGGATGGGCGGATGGCCAACCCCTCCACGGCGACTCCGCAACCCCTCTCCCCCGACGAGGAATCGCTGGTCCGCGCGCTGGGTCAGGTGATGCACGTCCTGCCCCGGGCAATCGACGCGGACATGGTCGGTGACCGTCAGCTACCGCTCACCGAGTACACGGCGCTGATGAACCTTTCCGAGACTCCGGGCCGGCGGCTGCGCATGAACGAGCTTGCCGGTCTCTGCCATCTCTCCCTGAGCGGCATGACCCGCACGATCATCCGGCTGGAGACGCAGGGCCTGGTCCGGCGGGAACGGTGCGAGGAGGACGCGCGCGGCTGGAACGCCGTCCTCACCGACGCGGGCTTCGCCCGCCTGGAGGAGTCCTGGCCCAGCCACCTGGCCGCCGTACGCCGCCGCTTCCTCCAGCACTTCGAGGGCGTCGACCTCGCCCGACTGGCCCGCGCGTTCCAACGGGCCGGAACGGCAGAGCCGACCGACTGAGCCGGGCGCCGGCCCGGTCACCGGGCCGGGGCGTGGGCGGCGAGCGGGTTGGTGAGGGTGCCGACGAACTGGAGAGCTGCCGACGGGTCGGCCAGGTCGATCATCTGCTGGTTGTTGCGCAACTGCAGCCGGTTGAGGCAGGACAGCGTGAACTCCGGGGCGAACAGGTCGTAGTGGCGGACCCTCTCGGCCAGGTGCGGCACGCGGTCGAAGTAGTCGGCGGCGCAGGCCGCGACCGTACGCCAGAAGTCGTCCTCGCCGAGCACACCGGCCTCGACGAGCACCGCGTTGAGGTGCCGCAGGAAGCAGTCCACCACGTCGGTGAAGATGCTCAGCAGCTTCGTGTCGTCGGGCACCTCGACGCGGACCCGCTCCACCTCCGCCGGCAGCTCGACCGAGTCGCTCATCACCGCGATCTCCTCGGCGATGTCCTTGAAGATCACCCGCTGGACCGTGTCCTGCTCGTCGAGGACCAGGATGACGTTCTCACCGTGCGGCATGAAGGCCAGGTCGTGAGCGTAGAAGCTGTGCAGCAACGGGGTGAGGTAGGCGTCCAGGTAGCGGCGCAGCCACACCTCGGGTGCCAGGCCGGACCGGGCGATGAGCGTCGCCGCCAGTGAGCCGCCCTCGTCGTCGACGTGCAGCAGCGCGGCCATGGTGGACAGTCGCTGCCCCGGCGCCAGGTCGGGCACCGGGCTCTCCCGCCACAGGGCGGCCAACATCTTGCGGTACGGGGAGGTGCGGTCCGTCGCCGCCTCGTACTGGCGGTGCCGGTAACCCACCGCGGCCCGCTCCCTGATGACGGTCAGGCCGGTGCCGGTCAGCACCTCGTCGGAGGCGATCAGGTCGGCCAGCCAGTCGTTGATCGCCGGGGTGGCCGCCATGTACGCCGCCGACAACCCGCGCATGAAGCCCATGTTCAGCACCGACAGCGCGGTCTTGACGTAGTGCCGCCCCGGCTCGCTGACGTTGAAGAAGGTGCGGATGGACTGCTGCGCGAGGTACACGTCCGGCCCGGGCCCGAGGTGCACCAGCCGCCGCTCGGCCAGCTCCCCGGCGAAGGTGACAGCCAGCTTGTTCCACCACTGCCACGGGTGCGCCGGGATCAGGTGGTAGTCGGTCAGGTCCAGCCCGAGTTCGGCCATCGTCGCCGCGAACCGGGCCCGGGTCCCGGCGTCCAACTCGCCCTCGATGAGCGTGTCGTAGTCGAGGTCGGCGGCGCTGCTGAACGTCGAGTGGTCCCGGTGCGCGGCCAACCACTCCAGCCGCACCGGCGCGGCGGCCTCCGGGGCGTACCTGTGGTACTCGTCGACGCCAAAGCCGAGCCGGCCGTTGTTCGCCACGAAGCAGGGGTGGCCCTCGGTCATCGAGGTCTCGATGGTCTGGAAGTCCGCCTCGGCCAGCTCGGCGGCGCTCGGTGCGGCCTGGGCCAGCTTGTACGCGGTACCCGCGAGCGTCGAGGTGATCTCCTCCAGGTAGACCGGGAGCACCCGCGCGGGAAGCCCGAGGGTGTCGCGCAGTTCGACGATGAAGTCCACCGCGTCAGGGGCCAGGGACGCGCCGTCGCGGTGTCGGGTGATGCTGTCCGCGTCGATCTGCCAGTGCGCCAGGGCGAACAGCCGCGCCGCGAACCGGTAGCTGACCGCGCCGTCGTCGCTGCGGACCTCGTACCACTGCCTGTCGTCGGGGCCGGTGACGGCCTCCGGGCTGAGCAGCCGCTCGTGAGTGAACTCGGCGAGCGCCTTGCGGACCAGCAGCCGGTTGGCCCGGGCCCAACGCTGCGGGGTGAGGTGCCCGACCGGGTCGCCCGGGGCGCTGTGCGCGGTGGCGACCGGCGGGTGGGTGGGGACGGCGGTGGTGGTCACGCCGGGGCTCCTTCGGTTCGGGTGTCGGCGGCGGCGTGGTCGGCAGCGGCCTGGAACTGGGCTCGGGTGCAGACGCTGAGCAGCGCGTCCTTCTCGGGCTTCGCGATCGGGCCCACGACGGTGAAGCCGACGGCGGCGTTCAGCGCGTGCACCGCGGTGTTGCGCACGTCCGGTTCGACCACCACCCGCCGGGTCGTCGGGTCGTCGAACAGCCACGCCATCACGGAGCCGATCACCGCGCGGGTGAAGCCGTGCACGGGCGCGTCGACGGGCGCGCAGAGGAAGTGCATGCCCACGTCACCGGGCTGGTGGTCGTACCGGCCGACCAGCTCGACGTGGGCCGGGTCGTAGCGCTCCGCCAGGAAGGCGGGACTCCCCCGCCACAGTCCGAGGTAGGCGTCGTGGTGCGGGTGCGCGGCGATCCGCTGGTACTCCTCGGTGACCTGGGCCGGGTCGGCGTCCTGCATCATCCAGAACGCCGCCTTCGGGTGGGTCACCCAGGTGTGCAGCAGCGCCGCGTCGGCGTCCGGGTCGAGCGGCCGCAGCGTGAACTCGCCGAGCCCGTCGTCGAAGTGGGTGAAGACGGTGGTCACGACGACACCCCGAACTCCTGGAAGGTGATGCTCTTCTCGATCGGATAGTGCTCCCGACCGAGCAGCTCGCTGATGATCCAGGAGTTGCGGTAGGCGCCCATGCCCAGGTCCGGTGAGGTGATGCTGTGCGTGTGGGTGCCGGCGTTCTGCAGGAAGATGCCCCGCCCGCTGTGATCGATGCTGTAGTTGCGGGCCACGTCGAAGCGGCCGTGCGCGTCCCAGCGGATCCGGTCCCGTACCGGTGCCAGGAACTCGGGCACCCGGTAGTGGTAGCCGGTGGCCAGGACGAGGCCCTCGGTACGCACTGCGAAGTCGCGTTCCTGCTCCACCTGACGCAACCCCAGCGTGTACTGCCCGTCGTGGTGGTCGGCACTGACCAACTCGGTGTTGGTGATCAGCCGGGTGTTCACCGGCCCGTCGACGCTCTGCGCGTAGAGCAGGTCGAAGATGTCGTTGATCAGGTCGGCGTTGATCCCCTTGAACAGGCCCTTCTGCTCGGACTCCAGCCGGTAGCGGGTCGCCTCGGGCAGCGCGTGGAAGTAGTCCACGTAATCCGGGGAGGTCAACTCCAGCGTGAGCTTCGTGTATTCGAGCGGGAAGAACCGCGGCGACCGGGTCACCCAGTTGAGCTGGTAGCCGTACCTGTCGATGTCGCCGAGCAGGTCGTGGTAGATCTCGGCGGCGCTCTGCCCGCTGCCCACCACTGTGATGCTGCGCTTGGTGCGCAGCGCCGTCCGGTGCTCCAGGTAGCGGGAGTTGTGCACGGCGTCGCCGGGCAGTCCGGCCACTGCCGGGGGCAGGTGTGGTGGGGTGCCGGTGCCGAGCACCAGGTGTCGGGCCCGGTACTCCACCGTCTCGCCCGTGCCGGTGCTGGCCGCCACCACGTACCGTTCGTCGGCGCTGTCGTACTCGACTGTGGTCACGGTCTGGCCGAAGCGCAGGTTCGGCAGTTTCGCCGCCGCCCACCGGCAGTACGCGTCGTACTCGCTGCGCAGCGGGTAGAAGCTCTCCCGGATGTAGAACGGGTAGAGACGGCCGATCTCCTTGAGGTAGTTGAGGAAGGAGTACGGCGACGTCGGGTCGGCGAGGCTGACCAGGTCGGCGATGAACGGGGTCTGCAACCGGGCCGACTCCAGCAGCATGCCGGGGTGCCAGGCGAGGCTCGGTCGGGCCTCCAGGAACACCCCGTCGAGGTCCTCGATGGGCGCGGTGAGGCAGGCCAGGCCCAGGTTGTACGGGCCCAACCCGATGGCGATGAAGTCGTGGGTGGACATCGGGGTCTCCAGACGCGGGTTCGCGGTCACCGGCGTCAGCCGACGGGGCAGGTCAGGTCGGCGTCAACGTGGTCGTGTACGTACCGGCCGGCGTGGGTGGCGATCAGGTCGAGCACGTACCCGACGTCGTCGACAGTGGTGGCCGGGTTGAGCAGGGTGAACTTCAGGAAGTGCCGGCCGTCCACGCGGGTTCCGGCGACCACTGCGAGACCGGACGCCGCGAGGGCTTCCCGGGCGTGCAGGTTCGCGGCGTCGGCCAGCTCCCGGCCGGGGCCGGTGGGCAGGTAGCGGAACACCACGGTGCTCAACTCGGAGCGCGTCACCACCTCGAAACGCGGGTCCTCACTGACCAGTTGCCAGGCGTCGGCGGCCCGTTCGATGACCTCGTCGAAAAGCCCGCCGAGCGCGTCCGGGCCCATCACCCGCAGGGTGAGCCAGAGCTTCAGAGCGTCGAAGCGGCGGGTGGTCTGCAGGCTCTTGTCGACCTGGTTGGGGATGCGCTGCTCCACCATCCGGGCCGGGTTGAGGTAGTCGGCGTGGTAGGTGACGTGCCGCAGCGTCAGCCGGTCGCGGACCAGCAGCGCACTGGAACTGACCGGCTGGAAGAACGACTTGTGGAAGTCGACGGTGACCGAGTCGGCCTGCTCGATGCCGTCGAGCAGGTGCCGGCGCGTCGGCGAGACGAGCAGACCGCAGCCGTACGCGGCGTCCACGTGCAGCCAGACGCCGGCTGCCGCGCAGATCCCGGCCAGGTCGGCGAGCGGGTCGATCGAGCCGAAGTCGGTGGTGCCGGCGGTGGCGACGACTGCCATCACCACCAGCCCGGCCTGCCGGCACCGGGCGATCTCCTCGCGCACGGCGGCCGGCCGGATCCGTCGCCGGGCGTCGGTGGGCACCGCGATCACCGCGTCCGGGGCGAGGCCGAGCAGTTTGGCGGACTTCTGCACGCTGAAGTGCCCGGCGACGGAGGTGAGCACCCGCAGCCGGGGCAGCAGGTCGGCGCGTGCCGCCGGACCGATGGCGTCGGCGCACGCCTCTTCCCGGGCCAACAGCAGCGCCTGGAGGTTGGACTGGCTGCCACCACTGGTGAAGACGCCGTCGGCGCGGGGGCCGAGGCCGATCCGCTCGGCGGTCCAGTCGATCAGCCGCCGCTCGATGAGGGTGGCTCCGGCGCTCTGGTCCCAGGTGTCGAGGGAGGAGTTCACCGCGCTGAGCACGGCCTCACCGAGCAGCGCCGGGATGGCCACCGGGCAGTTGAGGTGGGCGAGGTATCGGGGGTGGTGGAACCAGACGGCGTCGCGTAGGTAGACGTTCTCCAGCTCGTCCAGGGCGGCGCTGGCGTCGCCCAGCGGACGGTCCAGGTCCACCCGGTCGATCAGGGGGGCCAACTCGGCCGGGGTGATCCCGGTTCCGGGACGGTCCACGGTGGCCACCCGACGGGCCACCCGGTCGACGCCGTCGGCGATCGTGCGCCGATACTGCTCGACGGAGCCGTCGTGCAGCAGGTGTGCCCGCGCGGTGGCCGGCGCCGGTGGTGGCGCGGTGGTCTCGACGGGGTACGTCGGCACGGTCACGGGCGGTGTCCTTCCAGGTTTTCGACGAGGGGCAGCCAGAAACCGCCCCCGGGGCGGTCGTGCCTCGGGGGCAGTGCTGCCGTTCGGCTGACCTTCTTCGCGTTGCTGAGTTAGGTTAGCCTAACCTCGGTCATTGTCAACATCGGTTCGCCGTGCCACACCACCCCGGAGCCCACACTGGACGCCACACCCGCCGTCACCAGACCAGCACTTTCAGTGCCGACCTGGGACACGGTCACCCGCCCGGATCGCCCCGGCCGTCAGTCAGCCCGCACCGACCTGCTCCCCGCCACCGCCGCCGGGAGACTGACATGAACGCCCGGCGGTTCCGCGACCCGTGGGGGGTGCCGCACCTGCGGGCCACCGACCCGCTGGCGCTGGCGGAGGCGCAGGGCCGGGTGACCGCGTACGACAGGGCCTGGCAGATCGAGGTCGAACGGCACCGTGCCCGGGGCACCAGTGCGGCGTTCCTCGGCCCCGACGCGCTCGACTGGGACCGGTTCGTCAGGCAGGTACGGCTCGACGACACCGCGCGCCGCTGCCACACCTCGCTGGACCCGGCGACCGCCAAGTGGGTGGGTGCCTACGTGGACGGCGTCAACGCCGGCCTCGCCGGCGGGGCGGCCCGGTCACCGGAGTTCGCCGCCACCGGCCTGCGCCCCGGTCGGTGGGAGCCGTGGACCCCGCTGGCGGTCTGGCTGGGCCATCACATCCTGTTCGCCGGCTTCCCGGGCAAGCTCTGGCGCGAGCACGTGGCGCAGCGCCTCGGGCCGGACGCGGTCGACAGCTTCGCCACCGACGGCCCGGCCGTGGCCGGCAGCAACGGGTGGCTGCTCGCCGCCGAGCGCACCGGCACCGGGGCCGCGCTGCTCGCCGGCGACCCGCACCGCTTCATCGAGGATCCCGGCGTCTACCAGCAGATCCGGCTGGCCTGCCCGGAGTACGACGTGGTGGGGCTGGCGGTGCCGGGCGTGCCGGGCATCGCGCACTTCGGGCACACCGGTGCGGTGGCCTGGGCGATCACCAACGCGATGGCCGACTACCAGGACGTGTACGCGGAGCGGCTGCGCCGCGACGGCCCCCGGGTGCAGGCGCTCGGCCCGGACGGCTGGCGGCAGGTGCACCGCCACGTCGAGACGATCGAGGTGGCCGGGGCCGACCCGGTCGAGGTCGAGGTGGTGGAGACCGAGCGTGGTCCGGTGATCGCCGGCGGGCCGGACGACGAGACGGCCGTCAGCCTGCGCTACCCGCCCCGGGTTCGAGGCGACCTCGGTTTCGCGACGCTGCCCGAGCTGCTGCGGGCCCGCACCGTCGCCGACGTGGACCACGCGCTGCGGCACTGGGTGGAGCCGGTGAACGTGGTGCAGGCGGCGGACACCGCCGGGGGCCTGCTGCACCGGGTCGCCGGGGCGGTGCCGGTACGGCACCCGGGAAACGGTCGGCGGGTGGTCCCCGGGTGGGACGCCGCGTACGCCTGGCAGGGTTGGCACGCACCGATGCCCCGCGCCGAGGTGGTCGGCCGGTCGGTGATGGCCAACGAGCGCGGGCTGGCGGCACCGCTCGGGGTGGAGTTCGCCCCACCGCACCGGGCGCACCGCATCGCCGACCTTCTCGACGCCCGGTCGGCCTGGACGGCGGACGAGCTGGCCACCGTGCACACCGACACGTACCTGGGCGCGGCCGGGCCGCTGCTGACCGTGCTGGAAGGCCTGACCGGGTTGGGTCCGACCGCCGCCGCGCTGCGGGAACGACTGCTGCGCTGGGATCGCCGGATGGCCGCCGACAGCACCGACGCGGCGGCCTACGCCATCCTGCGGGCGGCTGTCGTACGCCGGATCGCCGCCCACCCGGCGCTGGCCGCGCTGGCCGAGCCGCCCGCGTACCCCGAGGTGTTCGCGCCCTGGCTGGCACTGACGCCGCGCGTCGGTTACGCGCTGGAGCACCTGCTCGGTGCGACCCCACTGCCGGGTGTGGACATCGCCGCGCTGGTCCGCGCCGCCGCGGAGGAGGTCGCCGACGCGACGGTCGAGCCGCCGTCGTGGGGTGACCTGCACCGGCTGGCGCCGTGGCGGGCCCTGCCCGGCCCGGACACCGGGCCCGGCCCCCGGCTCGACGGTGACCACGACTGCGTGTTGGCCACCTCCAGTGTCCCCGGGGTGACCCACTGGTGCTTCCGCGGGCCGGCGGCGCGCTTCGTCTGGGACCTGGCCCGCCGCTCGGACAGCCGTTGGGTGGTTCCGCAGGGTGCGTGCGGGGTGCCCGGCGACCCGCACCACGACGACCAGAGCACCGCCTGGCTGGCCGGGGACCTCCTGCCGGTCGTCACCGACTGGGACCAGCTCGCCGAGGAACGGCACTGACGGCACCGGCCGCCGCCGGGGTGCGGGTCCCGGATCGTGCTGGCCGAGATCACCAGGCAGGACACCCGCGCCGAGCGGACCCGCGCCGAACTGGCCGAGCAGACCCAGGTCGGCGAGGCG
>NZ_JBEXYP010000038.1:0-33391 GCF_040630995.1 Micromonospora sp. NPDC005710 | reverse complement strand
TTTGTGAATACGGTGGTGTTGCGGACGGATGTGTCGGGTGATCCGTCGTTTGTGGAGTTGTTGGGGCGGGTTCGTGAGGTGGGGTTGTCGGCGTTTGAGCATCAGGATGTGCCGTTCGAGCGGTTGGTGGAGGAGCTGGCACCGGCACGGTCCATGGCCCGACATCCGCTGACCCAGGTCGTACTCACGCTGAAGAACACCACCGAGGACGGTCCGGTCCTGGCCGGCACGGTCGGCCGACCGTTTCCCACCGGACCGGCCGCGGCCCGTTTCGACCTCGAATTCAATGTCGAGGAGCGACGCGATGAGACCGGCTCACCAGCCGGGCTGTCCGGACGGCTGATCGCCGCCGCCGACCTGTTCGACGCGGACACCGCTCAGCGCTTCGCGACCTGGTTCGCCCGGGTGCTCGGTGTGCTGGTCGCGGACGTGGACCGGCGGGTGTCGACGATCGACGTGTTGGACGATGCCGAGCGCCGGCAGGTCCTGGTCGAGTGGAATCCGGAGCCGGTGGCGGTGCCGCAGTCGTCGGTGAGTGACCTGTTCGCGGCGCGGGTGGCGGAGGCGCCGGCAGCGGTCGCCGTGGTCACCGACGGCGAGGAACTGACCTACGGCGAGTTGGACGCGCGAGCGGGTCGGTTGGCGAGCCTGCTCGTCGGGCACGGAGTCGGGCCGGAGTCGCTGGTCGGCCTGGTGCTGGACCGGGGCCCGGACCTGTTGGTGGCGATGCTGGCGGTGGTGCGGGCCGGTGGTGCCTACGTACCGGTGGATCCGCGGTATCCGGCGGAGCGGGTGGCGTTCACGATCAGTGACGCGGCGCCGGTGGTGGTGCTGGCCACCACGGCGACGGCCGGAACATGGGCCGATTGCCCGGCACCGGTGATCGTGCTCGACGACGCGGAGATCGTGGCGACGGTGGCGGAGCTTCCGGTCGCCGCCCCGGTGGCGGTGCGGCCGGACCATCCGCTGTACGTGATCTACACCTCCGGGTCGACCGGGCGACCGAAGGGCGTGACGGTCACCCACGGCAATCTGGTCGGAATGTTCGCCGCCACCGCCGAGTCGTTCGGCGGGTTCGCGCCGACCGATGTGTGGTCCTGGTTCCACTCCGCGGCGTTCGACTTCTCGGTGTGGGAGTTGTGGGGGGCGTTGCTGCACGGCGGCCGGGTGGTGGTGGTGCCGTTCGAGGTGTCGAGGTCGCCGGGTGAGTTCGCCGCGTTGGTGGCCCGGGAGCGGGTGACGGTGCTCAGTCAGACACCCTCGGCGTTCTACGAGGTGATGGACCTGTTGGACGCCGGCTCGTTGCGGGCGGTCGTGTTCGGCGGGGAGGCCCTGAACCCTGGCCGGCTGACGAACTGGTTCGCCCGCCACGGGGCCCGATCACCGCGACTGGTGAACATGTACGGCATCACCGAGACCACTGTGCACGTCACCTTCGAGCAGGTGACCGAGGATGGCGTCGCCAGTGTCGTGGGTCAGGCGTTGCCAGGGCTGCGGGTGTTCGTGCTCGACGACCGGTTGCGGCCGGTGCCGCCGGGCGTCGCGGGCGAGGTCTACGTCGCCGGCGGACAGCTGGCGCGCGGTTATCTGGGCCGGGCCGGGCTGACGGGTGAGCGGTTCGTGGCCTGTCCCTTCGAGCCGGGCGTGCGGATGTATCGCAGTGGGGACCTGGCCCGGTTCAACGGTGCGGGCCGGCTCGAGTTCCTGGGCCGGGCGGACGACCAGGTGAAGATCCGGGGGTTCCGGATCGAGCTGGGCGAGGTGGAGGCCGCCGTCGCGGCGGTGGGTTCGGTGGCACAGGCAGCGGTGGTGGTCCGGGAGGACACCCCCGGTGACGCGCGACTGCTGGCCTACGTGGTGCCGGCCGACGGGGTGGACCACGCCGGCCTTCCGGCAGTGGTGCGACAGGAGACGGCGCGACGGTTGCCGGGACACATGGTGCCGGCGGTCGTGATGGTCATCGACGCGTTGCCGCTGACGACGAACGGGAAGTTGGATCGGGAGCGTCTGCCCGTGCCGCAGCAGGTGGCGGTGGTGGGGCGGGCGCCGGGGAACCCGCGGGAGGAGGTGGTGTGTGCGGGGTTCGCGGCGTTGCTGGGTGTGGACGCGGTGGGTGTGGATGATGACTTCTTCGCTCTGGGTGGGCATTCGTTGTTGGTGGTGCGGTTGGTGGAGTGGTTGCGTCGGCGGGGGGTCGTGGTTCCGGTTCGGGCGTTCTTTCAGACTCCGACGCCGGCTGGTCTGGCTGCTGCTACCGGTGCCCGGCAGGTGCGGGTGCCGGCGAACCGGATCCCGGCGAATGCCACCCGGATCACCCCGGACATGCTGCCGCTGGTGTCGCTCACCCAACGGCAGATCGACCGGATCGCTGCCGCCGTCGACGGCGGCGCGGCCAACATCGCCGACGTCTACCCCCTCGCCCCGCTCCAGGAAGGTCTGCTCTTCCACCACCTGCTGGCCGCCGACGGACCCGACGCCTACGTCCTGCCCACCATCCTGCACTTCGTCGACCGACGTCTGCTCGACGACTTTCTGGCCGCGTTGCAGCAGGTGGTGGACCGGCACGACATCTTCCGCACCGCCCTGGTCTGGACGGGACTGACGCAACCGGTGCAGGCCGTCCTTCGGCACGCGACAGTCCCCGTACGCGAGGTCGTGGCCGCCGGACCGGACGACCTGCTGGCCGCCGCCGGGCGGACCATCGACCTGACCCGCGCGCCGCTGCTGGACGCCACGGTCGCCCCCGCTGCGGACGGACAGTGGCTGGCCCTCATCCGGGTTCACCACGTCGTGCAGGACCACACCGGCCTCGACGTACTGCTCTCCGAGGTACGCACGATCCTGGCCGGCCGGGCCGGCGAGCTGCCCCGGCCGCTGCCGTTCCGTGACTTCGTGGCCCAGGCCCGCGCCAGCGGCACCGAACAGGAGCACGAGCGGTACTTCACCGCCCTGCTGGGCGACGTCGACGAGCCGACCGCCGCGTACGGGGTGCTGGACGTCCGCGGCGACGGCACCGACCAACGGAGGGCCGAGGAACCACTGGATCCGACCCTGACCGAGCGGTTGCGGCGGGTCGCCCGCGAGCTCGGTACCAGCCCCGCCACGATCCTGCACACGGCCTGGGCCCGGACCCTCGCTGTGTTGAGCGGCCGGGACGACGTCGTCTTCGGCACGGTGCTGTTCGGCAGGATGAATGCCGGTTCCGGATCGGACCGGGTGCCCGGCCCGTTCATCAACACCCTGCCGGTGCGCCTGGACACCCGCCGGTTGGGGGCCCGGGCCGCTGTTGCCGCGATGCGCGACCAGCTCGCCGGGCTGCTCGAACACGAACACGCCCCACTCGCCGTCGCGCAGCGCGTCAGCGGTGTTCCCGCCGACCAGCCCCTGTTCACCACGATCTTCAACTACCGGCACAACATCTCCGGCACCGAGATCGGCATCGACGGCGTCACAGTCGTCTCGTCCCGCGAGTTCGACAACTTCCCGCTGTCGGTCTCGGTCGACGACGACGCGGAACGTATCGCCTTCGCCGTGGACGCCGCCGGAACGATCGACCCGAGCGCCGTCGCCGCGTTGCTGCACACCGCCACCGAGGGGCTGATCGACGCGCTCGAATCGGCTACCGACATCCGCCTGGCCGCCGTGGAGGTGCTGCCCGCCGACGAGCGGTACCGGATGCTCGTCGACTGGAACGACACGACGACGCCGGTGGCGTGGTCGTCGCTGCCAGAGGTGTTCGCGGCCCAGGTGGCGGCCTCGCCGGAGGCGACAGCGGTGGTCTGCGATGGTGCCGCGCTGAGCTTCGCCGAGCTGGACGGGCGAGCGAACCGACTCGCGCGACTGCTCGTCGACAGCGGGATCGTCAGGGAGTCGCTGGTGGGTCTGCTGCTTCCCCGCGGGGTGGACGCGGTGGTGGCGATTCTGGCGGTGCTGAAGGCCGGCGCTGGATATCTGCCGCTGGACCAGGAGTATCCGGCCGAGCGGATCGCCCTGATGGTGAACGACGCGGCACCGGCGGTGGTGCTGGCGGTGCGGGCGACTGCGGGCCTGGCACCGGAAGGTGCCCCGGTGCTGGTGCTCGACGATCCGGCTGCCGCAGCGCAATGGGCGAGCGCGCCATCGGGTGACCCTTCGGTACCTGTCGGCCCGGACTCGGTGGCATACGTGATCTACACGTCCGGCTCGACGGGTCGGCCGAAGGGCGTGGTGGTGACCCACGGCGGGTTGCGCAACCTCTACGCCTTCCACCGGTCCGGGGTGATGGCAGGCGTCGACGGCCAGCGACTGCGGTTCGCGTTGACCGCGTCGTTGTCCTTCGACACCTCCTGGGAGGGGCTGCTGTGGATGGTCGCCGGCCACGAGCTGCACGTGATCTCCGACGAGGTGCGGCGGGACACCTCGGCGATGGTGCGATACGTGGCCGAGCTGGGCGTCGGGGTGATGGACGTGACGCCGACGTACGCCGAGCAGTTGGTGGCCGACGGCCTGTTGGACGCGCCGCCGGACATTCTGCTGCTCGGTGGTGAGGCGGTCGGCCCCCGGCTGTGGGAGCAGTTGCGCGACGGCGAGGGAATGTGGTTCGTACCCCTGTACGGTCCCACCGAGTACAGCGTGGACGCTTTGGGGCTGCCGACCGGTGACAGCGCGGGACCGCTGGTGGGCGTTCCGATCACCAACACCCGCGCCTACGTCCTCGACGGTGCGCTGCGACCGGTACCGATCGGGGTGGCCGGTGAGCTGTACCTGGCCGGCGTCGGGGTGGCCCGCGGCTACCTGAGGCAGCCGGGCCTGTCGGGGAGCCGGTTCGTGGCGTGTCCGTTCGGTGGCACCGGCGAGCGGATGTACCGCACTGGCGACGTGGTGCGGTGGGACGACGCAGGACGGCTGGAGTTCCTGGGCCGAGCCGACGGCCAGGTCAAGATCCGCGGATTCCGGATCGAGTTGGGGGAGGTGCAGGCCGCGGTCGTGGCCCACCAGGAGATCGTCCGGGCTGCTGTGGTGGTACACACCGACGCGGCCGGTGACCGGCGGCTGGTGGCCTACGTGGTGGCCGACGACGGTGATGCTGAGCTGCCGGAGCGGGTGCGGAGGTTCGTCGCCGAGCGGCTGCCGGGGCACATGGTCCCGGCGGCGGTGGTGGTCCTGGACGACCTGCCGCTGACTGTCAACGGCAAGCTCGACGAGCGGGCGCTGCCCGCCCCCGACTTCGCAGCCCGAATCGGCGCCGGCGGGCCCGTGGCCGATCCCCGGCAGGAGTTGCTGTGCGGTGTCTTCGCCGAGGTGCTCGGCCTGCCGGCGGTCGGTGTCGACGACGACTTCTTCGCTCTCGGCGGGCATTCGCTGCTCGCCGTACGCCTGCTCGGTCGGCTGCGCAACGTCCTCGGCGCCGAGGTGACGCTGCGGGCCCTCTTCGACGCACCGACTCCCCGAGCGTTCGTCGCCCGGCTGAGCGAGGCCGGCCCGGCCCGCCTGCCACTGACCGCCGCCGCCCGTTCGGAGCGGGCACCACTCTCCTTCGCGCAACGCCGACTCTGGTTCCTCGACCGGCTGGAGGGCCCCAACGCGACCTACAACCTGCCGGAGGCGCTGCGGCTGTCCGGGCAGATTGACGTCACTGCGCTCGACGCCGCCCTGCGCGACGTGCTCGGCCGGCACGAGATCCTGCGTACCGTCTTCGACACCGTCGACGGTGAGACCGGTCAGCGGGTCCTCCCGCTGGACGACCTCGACTGGCGACTGAACACCGTCGAGGTCGGCCCGGAAGCGCTGGACGAGGCGATCGCCGAGCTGGCTGGGCGGCCCTTCGACCTCGTCCACGAGGTGCCGGTCCGGGCCCGGCTGTTCGCGACCGCACCCGACGAGCACGTGCTGCTTCTCGTCGTGCACCACATCGCCAGTGACGGCTGGTCCGTCGGCCGGCTCGCCCGTGACCTGTCGGTCGCGTACACCGCTCGATGTGCCGGGCACGCCCCGACCTGGCAGCCGCTGCCGGTCCAGTACGCCGACTACGCGCTGTGGCAGCGCGAACTGCTCGGCGACGAGCGGGACCCGGGCAGCCTGCTGTCCACCCAGGTTGCCTACTGGCGCGGCGCCCTGGCCGGTGCGCCGGAAGAGTTGGCCCTGCCGTACGACCACGCCCGACCGGCGGTGGCCGGACACCGTGGCCACTGCGCCACCGTCGAGGTGCCTGCCGACCTGCACTCGCGGCTCCGCGAGCTGGCCCGGGCCGAGGGTGTGACGGTCTCGATGGTGTTGCAGGCCGCGGTCGCCGTGTTGCTGTCCCGACTCGGGGCGGGCACCGACATCCCGATCGGCACCGCGACCGCCGGTCGTACCGACGAGGCGCTGGACGACCTGGTCGGCTTCTTCGTCAACACGGTGGTGCTGCGGACCGACCTGTCCGGCAACCCGACGGTGCGCGAGGTGCTGGCCCACCTCCGGGACAGCACACTGGCGGGTCTCGGTAACCAGGATGTGCCGTTCGAGAGGCTCGTCGAGGAGCTTGCTCCGATCCGGTCGCTGGCCCGCCATCCGCTGTTCCAGACGATGCTGACGCTGCAGAACAACGCTGCCGCGACGCTTGACCTGCCGGGTCTGCGGACCGAGGAGTACGGGGTGCGGAGCACCGCGGCGAAGTTCGACCTGGAGTTCAGCCTCGCCGAGACCTTCGACGACGGCGGCGAACCGGCTGGCCTGACCGGAGAACTGGTCGCCTCGGCTGACCTCTTCGAGCCCACCAGCGTCGTCCAACTGCTGCGCCGATTCGTCCGGGTGCTCGAACTGCTGGCTCACGATGCCGGGCAGCGGGTGAGCGCCATCGACGTGCTGGACGTCGAGGAGCGTTCGCTGGTGCTCTCCGGTTGGAATGACACGGCGGTGTCGTATCCGGTGGGCGACACGGTGGTGTCGTTGTTCGCTCGGCAGGTCGCGGCGACCCCGGATGCGGTGGCGGTGGTGTTCGAGGGTGTGTCGGTGTCGTATCGGGAGTTGGACGTCCGTGCTGGTGCGGTGGCCCGGTATCTGCGGTCGGTGGGGGTTGGTCGTGAGTCCGTGGTGGGTGTGCGGATGGATCGTGGTGTGGATTTGGTGGTGGCGTTGGTGGGTGTGTTGAAGGCCGGTGGTGCGTATCTGCCTATTGATCCGGAGTATCCGCAGCAGCGGGTGGATGTGTTGGTGGCCGATGCGGGTGCCGCGGTCGTGCTGGATTCGGTGGCGGGGTTGGACGGCCCGGACGTGGGTTCGCCGGTCGAGGTGGCCTCGGATGGTGCGGCGTATGTGTTGTTTACGTCGGGGTCGACGGGTCGGCCGAAGGGTGTGGTGGTGTCGCATGCGGGTGTGGTGAATCGGTTGCGGTGGATGCAGGACCGGTTCGGACTGTTGGTGGGTGAGCGGGTGGTGCAGAAGACTCCGTTCACGTTCGACGTGTCGGTGTGGGAGTTCTTCTGGCCGTTGATCGTGGGCGCGACGGTGGTGGTGGCCCGCCCTGGCGGTCACCGCGACCCCGCGTATCTGGCCGAGTTGATCCGTGAGGAGCGCGTGTCGACGGCGCACTTCGTGCCGTCGATGTTGGAGGCGTTTGTTCCGGTGGCGGCCTCGTGCACGGGGTTGTCGAGGGTGGTGTGTTCGGGTGAGGCGCTTCCCGCGACGACGCGGGACAGCCTGTTGGCGGTCCTCCCGGACACGGAGTTGCACAACCTGTATGGGCCGACGGAGGCGTCGGTGGATGTGACGGCAACTCGGTGTGAGGTGGGTGTCCCGGTGACGATCGGGTCGCCGGTCGCTAACACCCGCACCTATGTGTTGGACGGTGGTCTGCAGCCGGTCCCGGTGGGCGCCGCCGGCGAACTGTATTTGGCCGGTGTGCAGTTGGCTCGGGGGTATGTGGGCCGGGCGGGTCTGACGGCGGAGCGGTTCGTTGCCAACCCGTTCGAGCCGGGTGAGCGGATGTACCGCACTGGTGACCTGGTCCGCTGGACCTCGGGCGGCGAACTCGACTACCTGGGTCGCACCGACGACCAGGTGAAGATTCGCGGCTTCCGCATCGAGTTGGGTGAGGTGCAGGCCGCCGTGGTCGCGCACCCACAGGTGACTCAGGCGGCGGTGGTGGTGCGGGGTGAGCGGTTGGTGGCGTACGTCGTCGGTGGTGACGGTGCTGGTGTGCGGGAGTTCGTGGGGCAGCGGTTGCCGCAGTACATGGTCCCCGCCGCGGTGGTCGTCCTCGACGAGTTGCCGCTGACCAGCAGCGGGAAACTCGACCGTCGGGCGTTGCCGGACCCGCAGATCGACACCGGCGTGGGTCGTGCTCCCGTGAACGCGCGGGAGGAGTTGTTGTGCGCCGGGTTCGCCGAGGTTCTGGGCCTGGACCACGTCGGTGTCGAGGATGACTTCTTTGCTCTGGGTGGGCATTCCCTGGTGGTGGTGCGGTTGGTGGAGTGGTTGCGGCAGCGGGGTGTGTCAGTGCCGGTACGCGCGTTCTTCCAGACCCCGACTCCGGCGGCGTTGGCAGCGACCGGTGGCGTCGACACCGTCGAGGTCCCGCCGAACCTGATCCCGGCTGACACGTCGGTGATCACTCCGGAGATGTTGCCGTTGGTGGAACTGACCCAGGAGCAGATCGACCGGATCACCACCACTGTCGATGGCGGCGCGGCGAACATCGCGGACATCTATCCCCTCGCCCCGTTGCAGGAAGGCATTCTCTTCCACCACCTGCTCGCCGAAGGCGGCGACGAAGCGTACATCCGGCCAATGGTGTTGGAGATGGACTCCCGTCCCCGGCTCGACGACTTCGTCGCCGCCCTGCAGATGGTCATCGACCGGCACGACATCTACCGCACGTCGATCGCGTGGGAAGGGCTCACCGAGCCGGTCCAGGTGGTGCGGCGGCACGTCGAGCTACGTGTCGACGACGTTGTCCTACCGTCTGGTGTCAGTGACCCGGTGGTTGAGCTGATCACGGCAACCGGGATGGCAATGCCACTGGGCCGAGCGCCACTGCTGGACCTCAGCGTGGCCCAGATCCCCGGCAGTGAGCGGTGGCTCGCGCTGATCCGCGTCCACCACATGGTCGAGGACCACACCGGTATGGATGTGGCCCTCGCCGAGCTCAAGACGATCCTCAGCGGTCACGGCAACGAGCTGCCGCCAGCCCTGCCGTTTCGTGACTTCGTGGCCAAGACCCGGTACAGCGCTGCCGAGGAGGAGCACGAGCGCTACTTCAGGACCCTGCTCGGCGACGTGGACGAGCCCACCGCGCCGTTCGGGGTGACCGATGTGCTCGGCAGTGGCAGCGGTGTGGCGCGCGTCGTCCACGAGTTCCCGCCCGCGTTGTCGATCCAGGTCCGGGACGTCTCACAGCAACTTGGCGCGAGCCCGGCCACCCTCCTGCACGTGGCCTGGGCCCGGGTGCTCGCCGCCCTGTCCGGCCGGTACGACGTGGTGTTCGCCACTGTGCTGTTCGGTCGGATGAACGCCGGCGCCGGGTCCGACCGGGTGCCCGGCCCGTTCATGAACATGCTGCCGGTGCGGGTACGGATCGACCACCGGGGCGCGTCCGTCGCCGTCAGCGCGATGCGTGACCAACTGGCCGAGCTGATGGAGCACGAGCACGCCCCGCTGGCGGTGGCGCAGCGGGCCAGCGCGGTCGACGCCGACCTGCCCCTCTTCACGTCGATCTTCAATTACCGTCACAACGCCGCTGTGGACCCCGAGGACGAGGCGCTGGTCGGGATCCGGATGGTGCACTCCGACGAGCCGACCAACTACCCGCTCTCGGTGGTGGTCGAGGACGACGGTGATCAGCTCGCGCTGGCCATCGACGCTGTCGCGCCGATCGACGCGGAGTTGGTCAGCGGACTGCTGCACGCCACGACGCAGAACCTCGTCGACACCCTCGATGTCGCGCTCAAGGGCGGCCCGGACGGGCCGCTGGGGGAAGTGGACGTCTTCGACGAGCGCGATCACGAACGTCTCCTCCGGGAGTGGAACGACACCAGCATCGAGGTGCCGGACGCGACGATCCCCGAGTTGTTCGAGCGGCAGGTCCGGCGCGCGCCGGATGCCCCCGCCGTCGTGGCCGACGACGGTGAGCTGACGTACGTCGAACTCGACGCGCGGGCCGAACGGCTGGCGCGTTCCCTGGCCGCGCGTGGAGTCGGCCCGGAGTCGTTGGTAGCGGTCTGCATGCCGCGCGGTGTCGAACTGACAGTGGCACTGCTCGGTGTGCTCAAGGCCGGTGGCGCGTACCTGCCCGTCGATCCGGACTACCCGGTCGAGCGGATCGCGTACATGCTGCACGACGCGCAGCCACCGGTGCTGCTGGCCACCACCGGCACCGCAGGTGTCCTGACCGACGTGGCGACAGTGCCGGTGCTGGTCACCGACAGCGCCGAACTGACCGCTGAGCTGGCGGCCTGGGAACCGACCACGCCACGACCGGGGGAGCGGGCCCGACCCGATCACCCGGCGTACGTCATCTACACCTCCGGGTCGACCGGCAGGCCCAAGGGTGTCCTGGTGTCACATGCCGGGGTGCCGAGCCTGGTTGCCGGGCACGTGACCTACCTCGACGTCGGCGCGGGCTGCCGGGTGGGCCAGTTCGCCTCGGCCAGCTTCGACACGTTCGGCTGGGAATGGATGATGGCGCTGCTGACCGGCGCCACCCTGGTGGTGATTCCGGCCGAGCAGCGGCTCGGTACGGCACTGCCGGCGTTCCTCGCCGAGCGGCAGGTGACGCACGTGACCCTGCCGCCGGCGGTGCTGGCCACGCTCGACGAGACCTCCATCGCCCCTGACGTGGTGCTGGTGGTGGCCGGTGAGGCGTGCCCGCTCGACGTGCTCAGGCGCTGGGCGCCGGGACGGCGGATGTTCAACTCGTACGGCCCGACCGAGACCACTGTGGACGCCACACTCTGGCGGTTCGCACCGGACGCCCGGGAGGTGGCCATCGGCGCCCCGGTGCTGAACAGCAGGGCCTTCATCCTCGACGAGCGGCTCATCCCGGTTCCCGTCGGAGTGGCAGGCGAGTTGTACCTGGCAGGTGCGGGCCTGGCTCGCGGCTACGTCGGGCGGGCGGGTCTCACCGCCGAACGGTTCGTGGCCTGCCCGCACGGTGCCGCCGGCGAGCGGATGTACCGCACCGGCGACCGGGCCCGGTGGACAGCCGACGGAGACCTGGTGTTCGCCGGCCGCGCCGACGACCAGGTCAAGATTCGCGGCTTCCGTATCGAACCCGGCGAGATCGCCGCCGTGCTCTCCGCTCATCCCGGCGTGGCGCAGGCCGCGGTAGTGGTCCGCGAGGACCGCCCCGGTGACAAGCGGCTGGTCGGCTACCTGGTGCCTGTCGATCCGGAGGCGGGCGAGGAGTTGCCCGACCTGATTCGCGGGCTGGCCGCACAGCGGCTGCCGGACTACATGGTCCCGTCGGCGCTGGTGCTGATGGACGCGTTGCCGCTGACCTCCAACGGCAAGCTGGACCGCCGCGCGCTACCGGCGCCGGACCTGCGCGGTTCCGTCGGACGGGCTCCGGCCGACCTCCGCGAGGAGTTGATCTGCGCCGCGTTCGCCGAGTTGCTCGGCGTCGACCGGGTCGGCGTCGACGACGACTTCTTCGCCCTCGGCGGCCAGTCGCTGCTGGCCGTGCGTCTGGTCAGCCGGCTGCGGGCAATGCTCGGGGTCGAGGTGGAGATCCGCGTCCTGTTCGAAGCGCCCACGCCCGCTGGACTGGCGGCGCGACTGGCCGGTGCCAGCGCCGCCCGGCTGTCGCTGACCGCCCGGCCCCGGCCGGCACGGGTGCCGCTGTCGTACGCCCAGCGTCGGCTCTGGTTCATCGACCAACTCGAACCCGGCGCGACGTACAACATGCCGATCGCGGTGCGGCTCACCGGTCGGGTGGACGTGCCGGCGCTCGACGGGGCGCTGCGTGATCTGATCGGCCGGCACGAGGCGCTGCGCACCGTGTTCCCCACCGTCGATGGTGAGCCGTACCAGCACATTCTCGACCTTGCCGAGATGAACTGGGAGCTGGCCACGGCGGCGGTGTCCGCCGCCGACCTGCCGGCCGCCGTGGCGGCTGCCGCCGAGCGTCCGTTCGACCTCGCTGTCGAGCCGCCGGTGCGCGCGTCGCTGCTGACCGTCGGACCGTACGATCACGTTCTCGTCCTGGTGCTGCACCACATCGCCGGTGATGGTTGGTCGCGGGGTCCGCTCGCCCGGGACCTGTCGGCCGCGTACGGGGCCCGCCTGACGGGCCGGTCGCCGGACTGGCAGCCGCTTCCGGTCCAGTACGCCGACTACGGCCTCTGGCAGCGCGAGCTGCTCGGCGCCGACGACGATCCGGACAGCCTGCTGTCCCGGCAGGTCGGGTACTGGCGTTCGGCACTCGACGGCGTGCCGCAGGAGCTGTCCCTGCCCACCGACCAACCCCGCCCCGCCGTCGCCTCGCACCGCGGCCACGAGGTGCCGGTGCACCTGCCAGCCGCCCTGCACGCCCGGCTACGCGAGGTGACGCGAGCCGAGGGAGCGACGGTGTTCATGGCGTTGCAGGCGGCTCTCGCCGTCCTGCTGTCCCGACTGGGTGCCGGCGCCGACGTGCCGATCGGCTCCACCAGCGCCGGACGCACCGATGTGGCCCTCGACGACCTGGTCGGGTTCTTCGTCAACACAGTCGTCACCCGGGTCGATCTGTCCGGCGACCCGGCGTTCGACGAGGTGCTGAACCGGGTACGGGACGCCGCCCTGGCCGGTCTGGCGAACCAGGATGTGCCGTTCGAGCGGCTGGTCGAGGAGTTGGCGCCGACCCGATCGTTGGCCCGGCACCCGCTGTTCCAGGTCATGCTGACAGTGCAGAACAACGCCGCCGCGGTCGTCGACCTGCCTGACGTGCGGGTCGAGGAGGTGCCGGCAGAGTTGTCGGTCGCCAAGTTCGACCTGGAGGTGATCGTCGCCGAGTCCTTCGACGCGTCGGGCGCGCCGGCCGGGCTGGACGGGGTGCTCATCGCCGCCGCCGACCTGTTCGAGGCAGAAACGGTCACTCAGCTGGCCAGGCGCTTCGTCCGGACGGTGGAAGCGGTGACCGCCGACCCGGCGGTGCGGGTCGGCTCGATCGACGTGTTCGACCCCGCCGAGCGGGACCGCGTGCTGGCTCAGTGGAACGACACCGGCCGCTCGGTGCCCGGCACGCTGGTGCCGGACCTGATCGCCGCCTGGACCGTGGCGAGTCCCGACGCGGTGGCGGTGCGGTACGACGACACGGCACTCAGCTACGCCGAACTGGACGCCCGTGCGCGGCGACTGGCCCGGACGCTGCGTGACGCGGGGGCCGGCCCGGAGACCGTCGTTGGTCTGTGTCTGCCCCGCGGCGTCGATGTGGTTGTCGCGATCGTGGCGGCCTGGCAGGCGGGGGCCGCGTACCTGCCGATCGACCCGGAGCAGCCGGCCGAGCGGATCGCGTACCTGATCGGCGATGCGATGCCGGCGGCGATCGTGACCGATCAGGCGCACGCCGAGCTGTTGCCTGACGGGACCGCGCGCATCCTGCTCGACGCGCCGACGTCGGACGCCGGGGTCTACCCCGCTGGCCCGGTGCTGTCGCCGGCCAATGCCGCCTACGTCATCTACACCTCCGGCTCCACGGGGCGACCGAAGGGCGTCTCGGTGCCACACGGTGGCCTGACCAACTTGGTCGAGGTGTTCCGGTCGGTCCTGCGGGTGGTGCCGGGGACGCCGGTGCTGCAGTTCGCGTCGTTCAGCTTCGACGCCTCCGTGCTGGACCTGGCGGTCACGCTTGCCTGTGGTGGCACGCTCGTGGTCGCCACCGCGGCGCAGCGCGCGGAGCCGGCGCTGCTGCGTGAGCTGGTCCAACGAGCCGGCATTCGCTCGGCCAGCGTGGTGCCGTCCCTACTCGGTGTCCTGTCCCCGCACGATCTGGTCGGGGTGGAGTCGATGGTGGTCGGCTCGGAGGGCATCGAGCCGTCCCTGGTGGCGACCTGGGCTCGGGGGCGACGGCTGACCCACGCGTACGGGCCGACCGAGGCGACGGTCATCGTCGCGGCCGGGCTCGTCGACCCGGACCGCGCCGGTGGCGGTGCCGCCGTGCCGTTCGGCGGACCACTGGCCAACAGCCGGGCCTACGTCCTGGACGGTGCGCTGGCACCGGTGCCACCGGGAGTGGCCGGCGAACTCTACGTCGCCGGCGACCAGCTCGCCCGCGGCTACGTGCGTCGCCCCGGGCTCACCGCGGAGCGCTTCGTGTCCTGCCCGCACGGCGTTGCCGGCGAGCGGATGTACCGCACCGGCGACCTGGTGCGGTGGACCGCCGACGGGGAGTTGGTGTTCCTCGGCCGCACCGACGACCAGGTGAAGCTGCGGGGGTTCCGGATCGAGCTGGGCGAGGTTCAGGCGGCGCTGGCCGCGCACCCGGGCGTCGGGCAGGCCGTGGCGACGCTGCGCGAGGACACGGCCGGCGACCGGCGCCTGGTCGGCTATGTGGTGCCGGTCGACGGGGTCGACCGCGACGGGCTGCCCCGTGAGGTGCGGGCCGCCGTGGCGGCCACCCTGCCGGAGTACATGGTGCCGTCCGCCGTCGTGCTGGTGGACGCGATTCCGCTGACCCCCAACGGCAAGCTGGACCGGCGGGCGCTGCCGGCACCCGATCACGTGGCCCGCGCCGGGCTGGGTCGGCTACCCGTGACGCCTGAGGAGGAGGCGATCTGCGCGGTGTTCGCCGCCGCGCTGGGCCTGGAGCGGGTGACCGCCGACGACGACTTCTTCGAGCTGGGCGGCCACTCACTGTTGGCGATCGACGTCATCGGCCGGATCCGGGACAGGCTCGGGGTCGAGGTGGGCATCCGGGAGCTGTTCGAGTCGCCCACCCCGGCGGGGTTGGCCGGGCGGGTCGGCGCGGCCGCCCCTGCTCCGGCTCGGCCGGCGCTGCGCCCGATGCGGGCTCGCACCGACTGATCGGACGAGCGGGTCGTCGGCACGCGGGTGACTGTCGCCCGCGTGCCGGCGACGCCGTCCTCCGGTCGCTGGCTGCCCGACCGCCAGCACGATCATCGGCCGCGTTCCGGTGTGTTCAACCGCCGCCGGAAGCAGTTGAGCGTGCACGCCCGCCGAGCCGGCATCGGCGTATTCCTCGGTCACCCGGTTGCGTCCAACCATTTCCTCGAGGACGATTCCTGGCCACCGCGCCAAAGACATGTTTCACTGCAATCGACAAATTCCCAAGACCGCCGGTGGGGCGTGAATGCTCTGGAGAGGGACAATTCATGGACGGGAGTCGGCCCGAGGCGGCTATGGTGTTGCCCGATCGTCGGTACACGGACGCGAAAGCCTTGTCCGAGCGCGGCTTCGCCCGCGGCCGAGCTGCCGAATTCGGCTTCTCGGCGGACCGGTACCCGGAAGACTTCCGGCATCTCAGAGCCGAATTCGCCGGCTTGCCCGAGGACCCGTACGCGCCCGACGGCAAACGCTTCCGCCGGTACTCTCGCCTGGTGTACCTGCCGTGGAACGAAGGGTTGTTCTGGATTCCTGGCGTACCGGACACCACCTACGGTTCCGTCGCGGAATATCATCAAGGGCGTTACAACCCCGATTTCACGCAACTGCGGCGGTGCTTTCCCGAGGTTCCGGAGAAGTTGCAGAACAATGAGCTGCTGTTGCAGATCATCCGGGCCGACATCGCTCAGGTCCAGTGGCTCGAAGAAATGGCCCGGACCCCGATATACGTCGGGCTGCACATGGTGAAGCTTGCCGTCCATGACCGCGGCGACATCGCGGTCTCCTCGCCGAACTGTCTGCACCAGGACGGCGGAGCCACCATGTTCACCTTCGCGCACCTCGTCGACTGTCACAACGTGGTCGGTGGCGAGAACGTCATCGCCACTCCGGAGAGCGCCGGGCGACAGCCCGAGGAGTTGGCGCCCGAGGCGATCCACGCCCAGTTCACCCTGGCCGAGCCCCTGGAAACGTACGCGGTGCACGACCATCGGGTCAGCCATCACGTCAGCCCGGTGCGGTTGGGCGACGCCCCCGGCCCCGGCCAGCGCTCGATCCTGATCATCGGCGTGGCGCCCTTCGTGCCCGACTTCTGAGCCTCACCGACGGCTCCATCCACAGACGTTCCCGTCGCCACGGGTTCCCGGCCGGGGACCCGTGGCGACGGCGCCGCGGTTCGTCCGGCCCGCGGCACACGACCTAGAGAGGACGCAGCATGGATCTCGTACCGGGTGGGGCCAACACCCTCGTGGTGACCCCCTTCGACGACTCCGGAGAGCTCGACCACAAGTCGATGGCCTCGCTCATCGACTTCGTGCTGGGAGGCGGCATCCAGGGCATCATCGCGCTCGGCACGACCGGGGAGTTCTTCACCCTGTCCACTGCCGAGCGGGTCGAGGTGATGCGTACCGTCGTGGGCCAGGTCGCCGGGCGGGTGCCGGTCACCGTCGGTGTGGGCGCGGACGGCACCGCCGCGGCGGTCGAGCTCACCCAGGCGGCCCGGGAGGCCGGGGCCGACTGTGTGATGGTGCTGCCCCCGCTCTACTTCGACCAGTCGGCGGCGGCGCAGGTCGAGCACTTCACGACAGTGGCCCGGTCGACCGACCTGCCGGTCATGCTGTACGACGGTGCCGCCAAGATTCCCGTGCCGGCCGAGGTCGTCGCGGAGGTCGCGAAGCGGGTCTCCAACGTCAAGTACGTGAAGCTGGCGTTCACCGACCCGGAGCGGGCCAGTGACATCCGACGGCTGGCCCCGGGCGTGGTTCCGCTCGCCGGCGAGGACAGTGCGCTCCTGAGCACCTTCCGGGCGGGCGCGGTGGGCAGCACCATCGCCACCGGCAACATTCAGCCCCGTGAGGTCATGGCGGTGCACCAGGCGTACGAGCGGGGTGACCTGGACGAGGCGTACACCATCTTCACCAGCACGCTGCTTCCGGCGATGGTCGCCATCTCCATTCCGGAGCGCAACTTCATCGCCCGCTTCAAGGCGGTGGCGGCCGCCATGGGTGTGATCGCCAGCGGTCGTGTCCGGTCGCCGTTGCGCCAGATCGATGAGGAGTCGCGCGAGGAACTGCTCATGGTGATGAAAAAGATCAACGTTCTCTGACTCCCGCCACGCTCCGGCCCGCCCCGGTCGCCGACTTAGCGGAGACCCTCTCTCAGGAGGCACAGATGCCGTCAGTCGGCTCGTACGCGCAAGCGGTGGGGCGGTCCGGGTTCCGGGCCATCAGCGAGTGGCTGCAGGAGTTACCCGGCCCGGAGGTGGCTCTGCACATCGGAGCGCCGGACCTGCCCTCGCCGGACCATGTGGTCGCCGCCGTCGAGCAGGCCGTGCGTCGGGGCGCGGCGCGCTACGGACCGAACCGCGGCGAACCGGGGTTGGTCGAGGCGATCCGGGCCAAGTTGGTCCGGCAGAACGACGTCCGGGTCGGCACCGAGCAGATCTTCGTGACTGCCGGTGCCACCCAGGGCGTCCACCTGGCCCTGTCGGCGATACTCGCGCCCGGGGACGAGGTGCTGGTGCCCGACCCGGGCTGGCCGAACTACGCGATGGCGGTCCGGTCGCTCGGTGGCCTGTCCCGGCCGTACGCACTGGCGGCCGACGACTCGTCGGCCGCCCAACTGGCCGAGCTGGAACGCGCCATCACCCCCGCCACCCGCGTGATCGTGGTGAACTCGCCCGGCAACCCGACCGGAGCGGTGCTCTCGGCGGCGACCCTCCACGGACTCGTCGACCTCGTCCGGCGCCGCGACCTGTGGTTGGTGACCGACGAGTGCTACGAGTCGTTCCTGTTCACCGGCTCCCACCTCAGCCCCGCCTCGCTCGACGACGAACGGGTCATCAGTTGCTTCAGCTTCTCCAAGACGTTCGCGATGCCCGGCATGCGAGTGGGTTACCTGGTGGTGCCCCGATCGCTGTCCGCGCTCTGCCTCCGCCTCCAGGAGATGGCGATCTGCTGTGTGAACATCGCCGCGCAGGCCGGCGCACTGGCCGCGCTTGAGGGTCCACAGCAGGCGCTGACCGACATGCGGGCCACCTACCTGCGGCGACGTGCCAGCGTCACCCGGACGCTGCGGGACGCCGACATCCCGTACACGGACCCGCAGGGCGCCTTCTACGTCTTCGCCCGGGTCACCGACCCACCGTTCGGAGACGACGACAAGGGTGGTGACTGGGACTGGACCCGTGAGCTGCTTCGCGCGAAACGGGTGCTTGTCGCTCCGGGTTCCACCTTCGGTGCTCGCGGCGGCGGTTGGGTGCGGATCGCGCTGACCGCGGACGGCGAGGCGCTGGCCGAGGGCGTGCGACGGCTTGTCGACTTCTGCCATCCCGACGCTGACCCCGCGTTGTCGACGGCGACCACCGGCGACGCGGATGAGCGCCGGGAACCCGTCGGCGCTCATCCGCGTCCTGGACCGGCCGCTCAGTAGTAGGTGCGACTCCAGCAGGTGAAGGCGTGCGTGGGGACGAAACCCAGTCTCGTGTTGATGGAGATGATCGGGTGGTTGTCGGCCGCGTTCAGCGAGTCGCAGGCCGTGACCTGCGGCTGGTGCCGGAGGAAGAACCTGAGGTTCTCCACCTTGGCGACCAGGCCCAGCCGTCGCCCCCGATGAGGCGGATCGACGATCGTGTTGTGCTGGGATCCGTGCCAGGGATGTTCTGACTGGTAACTCAGGCTGGTCCAGGAGACCAGGCAGTCGCTGTCCTCGTGCACCATTCCGGTGTGGTAGACGGTGCGCCCCCGCTCCTGGGTCAGCCGTTCGGTCTCGTGGTAGTCGTCGGTGTCCTGCCCGTTGAGGTACGCCACGTTGTCGACCAGGTCCTTCGGCGTGCGGTCGATCCAGCTGACCACCCGATAGCCGGTCGCCTTCGCCCACCCGTGTTCGAGGGCGAGGTCGAGACGCCGCTCGTCCGTGGCCTTGGTGTGTAGTCGATAGTTGAGGTCGGGCCCCTCGGTCGAGTAGCCTGCCGCCCGCGCGAACAGCGAGGCGCCCCCACCGCCAACGCTCAGCCCGGGATAATCGACGAGCGCGTTCGAGGACAGCTCGCGGCAGCCGTGGCCGTGCGCCACGTCCTCCACCGCACGCAGGATCTGCCGACCGAAGCCGCGGCGACGGTGATCCGGGCTGACTCCCAGCTCGAGAGCGGCGGCCGTGGGGTCGTCCTGCTGGAACGCCAGGCCGAACTGGCCCACCGGCTCGCCGGCGGCCCGTACGACGAATCCCAGTTCGGTGAGGCCCGGCCAGGGATGCCGCAGGGTCCGTTCAACGTCGGATCGCGTGGTCGACGGGATGATGGGGAGATCGTGGCGTCGCACCGCTTCGCTGACCTGTACCCATTCTTCGACGGAAGTCGGATCTTCGAGCCATAACGGTGCAATATCGACGTTCATGCATAGAAGGATGGCGGTGTCGCGGTCGGCGGCGCAAGGCGTTGACAACCAGCCGGAGCTGCCCACCGCCCGGCGAGCGTCAGGTCCGTCGCTGGTCAACTGCCCCCGGAAGCCGCGGTGTTCAACTGGTTCCCAACGCCAGTCGAACGGGCCGCCGAGGATCTTCTATCGCAGATGATCAATCACTGGCGGCATGACGGGTTGTACAAAGCCGACGCCGTGACGAAAGCCGCCACCCCTCGCATGATGGCTCTTGGTTCGCACCGCTGGCGACCCGCCTCGTCATCTCGCCACGTCGGCCCCCGTTGCCCAACGCCCCTCGAGCGTCGGTCGGCCCCGCACGGCGAGGACCGCCGCCGACGAAGCCAGCGGGCGGTGCGTGGTCGTCCGCGGACTGCTCGTCACCGGCAGGTGAGTGTCGAGCGGAATGTTCAGCAGAACCGGCCCCAGGGTCGGGTCCCGCCAGGAGGAGTCAGGATGATCCCGTTGTCGTTCGCGCAGCGCCGGCTGTGGTTCATCGAACAACTGGAGGGGCCCAGCGCCACCTACAACCTCCCGATCGCGCTGCGACTGACCGGGCGGATCGACCGGGCGGCGCTGGCGGCGGCCCTGCGCGACGTGATCGGACGACACGAGTCGCTGCGGACGGTCTTCCCGACGACGGACGGCGAACCGGCGCAGCGGATCCTCGACATCGCGGAGCTGGACTGGGCGCTGGAGGTCGTCGACCTGCCGGCCGACGAGCCGCAGGCCCTTGACGAGGCGGTCGCGGCAGCGACCGAGCAGACCTTCGACGTGTCCCACGAGGTGCCGATCCGGGCCTGGCTGCTCTCCGCCGGCCCCGACGACCACGTCCTGGTGGTCGTCACCCACCACATCGCCAGCGACGGATGGTCCCGCGGTCCGCTGGCACGCGACCTCTCCATCGCGTACGCGGCCCGCTGCGCCGGCCGGGCGCCGGACCAGGAACCACTGCCCGTGCAGTACGCCGACTACGCGCTGTGGCAGCGGGAACTGCTCGGCGACGACCAGAACCCGGAGAGCATCGTGTCGCGCCAGCTCGGCTACTGGCGTACGGCACTGGCCGGGGTGCCGGAGGAACTGCTGCTCCCCACCGACCGGCCCCGCCCCGCCGTGGTCAGCCACCGGGGGCACAGCGTCCCGGTGACAGTGCCGGCGGCGGTGCACGCCCGGCTCCGCCGCCTCGCGCGCAGCGAAGGGGCGACGGTCTTCATGGTGCTGCAGGCCGCCCTGGCGGCACTGCTGTCCCGACTGGGCGCCGGGTCGGACATCCCGATCGGCGTGTCGGTCGCGGGACGAACCGATGTCGCGCTTCGCGACCTCGTCGGCTTCTTCGTCAACACCCTCGTCCTGCGCAGTGACCTCTCCGGCGACCCGACCTTCACCGACCTCGTCCAGCAGGCCCGGGAGAACGGATTGGCCGCCCTGGCCAACCAGGATGTGCCCTTCGAGCGGCTCGTCGAGGAACTGGCCCCCACCCGGTCGCTGGCCCGGCACCCCCTCTTCCAGGTGATGCTGACGGTGCTCAACCAGCAGGAGGCGAGCCTTGACCTCGACGGGATCCGGGCCACCGCCCTGCCCGCCGGACCGGACCCGGCGAAGTTCGACCTCAGCGTCAGCGTCTCGGAGACGTACGACCCGGCCGGCCAGCCGGCCGGCATCACCGGATGGGTCACCGCCGCGGCCGACCTGTTCGACGTCGGATCGGCGCAGCGGCTCGCGGACCGGCTGGGCACCCTGCTCGACCTGGTGGCCGCAGACCCCGGCATCCGGCTGAGCGCGCTCACCCTGCTCGACCCGGACGAGCGACGCCGCGTGGTCGAGGAGTGGAACGACACCACCACCGCGCTGCCCGCCGCCACCGCCGTCGAACGGTTCGAGGCGCAGGTCGCCAGCACCCCGGACGCGACGGCTGTCGTCAGCGCCGACGAGCGGGTGTCCTACGCGGAGTTGGACAGCCGGGCCAACCGGTTGGCGCGGTACCTGCTGACCCTCGGCGTGGGCCCCGAGTCGGTGGTGGCGTTGCGCCTGCACCGAGGTCTGGACACCATCACCTCGATCCTGGCAATCTGGAAGGCGGGCGGCGCGTACCTCCCGATCGACGGCCGGCAGCCGTCCGACCGGCAGTCGTACCTGCTGGCCGACAGCTCGGCCACGATGCTGCTGACCACGACGGACACCACCGACGAGGACACCCTCGCCGCCGTACCCACAGTGGTGCTGGACTCCCCGGCGGTCGTCGCCGCGATCGCCGCCGCCGATGCCACGTCCCCCCGGGTCGGCGGGCCCTCGGCCGCGCTGGCGTACGTCATCTACACCTCCGGGTCGACGGGCACCCCCAAGGGCGTGGCGGTGGCCCACGCGTCGCTGGCGAACTACCTGTCCTGCGTCCCCGACCGGATCGGTTTCGGCCCGACCGGCGGGCGGTACGCCCTGTTGCAGGCGCACACCACCGACCTGGGCAACACCACGCTCTTCGCCAGCCTGGTGACCGGCGGCGAGTTGCACGTCCTCGACGAGGACGCCAGCACCGACCCGGCCGCGGTCACCGACTACCTCAGCCGGCACCGCATCGACTACCTCAAGGCGGTGCCGTCGCACCTGGCCGCGCTGTCGGCCGCCCGTGGTGTCGCAGCGGTGCTGCCGGCCCGGTCACTGGTGCTCGGCGGTGAGGCCGCCCACCCCGCCTGGGTCGGGCAGCTCACCGACGTCGCCGGCGAGCGTCAGGTCTTCAACCACTACGGGCCGACCGAGACCACCATCGGCGTGGCCACCACCCGGCTCACCTCGGAGCTGGTGGCCGGCGGCACGGTGCCGGTCGGCCGGCCGATCGCCAACACCCGCATGTACGTGCTCGACCGATGGCTCAACCCGGTGCCGCCGGGAGTCGCCGGCGAACTCTACGTCGCCGGCGCCGGGTTGGCCCGCGGCTACCTGAAGCGGCCGGAGCTGACCGCCGAGCGGTTCGTCGCCGACCCGTTCGATCCGGCCGGATCCCGGCTGTACCGGACCGGCGACCGGGCCCGCTGGACCCCGGACGGGCAACTGATGTTCCTCGGCCGCGACGACGACCAGGTCAAGGTGCGTGGCTTCCGCATCGAACTGGGCGAGGTACGCGCCGCCATCGCCGGTCACCCCGAGGTCGCCCAGGCGGCAGCGGTGGCCTGGCAGGACCAGGCCGGCGAGCGTCGCCTGGTGGCGTACGTCGTACCCGTCGAAGGAGCCGGCCGGACCGATCTGCCGGCGGCGGTCCGCGCGCACGTCGCCACCGTCGTGCCCGACTACATGGTCCCGGCGGCCGTTCTCGTCCTGGACGCGCTGCCGCTGTCGGTGAGCGGCAAGCTCGACCGTTCGGCGCTACCCGACCCCGACTTCGCCGCCACGGCCGGCGCCGGCCGCGCCCCGGCCGACGCACGGGAGGAGCTGCTCTGCGCGGGCTTCGCCGCCGTGCTCGACCTCCCCCAGGTCGGCATGGACGACGACTTCTTCGCCCTCGGCGGCCATTCGCTGCTGATCGTGCGGCTGGTGGAGTGGCTGCGCCAGCGGGGCCTGTCCGTGCCGGTCCGGGCACTGTTCGAGACGCCGACGCCGGCCGGGCTGGCCCGGGCGACCGACGCGGCAAAGGCCCGGCCGCTCACTGTCGTACCACCTAACGCCATCCCGGCGGACGCCGAGCGCATCACACCCGAGATGCTGCCCCTGGTGTCGCTGTCGAGCGCCCAGATCGACCACGTGGTGTCGACCGTCGCGGGTGGCGCGCCGAACATCGCCGACGTGTACCCCCTCGCTCCGCTGCAGGAAGGGCTGCTGTTCCACCACCTGTTCTCCGCCGGCAGCGCCGACGTGTACATCACGCCGACGGTCGTCGAGTTCGCCACCCGGAACCTGCTGGACAGCTTCGTCGACGCCCTGCAGAAGGTCCTCGACCGGCACGACATCTACCGCACGGCGATCGTCTGGGAAGGGCTACCCGATCCCGTTCAGGTCGTGTGGCGGCGTGCGACGCTGCCCGTCGTCGACGTGACGCTCGACGAGACCAGCACCGACCCGGTCCCGACACTGCTCGCCGCCGCCGGCCAGTCCATGGACGTCGGCAGGGCCCCACTGCTCGACCTGCACATCGCCCCGTCCCCCGGCAGTGACCGGTGGCTCGGCGTCGTACGGGTGCACCACCTCGTACAGGACCACCTCGGCCTCGAGGTCGTCCTCGACGAGGTACGGACCCTGATGGCCGGACGCGGCGACGAGTTGGCCCCACCTCTGCCGTTCCGCAACTTCGTCGCCCAGGCACGCGGCGCCGGCGACGAGCAGCAGCACGAACAGTTCTTCGCCGAACTGCTGGGCGATGTGGACGAACCCACCGCGGCGTTCGGCGTCACCGATGTGCGCCGCGACGGGACCGACTTCGCCGAGCACTGGCTCGCCTTCGACCCGGCGCTCACCGCACGGCTTCGACGGGTGGCGCGGGCGCACTCGGTGAGCACCGCCACCGTCCTGCACGTGGCGTGGGCCCGGGTCCTCTCCGTGCTCAGCGGCCGGGACGACGTCGTCTTCGGCACCGTCCTGCTCGGGCGGATGAACAGCGGCGCCGGGTCCGACCGGGTCCCCGGGCCCTTCATCAACACCCTTCCGGTACGGGTACGAACCGACGAGGCCGGCGTCACGGCGGCGTTGCGGAGAATGCAGGCGCAGCTCGCGGCCCTGGTGGAACACGAGCACGCACCCCTCGTGCTCGCCCAGCGTGCCAGCGGGGTCACCGGTGACACGCCGCTGCTGACCACCCTGTTCAACTACCGGCACAATCCCGAGCCCGCCGTCAGCGACGAGATCGACGGAATCCGGGTGATCTTCTCCGAGCAGTACACCAACTACCCGCTGACCATCTCGATCGACGACGACGGTGACACCATCGGCACGTGGGTCGTCGCGGTGGCTCCCATCGACCCGCCGGCGGTCGGCGCCCACCTGGCCACGGCGATCGAGACGCTCGTCTCGGCGCTGGAGGCCGCGGAGCCCGGCACGCCCGAGCCACGACTGGCGGACCTGCCGATCCTGAGCCGCCACGAGCGCCACCAGATCCTCACCGAGTGGAACGACACCGCTGTCGAGATCGACGAGCGAACCGTCGTCGACCTGCTCCAGACCCAGACGAGCCGGACCCCGGACGCGGCGGCAGTGGTGTCCCCGTCGGGCACGGTGACCTTCGCGGAGCTGGAACTCCGGGTCAACCGGATCGCGCGGCTCCTCGTCGACCGGGGCGCCGGGCCGGAGACCGTGGTCGGACTGTGTCTGGAACGCAACTCCGACGCCGTGGCCGCCCTGTTCGCGGTGCTGAAGGCGGGTTCGGCTTACCTGCCGATCGACCCCGAATACCCGGCCGCGCAGATCGAACTCATGCTGCGGGACGTCGCGCCGGTCGCCGTGCTGACCAGCGCGACGCTTGCCAACGTGCTCCCCGCCGACGCCCCGGTGATCCTGCTCGACGACCCGGCGACCCGCGCCGCGCTCGACCAGCCGGAGGCGGACCCGGCCGGATGGCCGGCGGCCACCTCCAGTGGCATCGCCTGCATCTACTACACCTCGGGATCCACCGGACGGCCCAAGGGCGTCGCGACGACACACGGCGGTTTGCGCAACCTCTACGAGTACCACCACCGCACCACGATCGCCCGCGCCGACCGCCGGATGCGGTTCGGGTTGACCGCGTCGTTGTCGTTCGACACCTCCTGGGAGGGCCTGCTCTGGCTCATCGCGGGACACGAACTGCACGTGGTGAGCGACGAGGTGCGACGCGACACCACAGCGATGGTGCGCTACGTCCGCGACCCGGGGATCGACGTCATGGACGTGACGCCGACGTACGCCGAGCAGCTCGTCCACGACGGCCTGCTGGCTGATCCGCTGCGCCGGCCGACGGTGTTGTTGCTCGGTGGCGAGGCGGCCGGCACTGTCCTCTGGGACCAGGTGCGGGCCGTGGACGGTCTGCAGTCCTTCAACATCTACGGCCCCACCGAGTACACGGTCGACGCCCTCGGCCTGGCCCTGGAGGGCGTCGAGCATCCTCTGGTGGGCCGCCCGATCACCAACACCCGGGCCTACGTGCTCGACGGGCGCCTGCAACCGGTTCCGGTCGGTGTCGCCGGTGAGCTGTACCTCGCCGGCGCGAGCCTCACCCGCGGGTACGTTCGCCGCCCCTCGCTGACCGGCGAGCGGTTCGTGGCCTGCCCGTGGGGTGACGGCGAGCGCATGTACCGCACCGGCGACGTCGTGCGCTGGGACCGGGACGGGCGCCTGGACTACCTGGGGCGCAGTGACTCACAGGTCAAGATCCGAGGTTTCCGGATCGAGCTGGCCGAGGTGCAGGCGGCCGTGGTCGCGCATCCGGACGTGACCCAGGCCGCCGTCATCGTGCGGGACGAGGTCGCTGGTGACCGCCGGCTGGTCGCCTACGTCGTGGCCGCCGGGCACGCGGACACCGCGACACTGCCGGCGACGATCCGCCAGTTCGTGGGCGAGCGACTGCCCCGGCACATGGTCCCCGCCGCCGTGGTCGTGCTCGACGCGCTGCCGACGCTCGTCAGCGGCAAGCTCGACCAGCGGTCGCTGCCGGCGCCGGACTACACGGCGGCAGCCGGCCGGGCGCCGCTCACGCTGCGCGAGGAACTGCTCTGCGCGGCGTACGCCGAAGTGCTGGATCTGCCGGCTGTCGGGCTCGAAGACGACTTCTTCGCCCTCGGCGGGCACTCCCTGCTCGCCGTCCGCCTCATCAGCCGGCTGCGCAGCGTCTTCGCCACGGAACTGCCGCTGCGTGCGCTCTTCGACGCGCCCACACCGGCGGCGCTGGCCGCACGGCTGAGCGAGGGCGGTCAGGCGCGGACCGCGTTGGCAGCGCGGGAACGTTCGGACCGGACGCCCCTGTCGTTCGCCCAGCAGCGGCTGTGGTTCATCGCGCAGCTCGAAGGGCCGTCCGGCACGTACAACATGCCCGTCGTGTTGCGGCTGACCGGTGATGTGGACCCGAGCGCGCTGAACGCCGCCCTGCGCGACGTCATCGGCCGGCACGAGGTGCTGCGTACCGTCTTCGCTGTTGCCGACGGCGCGCCGTACCAGCGCATCCTGGGCCTGGACGACCTGTCCTGGGAGTTGTCGACCCAGTCGCTCGCACCGGATGCGGTCGAGGCGGCCGTCACCGCCGCGGTCTCCTACCCGTTCGACCTGTCCCGTGAGGTGCCGATCCGGGCCTGGCTGTTCGAGACCAGCCCCGACGAGCACGTGCTCGCCGTGGTCGTGCACCACATCGCCGGTGACGGCTGGTCGATGGGGCCGCTGGCCGCGGACCTGTCCGCCGCCTACGCCGTTCGGCGGGCGGGCACGGCGCCGACGTGGGAGCCGCCGCCCGTCCAGTACGCCGACTACGCGCTCTGGCAGCGTGATCTGCTGGGTGCGGCCGACGACCCGGACAGCGTGCTGTCCCGACAGGTCGCCTACTGGCGGCAGGCGCTCGCCGGCGCACCCGAGGAACTGGCGCTGCCGTTCGACCGGCCCCGCCCGCCGGTCGCCGGCTACGCCGGCCACGCCGTGCCGCTCACGCTGACCGCCGACCTGCACGCGCGACTGCGCGACGTCGCCCGGGCCGAGGGCACCACTGTGTTCATGGTGCTGCAGGCGGCCCTGGCCGTGCTGCTGTCCCGGCTGGGGGCCGGTACCGACCTGCCGATCGGTGTCCCGGTCGCCGGCCGTACCGACGTCGCGCTCGACGACGCGGTCGGGTTCTTCGTCAACACACTGGTCCTGCGCACCGATCTGTCCGGCGACCCCTCGTTCGTCGACCTCCTGAGCCAGGTCCGCGCGACGGCCCTGTCGGCGTTCGAGCACCAGGATGTGCCGTTCGAGCGGCTGGTCGAGGAGCTGGCCCCGGCCCGTTCGATGGCGCGCAACCCACTGTTCCAGGTGATGTTGACACTGCAGAACACCGCCGACGCGGTGCTGGAGCTGCCGGGGGCAGCTGCCGGGTCCCTACCGGGTGCGCCGCCGGCGGCGAAGTTCGACCTGGACGTGACGCTCGGCGAGACCTTCGACGACACGGGCGCGCCGGCCGGCATGAACGGCCTCGTCGTCGCCGCCGCGGACCTGTTCGACCCGGCCACAGTCGAGACGCTCACGTCGCGCTTCGTCCGGGTGCTGCACGGCGTCCTGTCCGACCCGTCAGCGCCGGTCCGGACCGTGGACGTCCTCGACAGCGGTGAGCGGCGGCGGGTGGTGACCGAGTGGAACGACAAGGCCCTCCCGGTGGCGCCGCCGTTGCTGCCGGAGGTGTTGGCCGCGCAGGCGGCGACCACGCCGGACGCGGTGGCGGTGGTGTGCCAGGACGTCTCACTGACGTTCGCCGAGGTGGACAGCCGGGCCAACCGGCTGGCCCGGTTGTTGACGGGCCGGGGTGTGGGCGCCGAGTCGGTGGTCGGCCTACTGCTACCGCGAGGCGTGGACGTGGTGGTGGCGATCCTCGGGGTGTTGAAGGCGGGTGCCGCCTATCTGCCGCTGGACGTGGAGTATCCGGCCGAGCGGATCCGGTTGATGGTCGCGGACGCGGCACCGGCTGTGGTGCTGACCACGGCGGAACTACAGGAGTCGGTGCCGGCCGGGGTGGCGCGACTGGCGGTGGACGACGCCGTGCTCGTCGCGGAACTGGCCGAGGTCTCGAGCGCTCCGGTGGCGACCGCGGTGGGTCCGGACACGGCCGCGTACGTGATCTACACGTCGGGTTCGACGGGCCGACCGAAGGGTGTGGTGCTGACCCACGGCGGTCTGCGGAACCTCTACGCGACCCACCGCGCGGGGGTGCTGGCGGACTTCGAGGATCGCCGGTTGCGGTTCGCGTTGACGGCGTCGTTGTCGTTCGACACGTCGTGGGAAGGGCTGCTGTGGATGGTGGCCGGCCACGAACTGCACGTGCTTGACGACGACGTCCGCCGGGACACCGCGGCAGTGGTGCGGTACGTGCGGGAGGCCGGCATCGGCGTGATGGACGTGACGCCGACCTATGCCGAGCAGTTGGTCGTCGACGGGCTGCTCGAGACGCCCCCGACGGTCCTCCTGCTCGGCGGTGAGGCGGTCGGGCAGCGGTTGTGGGAGCAGTTGCGCGACGCCGAGGAGATGCGGTTCGTGCCGCTCTACGGGCCGACCGAGTACTCCGTCGACGCTCTCGGTCTGCCGGTCGGCGACACCGACCGACCCTCGATCGGGGTGCCGATCGCCAACACCCAGGCCTACGTGCTCGACCAGTGGCTGTCACCGGTGCCGGTGGGGGTCGCTGGTGAGTTGTATCTGGCCGGCGCGGGTGTGGCCCGCGGCTACCTCAACCGGCCCGGCACCACCAGCGAGCGTTTCGTGGCCTGCCCGTTCACTCCCGGTGTGCGGATGTACCGCACCGGCGACCTGGTGCGCTGGGACGCTGACGGACGACTGGAGTTCCAGGGCCGCACCGACGACCAGGTCAAGATCCGGGGGTTCCGGATCGAGCTGGAGGAGGTCCGGGCCGCCGTGGGCGCCCACCCGGACGTGGTCCAGGCCGGGGTCGTGGTCCACGACGGACGGCTGGTCGCCTACGTGGTGGCCACCGATGACAGCGCGGACCTGCCGGAGCTGGTGCGTCGCTTCGTCGCCGAGCGACTGCCCAGTCACATGGTGCCGGTGGTGGTGGTCCTCGCCGAGCTGCCGATGACCGTCGCCGGCAAGCTGGACCGGCGAGCCCTGCCGGCCCCGGACTTCGCCGGCCTTGCCGGTCGGGGTCGGGCTCCCGCGAACGAGCGGGAAAGCGTGTTGTGCGCCGGTTTCGCCGAGGTGCTCGGTCTGCCGAGCGTCGGGGTGGACGACGACTTCTTCGTCCTCGGCGGTCACTCTCTGCTGGTCGTACGACTGACCGAGTGGCTGCGCCAGCGCGGCGTGTCGGTCGCGGTACGCGCCCTGTTCCAGACCCCCACGCCTGCCGGCCTGGCCACCGCGGCGGAAGCCGACCAGGTCGAGGTGCCGGCCAACGGGATTCCGAGCGGTGCCACCGCGATCACGCCAGCGATGCTGCCGCTGGTGGACCTCACCCAGGCGCAACTCGACCAGGTCGTGGCCACCGTGGCCGGCGGTGCGCCGAACGTGGCGGACGTGTACCCGTTGGCTCCGCTGCAGGAAGGGCTGCTGTTCCACCACCTCCTGGCGGCCGGAGGCGTCGACGCGTACGTGACGCCCACCGTCCTCGAATTCGATTCCCGGCACCGTCTCGACGCGTTCCTGGCGGCCGTGCAGCAGGTGATCGATCGGCATGACATCTACCGCACGGGCGTGGTCTGGGAAGGGCTGGACACTCCGGTTCAGGTGGTGTGGCGATCGGCGACACTGCCGGTGACCGAGGTGGTGCTGCCGGAGACCGACGACCCGTCGGCCGCCCTGGTGGGACGGGTCGGGCTCTGGATGGACCTACGCCGGGCGCCGCTGCTGGACCTCCACGTCGCCGCGGTACCCGGCACCGATCGCTGGCAGGCGCTCGTCCGCGCCCACCACATGATCGAGGACCACACGGGCATGGACGTGATGCTGGGTGAGATCGAGGCGATCCTCGCCGGTCGCGGCGCGCAGCTGCCGGCCCCGGTGCCGTTCCGCGACTTCGTCGCACAGGCCCGAGGCGGTGTCAGCGCCGAGGAACACGAGCGGTACTTCGCCGGGCTCCTCGGCGACGTGGACGAGCCGACCGCCCCGTACGGGTTGCTCGACGTACGCGGCCAGCGCATCGGCGAGAAGTTCGCCCGGGTCGGGCTCGACGACGCGGTGACGGCACGGCTGCGAGACGTGGCTCGCGCCCTCGGCACCAGCCCGGCCACCGTCCTGCACGTGGCGTGGGCCCGCGTCCTGGCCGCCGTCAGCGGCCGGACCGACGTCGTCTTCGGTACGGTGCTGTTCGGTCGCATGAACGCCGGCGCGGGCGCGGATCGGGTACCCGGACCGTTCATCAACACCCTCCCGGTGCGGGTGCGCACCGACGGGGTGGGCGTACGGGCGGTGGTCGCCGCCATGCGCGATCAACTCGCCGGTCTGCTGGAGCACGAGCACGCGCCGTTGGCGATCGCCCAGCGGGCCAGCGGGGTGCCGGGTGAGACGCCGCTGTTCACCTCGCTGTTCAACTACCGCCACAACACGGCCCGGACCGAGCCGGATTCGAGCCTCGACGGGGTGGAGGTCGTCTACTCCCGGGAATACCACAACTTCGCCCTGTCGGTGTCGGTGGACGACGACGGCGACGGCATCGCGTTCACTGTCGATGGTGTGCCGGCCGTCGATCCGCACCAGGTCGGCGTCCTGCTCGCTACTGCCACCGCCGCACTTGTCGCCGCGTTGGAGAGCCGGCCGGAGGCGGCCCTGAGCTCGGTGGACGTGCTCGACGGGGCCGCGTTGCGGCGGGTGCTGGTGGAGTGGAACCAGACGGCGGCGGACGTGGCAGCGCCACTGGTCCCGGAGGTGTTCGCGGCGCAGGCGGCGGCGACGCCGGACGCGGTGGCGGTGGTGTACGCGGGCGAGTCATTGACGTTCGCCGAGTTGAACGGGCGGGTGGACCGGCTGGCCGAGCTGCTGCGGGCTCGCGGAGTGTGCCGGGGCTCGGTGGTCGGTGTGCTGCTGCCGCGTGGGTTGGAGGCAGTGGCGGCGATCCTGGCGGTCCTGCGGACGGGCGGGGTGTACCTGCCGGTGGATGCGGAGTACCCGGTCGAGCGGATCGAATTCGTGCTCGGGGACTCCTCGGCGGCGGCGGTGGTGACGTCGTCGACGTTGGCGCGACTCGTACCGGCGGGGGTGCCGGCGTTGCTGCTCGACGCCCCGGACACCGAGGCGGGGCCAGCTACGGCTTCCGCCACGTCACCGGAAGGCGATACGCGAGCCGACGATCTCGCCTATGTCATCTACACGTCCGGGTCGACCGGGCGGCCCAAGGGTGTCGCCGTCACGCACGGGAATCTCCGGAACCTGTACGGACTGCACCAGGCCGGTCTGTTCTCGGCGGTGTCGGGCCGGTTGCGGGCGGCGTTGACGGCGTCGCTGTCGTTCGACACGTCCTGGGACGCGCTGCTGTGGATGGTCGCGGGCCACGAACTGCACGTGATCGACGACGACACGCGTCGGGACAGCGCCGCCATGGTCCGCTACGTCCGGGAGCACGAGATCGGCTTCGTGGATGTCACGCCGACGTACGCGGAACGGTTGGTGGCCGACGGCCTGCTGGCCGCTCCACCACAGGTCGTGATGTTGGGCGGGGAGGCGGTCGACGCCTCGCTGTGGTCGGCGTTCCGCGACGCCGACGGCGTGCGGTGTGTGAACTTCTACGGTCCCACCGAGGCGACAGTCGACGCGGTGTGGCTGGACGTCGTGGACAGTGAGCAGCCGTTGATCGGTCGGCCGGTCGGGAACACCCGCTCCTACGTGCTGGATACGAACCTTCAAGCGGTGCCGGTGGGGGTGGCCGGCGAGTTGTACCTGGCCGGCGCCGGCCTGGCGCGAGGTTACGTGAACCGGGCCGGATTGACAGCGGAGCGGTTCGTCGCGAATCCCTATGAGCCGGGACAGCGGTTGTACCGCACCGGTGACCTGGTCCGGTGGACCGCCGACGGGCGGTTGGGCTACCTGGGGCGCACCGACGAACAGGTGAAGCTGCGGGGCTTCCGGATCGAGCTGGGCGAGGTGCGGGCGGCGGTGGCCGCTCACCCGCAGGTCCGCCAGGCCGCGGTGATCGTGCGGGACGACCGTCTGGTCGCGTACGTCGTCGGTGGTGACGGTGCCGGGGTGCGGGAGTTCGTGGGGCAGCGGTTGCCGGAGTACATGGTGCCGGCGGCGGTGGTGGTCCTCGACGCGCTGCCGGTGACCGTCAACGGGAAGTTGGACCAGGCCGCGTTGCCGGCCCCGGTGACGTCGGCCGGCGGCGGTCGTGGCCGCAGCACAGACCCTCGGGTCGATCTGCTCGCGACGGCATTCGCCGATGTCCTGGGTCTGCCGCAGGTGGGCGTGAATGACAGTTTCTTCGCCCTCGGTGGGCACTCGCTACTGGCGGTGCGGTTGCTGAGTCGTTTGCGGTCGGTTTTTGGGGTGGATCTGTCGTTGCGGGTGTTGTTTGAGGCGCCGACTCCGGTGGGGTTGGCGGGGCGGTTGGGTGAGGGTGGTTTGGCGCGGCCGGTGTTGGTGGTGGGGGAGCGTCCGGGGCGTTTGCCGTTGTCGTTTGGGCAGCGCAGGTTGTGGTTCATCAATCAGTTGGAGGGGTCGACTGCGGCGTACAACATGCCGGTGGTGTTGCGGCTTGTTGGTGGTGTGGATGTGGTGGCGTTGTCGGCGGCTCTGGTGGATGTGGTGGGTCGGCATGAGGTGTTGCGGACGGTGTTCCCGGTGGTGGAGGGGGAGCCGTTCCAGCGGGTGTTGGGGGTTGGTGAGGTGGGTGGGGTGTTGGAGCGGGTGGAGTCGGTGGATGTCGATGCGGTGATCGGAGAGGTGGTGGGCCGGCCGTTCGATCTGTCGGTGGAGGTGCCCTTGCGGGCGGTCCTGGTCAACGATGAGGTCCTCGTGGTGGTGGTCCACCACATCGCCGGTGATGGGTGGTCGATGGGCCCGTTGGCCCGCGACGTGTCGGTGGCCTACGCCGCGCGGTGTGCTGGTGACGCCCCGGGGTGGTCGCCTCTGCCGGTGCAGTACGCGGATTTCACGCTGTGGCAGCGGCGTCTGTTGGGTGACGAGTCGGACCCGGACAGCAGGCTGTCCCGCCAACTTGGTTACTGGCGGGGTGTGTTGGCGGGGGTTCCCCAGGAGCTGAGTTTGCCGCTTGATCGGTCGCGTCCGCAGGTGGCGAGCCACCGCGGTTTTCAGGCGCCGGTGGAGGTGTCAGCGGATCTGCATGCGCGAATGGTAAAGGTCGCGCGGGCGCATGGCGTGACGGTTTTCATGGTGTGGCAGGCGTCCCTAGC
>NZ_JBEXYP010000037.1:0-35003 GCF_040630995.1 Micromonospora sp. NPDC005710 | reverse complement strand
GCCGGCAACAGCCCGATCAACGCCGCCGACTCTCGCCCCCGGCGCGCAGACCCTGTGCACCGCCACCTACACGGTCACCCAGGCCGACCTCGACAACGACGGCGTCACGAACGTCGCCACCGCGCACGGCACACCGCCCGGCGGGGGTACGCCTGTCGACTCGCCGCCGTCGACGGTGACCATCCCGCAGTCCGGCCTCGTCGCCCACATCGAGGTCATCAAGGCGACGACCACAGTGGTGATCGCCGCACCGGGTCAACAGGTGCCGTACACCTTCCTGGTCGTCAACACGGGCGGCTTCACTCTCACCGACGTGACAGTCAACGACACAGTGCTGCCGCCGTCCGAGCGCGGCGTGCTCGGGCCGATCACCTGCGGTCCGCAGAACATCCCCAACGGGGCGGTGACGTTGTCGCCAGGCGCCTCCATCCAGTGCCGGACGACCTACACCGTGACCGCTGAGGACTTCACCGGGTCGTCGCTGCGCAACGCTGCCACGGCCACCGGTACGCCGCCGTTCGGGCCGCCGCCGGTCTCCCCGCCGTCACCGGTGGACATCCCGATCCCGCACCCGGCGATCGCCATCACCAAGTCGGTGACGCCCACTGTGGTGTCCGCGGCCGGGGACGTGGTCACGTACCGGTTCGTGGTGAGCAACACCGGCACCACGTCGCTCAGTGCGGTGACCGTCGACGAGACCGACTTCTCCGGCACCGGGACGCCCGGGGCGCTCACCTGCGGCGCGGTCACCCTGGCCGCCGGGGAGAGCACCACCTGCACGTCGACCTACGCGGTCACCGCTGCGGACATCAAAACCGGTCGGATCACCAACACGGCCGTCGCCGCCGGCACGCCGCCGACCATCCCCGGCCAGACCCCACCCGCACCGGTACGCTCCACGCCGGCCACGGCCGAGGTGACGGCCACCAGGGGCGCGGCGATCACTGTGGTGAAGTCGAGCAGCACCGACAAGATCTACCGACCGGGGCAGCAGGTGCCGTTCCAGTTCGTGGTCACCAACACCGGCCAGGTGTCGCTCACCGACGTGACGATCACCGACGCCCTGACCGCGCCGGCCTCGGCGGCCAACCTCGGCCCGATCACCTGCGGTCCGGAACGGACCCCGAACGGCGCCGTGACCCTCGCGGCCGGCGCCGCCGTGACCTGCGCGGCGACGTACACGGTCAGCAAGGCCGACTACCACAACGGGTCGCTGCGCAACACCGCGACGGCGACCGGCACACCGCCGGACGGCCCATCGCCGGTCTCACCCGAGTCCACCATCACCATCCCGGTGAAGGGCAAGCTCCCGGTGACCGGCACGTCATTCCCGGCCGGACTCTGGATGGGCGCCGGCGTACTGGCGGTGCTCCTCGGAGCGGCACTGCTGCTGGTCGTCCGGCAGCGAAGGATCCGCGCCTGACGCGGACCTGATCGCGAGGGTCGGACCGGAGGGGAACCGGTCCGGCCCTCGCGGCACGTCACCCCATGACCACGACACTGCCGGCGATACGCTTCAGCGTCAGAGCAACGAGTCGGCCCGGCACCTTCACGTGAACAGCGTCGATGGCGGTGACTGCCTGGACGACAAGACCATTGCGTTAGACGGAGTGGCTGGTGGTCCACCCCGCGCCGTCCCGTCGATCATGAAGTTGTGGTGGGTGGCAAAGTGCCCGATCGGGCCAAACCGGGCGCCGTCTTTCCATGATCGACGTGGGCAGGCTGCCCCTCTTCCGCGATCTTGCGATTACTGTCGCGACATAACAGATCATTCCGTAAATATTGGCGACAATAAATGCAAGATCGGCGCTGGCGGGGCGTTTCTGGAACGACGGACCTGCCTTCAGCGTGCCCTTGCGCCCAGCAATCCGATCGTTGACGCGACGGTGTTGGGTCGGACGACGGCCAGTGACCTCTTGGGTGTGAACTGTCGGCGAGCTGGCTCGGGTGTCATCCGAGGTCTACGGCTTGGTGGCGATCCTGCCGGTCGGGTTCAACGGGCACGGCTGCTGTACTTCGCTGCTGTACTTCGGGCGGCTGTCTGGTCCAGCCGATGAAGCGGCGGTGCAGAGTGCCGGCGGGTGCCCAGGGCATGTCCTCGGTGGCTTGAATGAGGTAGGCACCGAGGTAGAGGGCCAGCGACACCGGCGCGTCCGCGTACTCCGCGCGCAGTTCACGCCGCCGCGTTGGACACGGCCACGGGAGGTCACAGCCGCCGCAGCTCCAGATCGGCATAACGGGGCCGTGGCTGGTCATCGCACACCGTCCAGAAACCGGACGTCGCACGGGCGGCCCTGCCGACTGCCCACCCGCTCCGCCTGCCAACACGGGTACGGAGCCAACCTCGCCCACCACACCAGGCAACGGACACACCAGCCGTTTAACCCTAGAACGTGCACGGCGAGGATCACCCGCTCCAATGCACCGCTCACTGCTCACCTGCCTGCGGCCAGTGCCAGCGATTGATCGGAATCCGGTGCCGGGCACGGCAGGGCAAGTCGACCCCACAACGACAGATCCGCCGCTGGAGCTGCGCGGACCAGACCGGCCGATGCCGCCGTGCGAAGGTCAACGCGGTGGCCGAGATGTACTCGTCATACGACACGCGCCGGTCGCTCACCGTTGACCGGCCAGGCGAACTAGCCTTCCGTCGGGTCACCGGAAGCTCTCCGATCGGCGTGCTCTGAGCTGGTCCGCCGATTCGTGATGGCCCTGGCACCGCCGCAGTTGCCTCGCGTGGTCCAGTAGACGCTGCTGTGCCGCCGCCTGCTCAACGTCCTGGTACCGCTGCCCGATCCCGGGCGATGGCGGCGGCTGAGGCCGCCGAGACAGCCACCGCATCAATGCGCATAGCTCAGACCAGATCGCCACAGACTCGCCCCCTCGATCAAGCAACAGGGAGCGGCGACGAAACTCTGTCCGCCTAAATCGGCTGTCAAGCAGGCACAGGCTCGCCGCCGCCAGTGACGGGAACGCTACGAGTGGTCACCGGCCGCGGCAGGGAGACTTTGTACCTCAGGGAGGGTTACCCGATCATGCCGATGGCGAGGGCCAACTCTCGGGCGTCCTCACCGACCGTGCCCGGCCGGTTCGACAGTTCCAGAGCAACAGTGCGGGCGTACGGGTTGTGTCGCACCGTATCGACGCTCTCCCGCAGTGCCCGGCCGAGCAGGTGCACCGCCGCGACCTCCCCACGGTCCAGCATGTGCGCCCGAGCGGCATCGATCAGCGCGGCAGCCCGGCGGGTCTGCGAGGGCAACGCGCGATAGTCGGTGGTGTCGGCCCGCCGCACCGCATCACCCGTGCGGCACAGGTCCGTCTCGATGGTGACCGCGTACGCCGCACACGCCGCCGATCCGAACATCAGCCACGGATGGACGTACCCGTCACCGAGCCGGCGCGCGGCTGATTCGGCGGCGTCCCAAGCCCGCCACGCCCGACCGGCCCGGCCAGCCTTGCTGTGGCCCAACGCGATACCGAGCTGCACCTGACCCCATCGCGCCAACTGCTCGCCACCCGTCGCCGGGTCAACCAGACCCGCAGCCTCGACCAGTACCTGCTCGGCGGCATCCACCTGATTCGCACCCCGATAGACGTGCGCGTAGTACCAGGCCGCCACCGCCAATGCCGCCGGGTCGTCCGCGTCCTGGGCCGCCGACATCGCCCGGTCGGCAGCAAGCCACACCAACTCCGGCAAAGGCTGGTGCGCAAGGTACAACTGCACCAGGTGATACACCCGCGCCAACTCCACCAACGCCAGCCGACGGTCCGCGCCGTCAAGCATCCGGGCACTCCGCTGCGCATCCGTCAGCAACCTCGGAAGCACCACCGCCACCGCCGTACGCTCGGTCGTCGACCGATGCCACAAGGCCCACGCCTGATTCACCAGGTCACGCAACACGACAACCGGCGTCACCGCGCCCACCGGCACTGAAGCCCGCTGCATCACCGCAGCGACCTCGCCGACCTCGGAGTGCCCCGCCCTGGTCACCGACGCCACCGGCAACGACTGATCACCGGTCAGATCCGCTAGATCCGAGATGTCGAGCACCTCAGCCAGCCGCAGCAGCATGGGCAGGCGTGGCGGCAGTAGCCGGCCATTTTCCAACGCCTTGACCCACTCCGCGCTACGCCCGACCAGCCCGCCGAGAACGGGTCGAGTCTTCCCTGCACGCTCGCGATGCATCCGCAGGCGCGCACCAAAGGCCGCAGGATCGCTCATCATCGTCTCCCAGGTAGCGGTCCGGGCAGCGGACCACCAGCCACTACCCGGCAGACCACCACAATCGACGGTACTCCCGCCACCGCACCGACGCGCCCCACCACGACGGCCAATACCGCAACCGCGCTTCCTGCCATCCGCCGGGTGCTTGCGTTTGGTCGCAGGCGCAGAACGTTCAGCGATCGTCCTCCGCACCCTCGTCGTCCCCGTAGCCGTCTGCGGACAACAGTTCTGGCTCAGCCCCATCCGAGCCGGGCTCCCGGTCACCCTGTGGGCCGACGCCACCGTCGTTCACCTACTCATCGACGGTGTCCGGCTCAAGACCGTCCCGTCCCGGCTCACCCCTACCCACCTGCGGCAGCTGCTCGCCGAGGACGCCCAACCAGCTGGGCCACCACCGATCACCACCGGCGCCGTTCAGGCCGGCGCCCCCATCGAGGTCGAACGCCTCGTCAACGCCACCGGCCTGATCAGCCTCGCCGGACGGCAACAACCCGTCGGCTACCACTTCGCCGGCAGGCGCGTCACCGTCCTACTCGACCGCGGCCTCCTGCAGATCACCGCCGGTGGTGTCTTGCTGCGCAGCCTGCCCAACCCCCTCATCGCAGCCGAGGCCGCCAGCACGCGACGCCCGCCCCGCCGGACCGCCACCCACCCCCAGCCCCGAACCCGTGCGGGTCGAACGCCGCGTCAGCTGCCGAGGAGCCCTCGTCATCGCTGGTCAAATGATCCACGTCGGCAACGCCCACGCCGGTCGAACGTTCATGGTCCGAAGCCGCCGACAGGACTTTCCGCATCCTCGACGGTGACCAGGTCGTGGCCGAGGTGCCTCGCACGACTACCAAGTCGATCGCTCGTTCCAAAGCCCGGAAACCGGAGCCACCACGTTCAAAGAGGCCATCAACGCCACCGGCAGAAGCAACCGTAGGCTGACAGCACCGAACCAGGATGAGGAACATGTGGGACGTCGAGGACATCCGAGCCCGGCTCGCAGCTATGCGAGCTGAAGACCGCGAACTCCAACGCTTCGGGGCGCGGCGCCATCGATACCGATTCGGCCCCACTCTCCGCGAAGCCGACCTGGCCGCATTCGAGGGCCACCACCACATCACGTTGCCAGACACCTACCGCAGCTTCCTGCGGGAGGTCGGCGACGGCGGCGCGGGCCCTTACTGCGGGCTATTCCCCCTTGACGGCGAGGGTCTGAGCGACCAGGACCGAGAGGAACGTCTCCGGCCCGGTTACCTAGCCACCCCCTTCCCGCACACGCAGGCATGGAATCCCGCCTACCACGTGCCAGAACCGGGCGTCCCCGGCCCAGGCGACATGATGACCGAAGACGAGTACTTCGACGAGCGATGGACCGCTGGCTCGCTGGTCATCGCCGAATTCGGCTGCGGCGCCTTCCACCGCCTGATCATCACGGGGCCAACCCGAGGCCAGGTCTGGTTCGACGACCGAGCCGCCGACGGCGGCCTCACCCCCGAGGCTGACTTTCCCGACTGGTACCAAGACTGGCTACACAATCGCAGGTAACCCAGTGGCGGCAACCCAATCCAGGCCAAGCAAACAGAACTAGATCATCTAGCCGGACGTGTCACCCACGTCCCGAGACTCATCTGTCACGCAGGTCCTGAAACCGACAGTACTACCTGGGTCAGTGTCCTCCGTCGACTGACGTGCGACGGTCCTCCGCCAACTGAACTGCGGCACCCCAGGCGCGCTGATGACGGCAGAACAACTCGCCGGATCGTGGTCAGCATTGATCCGATCAGGCTCCGGCGGAGGTGTCCGAGCCATATGCCGTGTCATACATCGTCTTCGGGTCACCACCGCCGCCCTTGCCCCGGATCGTGCCCTTGTCGGAACGCCGACGGTGATTTTGCATCTCGACCATCGCTCGCTGTGCGTTCCTCAGGACGGCGTCGTGCGTCAACGATGTGTCGGCCACCCGGCGGCGCCGCACAACGACAACGGCTAACGTGACGACAAGCAGCAGCGCTAGGCCGCCTACTGCGGTCCAGAGCCAAAACATCGTCATGATCCACTCCAATTGGCCGCTGCCCGGGTTGCCTCAGCGTGGCCCACCAGCGCAAGGCAGACCCGGTCGCCACCAACGTCGCCACAGTGGCGAGCTATCTGGCGTAGTGGCTCGCCGAGGTCGCGGCTCGACGGACGACTGTCAGTACGAGACGTTCGGACCTGGCTCAACAGGTCGCGAAGACCTGCGAGTGCTGCGACCAGGAAGAGGACGAGTGCCGGCAACCGAAGCACCGCAAGTGCTGCGCGGTCTGCCGGTGCCGCCAGGACTTTCCTGCGGCTCGGTCAACGGGATACACGCGGTCCGCCGGTCGGCGCTTGTGGAGGCTATTGAGCGGTCAGGACTCGGGTGAAGAACGCGAGGCTGTCGCTGACCAGCGGCTCCAGCGGCACTCCCACGAAGCAGTGGTCCGCTCCCCGCACCACCGACAACTCGACCTCGGCTCCCGCCGCAGTCAGCGCTGCGGCAAGCTCTTCGCTCTGCCCCACCGGTACGACCAGGTCCTGATCGCCGTGAATCAGCAGCATGGGTGGGGCCTGGTCGGTGACGTACGCGATCGGACTGGCTGCCCGGGCCGCTTCCGGGTTGTCGGTCAACGGGGCGCCGATGAGCAGGGACTCGGGTGAGTCCGCCGCATCGTGGTCGATCGTCCCGGACGGATGCGCCTGCGACTGCATGGTCAGCAGGTTCGATGGCGCGTACCAGCAGACCGCCGCCTGGACGCCACTGTCGTCCTGATCGTTTCCGGTCAGCGCGACCATCGAGGCCAGGTGTCCTCCGGCCGATTCGCCCCACACGCCGATCCGCTCGCGGTCCACGCCCACCGTGTCGCCGTGGCGGCGCAGCCAGCGCACCGCCGCCGACACGTCGTCGAGCTGGGCGGGGAAGGGTGCCTCGCCACTGAGCCGGTACTGCGCGGAGGCGACAGCGAATCCGGCGTGGATGGCGGCGGTGAAGGGATCCGCCTCCATGAGCCAGTCCGCCGGGTGTTTGGGCGAGCCGAACAGCCACGCGCCGCCGTGGATCCACACCAGGACCGGGACCGGTCGGGACGCCGCCACCGGCACGACGAGATCCAGTGTCAGCGGGCGGAAGCCCGGGACCTCGTTCACGACGATGTCGCGGTGCTCGATCCGGTCGTTCCGGTGGCGGTGTGCCGCATCGGTCATCGCGCCATCCTCGCACCGACGGCTCCACGGTGCCTCACACGGCGCGGTCGTCCCGCAGCCAGTCGGAGAAGGCACCCATACGCTCCGCGCTCCAACGTCTGCGGGCCGCGAACCCGTACCAGCGGCCCTCTGCCATCTCGAAGCGCCACCGCATGACGGGTCCGGGGCGATAGGCGGCGAGAGCGATTCCCCACTGTCTTGCGAATTCCTCGCCGCCGCTGATCAGGCGGTCGATGTGGCCGGGCTTGAGTTCAAGATCACGCACGCCGGTCATGACCACCGTCAACTCCGCGATGCCCGGATGCGCGGGTTTGACGTCGTCGTCCGGTGCCTCCCCCATCTCCCGGAGAATGCACCGCGACACCTCGTCCGCAGGCACGCCGTACGTCGCGTAGGTGTACCTGGTCACCCGCTCGGCGAACTGGCGAATCTCGGCAGGGTTGTGGGGGTCTGGGTCGAGCCAGCGGAGCACGACCCGGAACATTCCCAGCAACACACCCCCCAAGGCTCTCCGGTCGAGGAACGCCCTGGGTTGCAGGCGACGCGCGAGCGAACGATTTCCGAGCAGGACGGCGTGCCAGTAGTGGCCCTGCACCGTACTCAGTCCGCTCGCCCGCCGCGTGGTCATGCCCGGAGGGTACGAACAGGTCGCGAACGCCGATCTGACAGAGGCCAGACCGCCAATCACCAACACCTCGACACGAGGTTGCTTAAGTCGGGGTGTCCCGGCGGCCTGGATGCCCCGACTTCACTGATCGCGCGTGGTGGCCGCGGGGCGGGCGCGGACGTGCAGTCGCTCCCCCTGCGGCCCGAAGAGGCTGAGAGCTTCGGCGGTGCCGGGGCCGGGGTTGAAGAAGAGGTGCGGAATACGGGTGTCGAACTCGGCCACCTCCCCCGGGGTCAGCGTCAGATCGCGGTCGCCGAGCAGCAGGCGCAGCCGGCCGGAAAGGACGTACAGCCACTCGTACCCCTCGTGGGCCTGTGGGATTCGACCCCCGGCGGACGGGTCCGGCGGGAAGATCTGCTTGAACGCCTGGACACCACCCGGTCGGCGGGTCAGCGGCAGGTACGTCACGCCGTGGATGACTATCGGTTTGGGGCGTACCCGGGGGTCGCCGGTGGCGGGGGCGTCGACGAGTTCGTCGAGCGCTATCTGGTAGGCCCTCGCCAGCGGGAGCAGCAGCTCCAGGGTGGGCCGGCGGCTGCCGGATTCCAGCCGGGACAGGGTGCTCACGGAGATGCCGGTCAGGTCGGCGAGCTGGGTCAGCGTCGTTCCGCGTTGGTGACGCAGGGCACGCAGCCGGGGGCCGACGGCCGCCAGAGCGGCGCTGTCCTCGTTTGCCATAACGGCAAGGATAGTTGCCACCTTGCCGGCGGCGACGGATGGTGGGCGCAGCCGACAGAGGACGAGGGAGATACCGGTGGACGAGACATACGACGTGGTGGTGGTGGGCGGCGGCGCGGCGGGGCTCAGCGGGGCCCTGGCGCTGAGCCGGGCCCGACGCTCGGTGCTGGTGATCGACTCCGGTGAGCCGCGCAACGCGCCGGCCGACCGGATCCACAACTACCTGGGCCGGGAGGGCACACCGCCGGGCGAGTTGCTCGCGATCGGGCGGGCCGAGGTGACCGGGTACGGCGGGCAGTTCCGCAACGGGCGGGTGGAGGCCGCGACCCGGGACGACGACGGGTTCCGGCTGAGCCTCGACGGCGGGGCGTCGGTGCGGGCCCGCCGGCTGCTGGTGACCACCGGTCTGACCGACGAGCTGCCCGACGTGCCCGGCCTGGCGCAGCGGTGGGGTCGCGACGTGCTGCACTGCCCGTACTGCCACGGGTGGGAGGTTCGGGACCGGCGCATCGGCATCCTGGCCACCGGGCCGCTGGGCGTGCACCAGGCCGAGATGTGGCGACAGTGGAGCCCCAGCGTGCTGCTCCTGCTGCACGGCGCCCCGGCTCCGGACGCCGAGACCGCCGAGCGGCTCGCCGCCCGGAGCATCGCTGTCGTGCCCGGCCCGGTCGCCGCGGTCGAGGTGACCGACGACGTGCTGACCGGTGTACGACTCGCCGACGGCCGGGTGGTGGCGCTCGACGCGATACTGGTGGCGACCCGGCTGACTCCCCGCTCCGACATGCTGGTGGGGCTGGGTCTGGCCCCGGAGGAGGTGACGATGGGTGAGCACGTCATCGGCGCCCAGATCCCGAGCGACGCCACCGGCGCGACGACGGTCCCCGGTGTCTGGGTGGCGGGCAACGTGGCCGACCTGCGTGGTCAGGTGATCACGTCAGCCGGGGCCGGGCTGAACGCCGCAGCGGCCATCAACGCCGATCTCATCGCCGAGGAGACCCGCGACGCGGTGGCCGCGTACCGGCAGTTGGTGGCCACGACGTTCGAGGAACCGGCGTGGGAGGAGCGCTACCAGTCCCGGCCCTCGGTCTGGAGTGGCCAGCCGAACCCGCAACTCGTCGCCGAGGTCGCCGACCTGGCCCCGGGGCGGGCACTGGACGTGGGCAGCGGCGAGGGCGCCGACGCGGTGTGGCTGGCCGAGCGCGGCTGGCAGGTGACAGCGGTGGACATCTCCGCCACGGCGCTGAGCCGGGCCGCCACGCACGCCGAGACCGCGGGGGTTGGCGACCGGATCGAGTTCACCCACGCCGACCTGCGGGACAAGCCGCCCACCGAGCAGGCGTACGACCTGGTGTCCGCGCAGTTCATGCACCTGCCCCCGGCGCAGCGTCGGGAGTTGTTCGGCCGGCTGGCCACGGCGGTGGCACCGGGCGGCGTACTGCTGATCGTCGGGCACCACCCGGCGGATCTGTGGGGAGCCGCGCACCGGATGCACATGCCGGACATGATGTACACCGCGCAGGACGTGGCCGCCGACCTGGAACCGGCCCACTGGGAGGTGCTGGCGGCGGAGGAACGCTCCCGCGCCGCCAGCGGGCCGAACGGCGAGGAGATCACGCTGCACGACGCGGTGCTCGTCGCCCGCCGACGCTGACCCCGCGCGACACGTCGGCGGGCGGTCGCCACGGTGACCTGCGTCGATCATGGACCTGTGCTGCATGACAAAGGTGGTGGAGCACCACAGTTCCGGCACCACGAGTCCATGATCGGCGTGGGAACGGGGGAACGCGGGGCGGCAACGTGAGAGGTGGTGGGGCAGGACTTCGCATGTGGTCCGCGCGGCGGTAGCGTAGCGCCACACTGACGACCCGTGGGGCAGGCGACCGCCGACCCTGACGCCCCAATCGTACGGAGGATGGTGCATGGCCATCGGCGCTGAGCCGCACGCAGCACGCGACGATGCGGCCTCCCGGCCGAGCTTCGAGCTCGCCCTGCGCGGATACGACAAACGCCAGGTGGACCGGCACCTGGAGCAGCTCGACGGTCAGATCGCGATGCTGAGCGGGGAGCATGGGCGCTCCGCCGTCCGCGTCCGTGAACTGACCGCCGAGGTGCAGCGGCTGCGTGCCGAGCTGGCCGAGCTTCAGGAGCAACCCGTGCAGGTGGACCGCGCTTCGTTCCACGATCTGGGCCCGATGGTCGGCGAAATCATGGCGCTCGCCGAGAAGCAGGCCGGCATCATCACCGAATCGGCCGCCGACCGGGCCAACGAGCTACGCAGCGAGTCCGAGCGGATCCTCGCCGACACCCGTGAGCGGGCCGCGCAGGCACGTCAGGACCTGGCCGAGGAGCTGGCCGCCCGGCGGGCCGAGCAGGAGCAGGCGCACGAGGAGCGGCGCACCCACGCCGAGGCCGAGTTGACAGCGATCCGCGAGCACGCCGAGCAGTTGCGGGCCGACGGTGAGGCCGCGCACGAGCGCGCCCAGCACGAGGCCAAACGGATCACCGAGCAGAGCGCGCAGCAACTCAACCAGACCCGCGTCGCCGCCGACGCGCTGATGAAGTCGGCCCGTACCCAGATCCAGCAGGAACTCCAGTCGGCGCGCTCCAAGCACCAGCAGGAGATGGCCCAGTGGCAGGCCGGCGTGGAGCGGGAGGTCAACGAACGGCGTACCTCCGCGGAGCAGGACATCGCCGAACAGCAGGCCGCCTCCGAGCAGGAGTTGGCCGAGCAGCGCAGCGCGACCGAGCAGCAGATCGCCGCGCTGCTGGCCGAGGCACAGCAGCACGTGACCGAGCTGCGCAACCGCGCCGAGGAGCAGGCCGCCAGCCACCAGCAGCAGCTCGCCGCCCTGCAGAAGGAGCTTGAGGAGCGCCGGCAGGAGGCCGCGGAGCTGCACACCGAGCTGGACACCGGCCGCCAGCAGCTTGCCGAGATCCGCCAGGAGGGCGAGGCACTGGAGGACGAGCTGTCCCGGATGCAGCAGCGGCTCAACGAGGTCCGCCGGGACCTGACCGCCGAAAACGCCCGACTGGACGAGGCCCGCCGCGCCGGGGACTCCGCCGAGCGGCACGCCAAGGATGTCCGCGCCCGCGTACAGCGGGAGGCGAAGCGGGTGGCCGACCTCGCCTCCGCCGCGGTCATGGCGGCGGCAGCCGGCGGCACGGAGACGGCCGAGTACCCGATGGTGGGCTCCCGGTCCAGCGCCGACCGACCCGCCGAGCGGCTGGGTGTCGAGCGGCTCTCCGTCGACCGCGCCGGCGTCGACCGGTACCCCGTGGAGCGGCCCACAGTGGACGACGCGGACGCCGACCGTGCCGCTTCCGACAGTGCCCCGCTCGACCCGGCACCTGCCGACCGGAGCCCGCTTCACAACGGTTACGCCGACCTCACCCCGGCAGCGCAGGCCACAGGCGACCGGGCCTCGACCGAGCAAGCCAACGGCGACCGGGCTCTGGCCGGTCAGGCGAACGGTGAGCACGGTGGCGCACCGGCGGTGGCGGACGAGTCGACGGCACCCGACCGTTCGGCAGCGCGGGAGGTGGGCGCCGACGACGCCGAGCCGACCTTCCCTCGGCACATCGGCACCGACGCGCCGACGCCCGTACCGTTCCTGGCTTTCGGGCAGCCGAGTGAGAACGGCGCCGCCCGACACTGATCTCGGTGGCGCTCGTCCCCTGGCCCGAGCGAATGCGCGCGGGCCCGGGGCGAGCGCCCGGCCGATCAGCCACTCACGAGGGAGACGGGGCGGACCGAGCGAGGTACCTCCGCAGCTCGGCGATCTCCTCGTCGGTGACGGTGGGGGCGAAGTCGAGGTATTCGCTGGGATAGATGGCGGTGCCGGAGCCGGCCACCGTGACGAACCAGGCGCCCTCGTGGCCGAACCAGTGCGCCTGCCCGGCCATGCCCACGTCGACCGAGTCGTCCGGCGTGGCGGCCTCGCCTGCCGAGGTGATGCGCACCCACTGCCCGTCGCGCCCGTACGGCGGCTGCGGGATCACCAGGTCCAGGTGGTCCCCGTCGACCCGCTCCGTCGTCACCCCGAACAGCCGAGCGGCACCCTCGCGTGCCACGGTGCGCACTTCTCGCAGAATGCCGGTGGCGCCGACCAGCACCTCCCCGTCAGGTCCATCGACCAGCACCACGTAGGTGCGATCCGACTCGTGGCGAACCCGTGCACGGACCCGCAGCGGCAGCACAGACATCCACCAATGATCCCGCACGGGGCCGCAGGGAACGCCTCCACCCGCGTCGATCTTGCACTTACGGTTGCCGAATCGCGCGGAATGCCAGCTACGTCGGGACAGTAAGTGCAAGATCGACGGGGCGGGAGTGGGGGCGGGGCGGGCACGGGGGGATTCTGGGCGGAACCTGGTCGCTGTTCCCGTTCGAGCTGGCAGGCTGGGTTGGCCGCCGCGCACCGGCGGTGGCCGCCGGCCTGGCCGGTCACGAGAGGAGCCCCGGTGACCGACCAACCGGAGGAGTTCGACCTGGTCGTCGTCGGTGGCGGCAAAGCGGGCAAGACGTTGAGCATGGACGTCGCCCGGTCCGGCCAGCGGGTCGCCATGGTGGAACGCGGCATGATCGGCGGCAGCTGCATCAACGTCGCGTGCATCCCGACGAAGGCGCTGGTGACCAGCGCGCGGGCTGCCCGCCTGCTGCGGGACGCGTCGGCGCTCGGCCTGGCGGTGGAGGGTGGCCGGGTCGACATCGACCTGTTACGCGCGCACAAGCAGGACGTGGTCGAGGGAATGGTCGCCGCGAACCGGCAGCAGTTCCTCGACTCCGGCCTGCACCTGGTGATCGGCGAGGCCCGATTCGTGGCCCCGCGGACCGTACGGGTGGCACTCGCCGACGGTGGCGAGCGGCTGTTGCGCGGCAGCGACGTGGTGATCAACACGGGCACCCGGCCCCATCTGCCGTCGGTGCCCGGGATGGCCGAGGCAGCGGTGTTGACCAGTGACGAGTTGCTGCGCCTGGACCGGCTGCCGGCCCGGCTGGTGGTGCTCGGCGGCGGCACGGTCGGGGTGGAGTTCGCGCAGATGTTCGCGTCGTTCGGCAGCGCGGTGACGCTCGTCGAGGGTGGCCCACGGCTGCTCACCCGGGAGGATCCGGACGTCAGCGACGCGGTGATGCGCGTCTTCCTCGACGACGGCATCGACGTTCGGGTGGGTGTCGCGGTCGCCCGGGTCGACCGGGAGGCCGACGGCTCGCTCCGGGTGAACCTCGACGACGGCAGCGTGGTGATCGGGGACGACGTGCTGGTGGCAGCCGGCCGGGAACCAGTCACCGACGGGCTCGACCTGGACGTGGCCGGCATACGGCTCAGCGAGCGGGGCTTCGTGGAGGTCGACGAGCACCTGCGCACCAGTGCCGAACGCACCTGGGCGGCCGGGGACGTCGCCGGCAGCCCGCAGTTCACCCACGTCTCGTTGGACGACTACCGAATCATCCGCGCGAACCTCGCCGGGGGTCAGCGCAGCACCGCCGAGCGGCTGATCCCGTACACCGTCTTCACCACCCCGGAGCTGGCGCGGGTCGGGCTCACCGAAACCGAGGCGCGCCGCGCCGGGTACGACGTTCAGGTCGCCCACCTGCCGGTCGCCGCCATCCCCCGGGCACGCACCCTGCGCCAGACCCAGGGCATGTGGAAGGCGGTCGTCGACGCCGGCACCGACCGGATCCTCGGCGCGGCGTTGCTCGGCGCTGAGGCCGGTGAGGTGATCACCTCGGTGCAGTTGGCCATGCTCGCCGGAATGCCGTGGACCGCACTGCGGGACGCGATCATCACCCACCCGACCATGACCGAGGGTCTCAACCTGCTGTTCGCCTCACTGGAGCCCACCCCGGTCCGTTGAGCGCCGCAGCGATCAGCCGGCGATCTCGTCGCGTACCCATTGTTGGAAGGCGCGGGCCTGCGCCCCGGTGGGCGGTGGCCCGCCGTGCCGCGCGGTGATCGCCTGGCGGATCACCTCGGCCGGGTCGCCGGTGTCGATCAGCCGCTGGCCGGCGGGCACTTTCGCGAGCCAGACGCCGTCGCGGTGGCGCACCAGCGACCGGCAGGCGCCGAGTACGGCGTCCTCGGCGCCGGGCGCGGGCTGCTCGGCCGGCGGTGTGGGCAGGGCCAGCCACCAGGACAGCGCCTCGATGAGCAGCCGGCGCAGGTCGGCGGGGGCGAGGTCGGTGAAGGCCTCCCCCGCTGGCGGCCCGAGCAGTGGGAGTCCACTCTGGTGCAGGATGCTGCGGTCGAGGCCGTACCAGAATCGGCCGTCCGCGGCCGGGCGGTCGGCAGGGTCGAGGGTGCACCGGAACGGCATGGTGGCCCCGGTGTTCAGTTCGACCTCGAAGCCGGGCTCCGGGGTGCCGGCGGCGGCCACCGCCCGGTCGTAGACGACGAGTTCCAGGCCGCGCGCCGGGCACTGCAGCGTCTCGTGCCGCAGTCGGGCGACAACCGCCCGTTTGGTGGCTTCGGTGAGCGGGCCGGCACTGAGCAGCGCGACGTCCACGTCGCTGCGGCCGGGCTGGTACGCCCCGAGCCCCACCGATCCGGCCGCGTACGCGCCGACCAGGTCGGCGCCGAGCACGTCCCGGGCGGTGCTGACGAGGTCGTCGAGGTAGCGCTGAAGCTCGGAGTCCACGGGTCATGATGACGCACGGCTCCGAACCCGGCGGGGCTACCCCGCGTAGAGCAGCAGCAGACCGGCGACCGTGTACGCGACCATCAGGGCCAGCAGGGGTAGTTGGCCGGCCACCGCCCGAGCCCGGGGGAACAGGTACAGGGCGCGGTCGTGGGCGAGCAGCGTACCGAGCAGGTGCCCGAGGATGATGACGGTGACCTGGAGGGTCGCCACTCCGGAGGGTGTGATCAGCGCGGTCTGCGGCTCCCAGTCGGCGGTGCCGAGCCAGTTGGCGCCGGTGCCCAGCGGGTCGGAAAGTAACGCGATGGTGCGCTGGCCCTCCAGGATCAGCAGCGAGTAGTAGTGCGCCACCACGTACCCCACGGCGATCGGCACGATGGAGTGGGCGATCTCGCCCGGTACGCCGCGGGCGTCGGTCGCGTCGGCGCGACCGATGCGCGCCGCGGCGCCGGTGGCGGCGAGGTACGCCACCGCGACGGCGGCGATCACGACGCTCAGACCGGCGCTGCCGGTGACCGCCGGGTGCAGGCCGTTCTCCTGGCTGAAGCGCAACCAGCCCGGCGCGTTGGAGAGACTGTCGTACATGGTCGAGCCGAGCAGCACGACCACCACGGCGACCAGCCCGGGGCGGGGCCGCAGGCCGGCGATCCCGTCGAGCGGGTTGCGCCACACCAGGACGCCGTCCGCAGCCCGGCCGAGCGGGGCGAGCTGACCGATCAGGGCGCTGTACGCCTCGAACGGGTCGGCGTGGTCGAACCAGCCGGCCCCGAACACCACAGCCCCGGCCAGCAGGACGACGGTGTACCCGGCCAGCCAGGCGGTGATGACCGGCAGGGTGGCCCGGTCGGGGGCGACAAGTTCCAGCCAGACGAACCCGAACAGGGTGGCGGCGGCCGGCCACCACCCGACGCCGGCCGGCAGCTCGCGGAGCCCTCGGTGCGGGTCGCGCCGCGCGGCCAGCGCCGCGAGCAGGTGCACCGTACGCAGCGGGTTGACCGCTCGCCAGACCGGGCCGAGCAGCAGCGACAGCGGGGCGAGCCCGACCCAGAGCAGCACATAGAGCGCGCCGGCGGTGGGGTTGTCAGCGGTGTCCGGCCCGCCGAGCAGGCCGAGGCAGAACCAGGCGGCGGCGATCAGGCCGAGCCCGCGCAACGCCCACCGGAACGCGGGCGCGTCGACGAGTCGGGCGAGCCCGCGCGGCACCGGTCGACCGCCGGTGGCGTCCCGGTCGAGTCGGGGTTCGCGCCAGAGCAGGCCCAGCGCGACGAAGGTGACGACGAGGGTCAGCGCGGCGGCGACGACGAGCTGCGGCAGCGTGATCGGCAGGTCCTGGCGGCCACCGACGCCGTGCGCCAGCAGCGTGGGAGCGGCAGTCATGCCGCTCAGCGGACGACGAGTTGGAAGAGCACCAACTCGGACTCGTGCGTCTCCACCTCGAACAACCCGGTCTTGTCGGCCCGGAACTCCACCGAACCTGGTGTTCCGGCCGGTAGCCGGGCGCCCAGGTCGTAGCCGTGTACGTGCAACTCGTCGGCCACGTCCGAGGTGACGGTGATCCGGACCAGTTGGCCCTTACTGACGGTGATCCGCCCGGTCGGCGGGTCGACCCGCTTCTTCGCGATCGTCACGGTGATCTGTCGGTCCACGGCGGCGGTGCTGGCGGACGCGCTGGGTGTGCCGCTGGCGGTCGACGTCGGCGCGGTGGGGGTGGCGGTCGACGGGGCGGCGGACGTGGGCGCCGTCGACGGGGCGGCCACGGAGGGGTCGTCGTCCTGCCCGCACGCGGCGAGGAGCAGGGCGGCGAGGGTGACCGAGACGAGGGTGGTGGCGGTGCGGACGGCGGGGGTACTGACGAACACGGGCGGGCTCCGAACGACGCGAGGGGGACGGGTGTCGGGTTGATCGTCGGGGAGGAGAACTCTACGTCTTGTTCGGTGACCGGGATATGACCATGATGAACGAATGCGATCGAAGCTGGTCACTGTGCGTGAGGTTCTGAGTCGGGTTGTGGCTGCGCTGGCGGCGGCCCTTGTGGTGTCGCTGCTGTTGCCGGTCGCCCCGGCGTCCGCGCACGGCCAGTTGGCGACCTCCGCCCCGCTGAAGGGCACCGTCGTCCGCGAGCCGCTGACCCAACTGGCGTTGTACTTCACCGAGAAGCCGGCGTCCAACGCGCACTTCGCCATCAACGGGCCGGACGGGTCGCGAGTGGACAGTGGCTGGTCCTACGGTGAGCCGAAGCGTCTGGACAAGCCGGTCACCGAGTACTTCATGGTCAACGGTGTGTTCGAGCCGCGGCTGTACCACACCGGCTTCCCGGCCCTGGTCACCGTCGCGCACTGGCCGGCGAAGGGTCGCTACACCGCCAGCTACCTCTCCGTGGCCTCCGACGGTGAGGCGGTGCGGGGCGAGGTGACCTTCGATTACCAGGGTCCCGGCACACCGGCCCCGGCCGGTTGGTCGGTGCCCACGGCGGGGCCGGACCCGGCGCTGCTCGCCCAGGCCGAGGGCGAGGGCTCGACCACCTCGGGGGCCACCGGCAGCCCGGTCACCCCTACCGGCGCACCGACGGGCGAGCCGGCCGGCGCCGCGAAGGAGCAGGGGGACGGCGGTTTCCCGGCCTGGCTGGTCCCGGCCCTGATCGTCGTCGTGGTCTCCGCGATCGTGCTGGTGGCGGCCCGCCGTCGACCCGCCACACCGGGAGCCGCCACGCCGAGCCGTCGGCCGGCCGGCTCGGCAGGCAAGGGCGGCACCTCAGGCCGCAAGCCCGCTACCCCGGCCCGCAAGCCCGGCGATCGATCCGGCGGCCCGGCCCGGCGCGGACGGCGGTAGGCCGCCTGCAATAGCCGGGCATTCTTCGCGTACCGTGGCGAACTTTCGCATGGACATCGGTAACTTTTGATGCATCGAAGCGAAGCCATGGACAGTCCAATCGAAACACCTTAATGTTCCGATCCATCCACCCGGTGTTTCCGCAACGTCACTCGTCGGCGTCGAGGACGTTACGGACCCGGGCCGACGGCCATCCTCACCGCTGCACCGCGCCGGCCGTCGGACACTCCACCGCCTCCTGGAGGAACGATGGGCACACGCCTGCTACGCCGACCACACAAACCCGCACTGGGTGCGCTGGCACTCGTCCTCACCGCCGGTCTCTGGGCCGCCCCCGCGACCGCCGCCCCCGCGCAGGAACCGGGCGTCACGCTGCGCGTCTTCGACGTGCAGGTGCCGCTCTCCGAGCTGTGCACCCTCAAGCCCGCCCAGACCCCGAACGTGGACAAGCTGATGTCCACGATCAACTGGACCTCGGCGGCCGACTTCGGCTTCGAGGACAACTTCGTCTCGCAGGTGCTCGGCAACGTCACCACCACCCAGGCCGGCAGCTACACGTTCCGGCTCAGCAGTGACGACGGGTCCAGGCTGTCGATCGACGACGCCGTGGTCATCAACCACGACGGGCTGCACGGCGCGACCCCGCCGAAGGAGGGCACCGTCACCCTCACCGCCGGCCTGCACGCGCTGCGCATCGACCACTTCGAGCGCGGGGGCGGGCAGCAGATCACCCTGGAGTGGAAGACGCCCGGCTCCTCGACCTTCGTTGTCGTACCGAACTCGGCGCTGAGCACCGACGCCGGCGTGGTCCGGGTGACAGCACCCGGACGCAAGGAGTGCGAGGGGGTCTCCGACACCCCCGGTGACGGCCTGCCGCTGACCGGCGTGCACCCCGGCTACACGCTGACCAACCTGCGACCCAGCGGTTTCCAGCCGAAGGTCACCGGCATGGACTGGCTGGCCGACGGCCGGCTCGTCATCAGCACCTGGGGTGGCAGCGACCAGTCCGGCACCTCCCAGGACGGCGAGGTTTGGATCCTCGGCAACACCGGCGGGTCGACGAGCCCGGGCAACGTGACCACCAAGAAGATCGCCGGCGGCCTGAAGGAACCGATGGGGCTCAAGGTCGTCGACGGGGTGGTCTACGTGACCGAGAAGCAGCGGTTGACCCGACTGGTGAACACCGGCGGTGACGAGGCGGCCGAGCGCCTGGAGACCGTCGCCACCTGGCCGTACGGCGGCAACTTCCACGAGTTCGCGTTCGGCCTGCTCTACCAGGACGGGTTCTTCTACCTGAACCTCTCGGTGTCGATCAACTCCGGCGGCGCCACCACCAACCCGCAGCCCGCCACCAACCGGGGCACCACCCTCAAGGTCAACAAGGACACCGGCGCGGTCAGCTACGTCGCCGGCGGGCTGCGTACGCCGCACGGCATCGGCTGGGGCCCGGAGGGCGGCATCTTCGTCACCGACAACCAGGGCGGCTGGTTGCCCTCGTCGAAGCTGGTGCACGTCAAGCAGGGCCGGTTCTTCAACCACTACACGAACCCGGCCGGCCCGTTCGACACGGCCCCGGTCACTGCGCCGGTGCTGTGGATGCCGCAGAACGAGATCGCCAACTCGCCCAGCACGCCGATGTACCTGACCAGCGGTCGCTACGCGGGCCAGTTCGTCATCGGCGACGTGACGTACGGCGGTCTGCAACGGGCGAACGTGGAGAAGGTCAACGGCGAGTACCAGGGCGCCCTGTTCCGCCTCACCCAGGGCCTGGAGGCGGGTGTCTCCGAGGTCAACGTCGGCCCGGACGGCGCGATCTACGTCGGTGGGCTCGGCGCGGGCGGCAACTGGGGCCAGACCGGCAAGCTGTCGTACGGCCTGCAGAAGCTCACCCCGAACACCGCCACCACGTTCGAGATGCTCGCGATGCGCGCCACCACGACCGGCTTCGAGGTGGAGTACACCCAGCCCGTCTCGGCGGAGACCGCCGCCGAACTGGCCGCGCGCTACAAGATCAAGCAATGGCGGTACGTGGCCACCTCGGCCTACGGCGGGCCGAAGATCGACGAGGAGACCCTCACCGTCACCTCGGCCACCCTCTCGTCGGACGGAAAGAAGGTGAGCCTGGCGGTGGCCGGCCGCAAGGCCGGTCGGGTGGTGCACCTGCGCTCGCCGCGCCCGTTCACCTCCACCAGCGGCCAGTCACTGTGGAGCACCGAGGCGTGGTACACGCTCAACTCCATCCCGGGCAGCCCGCCGCCGCCGATCGGCGGCACCATCACCGGCGTCGGTGGCAAGTGCCTGGACGTCGACAACTCGGGCACCGCCGACGGCACGAAGATCCAGCTCTGGACCTGCAACGGCACCGCCGCCCAGTCGTGGACCCGGGTCGGCGACACGTACCGGGTGCTCGGCAAGTGCCTGGACATCGACAACGCCGGCACTGCCAACGGCACGAAGGTTCAGCTCTGGACCTGCAACGGCACCGGCGCCCAGGTCTGGCAGCCACAGAGCGACGGGTCCATCCGCAACCCGCAGTCCGGCAAGGTCATGGAGGCCGCCGGCGGCAGCAGCGCCGATCGCACCCAGATCCAGCTCGGCACGTACGCGGGCGGCGCGCACCAGAAGTGGGTGGTCAGCAGCGGGGTAACCGGCTGACCTCGGACGAGGGGGCGTGGTCCGACCGGCGGGTCGGGCCACGCCCCGTCTCGTGAGCCGTGTGGAGACCGACGCTCAGCGGAACAGCACCGGTCGGTTTCCCCGGGCGCCGACGAGGTGGCCGCTGATGTTGATGTCCTCGATCGAGTCGGTCTCCCACACGCCCCGGGTGGTCAGGTCGGTCATCACACCGTTGCGCCAGAGGAACGGGTGCCACGCGGTGGTGGTGGTGCTCTGGCCCACCACCGCGCCCCGGTCGTTGATCGCTGTGGCGCGGCTCCAGTCGCCGCCGAGCGTGCCGAGGTCGGTAAGTGTCCCGTTCTGCCAGCGGAACGCCCGTCCGTTCGCCGCCCCGACCACCTGACCCCGGTTGTTGACCCCGAGCGCCTCGCTGCCGATCTGGGTGAACACGCCGTCGCGCAACCGGCCACCGACGCAGGTGCACGGGTAGTCCTGCGGCGGCACGTTGAACCCGCCCACCACGTCGCCCGCGTTGTTGACGTCGCTGGTGAACTCGTAGAAGTACTCCCGGCCCAGGTCGGTGAAGACGCCGTTGCGCCACAGGAAGCGGTGCGGCATGTCGCCGGCCGGTTCACTGGTGCCGAGCACCTGCCGCCGGTCGTTGACTCCGATCGCCACGCTGTTCTCCCCGCCCAGGGTGCCAAGGTCACGGAGGTGGCCGTCGCGCCAGAGCACCGCGCGGGTCAGGTAGTCCGCGCCGAAGGAGGTGATGGCCACGTCACCGAACTCGTTGACGTCCACGGCGCTGGAATCGGTGTCGCCTGGCAACACGCCCAGATCGGTGATGACGCCGTGTCGCCAGAGCACGGCGTGCCGGGCGCCGCTGGCGACGGTGCTCCAGCCGACGATGTCGCCGCGGTCGTTCATCGCCGTGGCAGCGCCGTCGCCTCCGCTCAGGGTGCCGAGGTCGACGACCCGGTGACGGTGCGGAGACGCGACGGCGGGAGCGGGGGCAAGAGTGATCAGTGCGACGACGATCGTCGTCGCGGTCAGCAGGGGACGCGGAGACACCATGGACGCCAAGGGGGACGCTCCTCGGATCGGAGCGGCGACGACCCGGCGGACGGGCGCGGAGCCACCACCACTGCGCGTTCGATCGGTAACGCACAGTAGATCCGGTGTCATGGCGCCGCACCACTGACCGAACGGTCACCCGACGGCAGAGGCGTCCAGGCGTCGGTCAGGGGCCGTGCGGTAGGGGCTGCGCCAGTGCCCGCAGGTTCGCCGGGAGCTGGGCCAGGGCGTCCTCGAACTCCCGGTGCCCGACCACCCGGTGCATCGTCTGGAGCACCGCGCGGGTGCCCCGCTCGGCGGCCGGGCGGTCGATCCCCGCGCGGTCGGCCACCCGGCGCAGGAACTCGTCGAAGTCGAACGTTTCCGCCGGCTCGGGGGCCTTGACCAGCAGCGGGCTCAGCTCGTCGGCCAGGTGGGGTGCCAACGCGCCCGCCTCACCGCCGGAGAGCCGCTCGGCGAGGGTCCGCAGGACCGCCTCGGTGAGCGGGCGTGCCTGCTCCGGCGACACACCCGCCCGTGCCGCAACCTTGTCGACGAACGCCAGCTCGGCCATGCCCCCGCCCTTCGCTGTCGGAAACGCGTGGCTACCCGGGCCCACCGGCAGCAAACACGGCAGCCACAGCGGGGATGGTTCTGCTTGTTGCTCCACGCGGTGCCGTCAGCTTCTCGTACGGTGAGGTCGGACCGGGAACCCACGGCTGCCCGACGGCGGCCCACGCCGCAGGAGGAGCAGATGGCCGACCTGCCCGACGTGATCGACAGGTACTTCCGGGCCGTCAACGACCGGGACCTGGACGCCTTCGTCGCCTGCTTCGCAGACACGGCGAGCGTCGCCGACGAGGACCGGCTGTACGACGGGCGGGCCTCGATCCGCGCGTGGCGGCAGAAAACGATGGACGCGTACACGTACACCGCCGAGCCGGTCCGGATCACGTCGCAGGCGGGCGACTCGTACCTGGCCCTCACCCGGGTGTCCGGTGACTTTCCCGGCAGCCCGGTCGAGCTGCGGTACCGGTTCACGCTGCGCGACGGGCTGATCGGCGCCCTGGACATCCGCCCCTGACCGCGGCGTGGTCCATCGACAGGAAGGAACACCGTGTCGCGAGTCTGGCTCATCACCGGTTGTTCACGTGGTCTCGGCCGTGCACTCGCCGAGGCCGTCCTGGCCGACGGCGACAACCTGGTGGCCACCGCCCGCAACCCTGGGCAGCTCGACGACCTGGTCGACGGGCACGGTGACCGGGTCCGCGCGGTGGCCCTCGACGTCACCGACCCGACCGCTGCCGGCACCGCTGTACGCACCGCCGTGGAGACCTTCGGGCGGCTGGACATCCTGGTCAACAACGCCGGGTACGCCGACGTCGCCGCCATCGAGGACACGTCGGAGGACGATTTCCGGGCGCAGGTCGAGGCCAACTTCTACGGCGTGGTCAATCTGTCCCGGGCTGCCCTGCCGGTGATGCGCGACCAGGGGGGCGGGCACATCGTGCAGATCTCCAGTGTCGGCAGCCGGGTCGCGAGCACGGGCCTCGGGGCGTACCAGTCGGCCAAGTGGGCGGTCAGCGGCTTCTCCGGGGTGCTCGCCAAGGAGGTCGAGGCGTTCGGGATCCGGGTCACCACTGTCGAGCCAGGAGGGTTGCGCACCGACTGGGCCGGCTCGTCGATGAGCGCCCCGCCGATCAGCGAACCGTACCGGCCGGTCATCGACCCGGCCGTCCAGCGGCTGCGTCAGGCCAGCGGCGCCCAGCCCGGCGATCCGGTCCGGGCCGCCCAGGCGATCATCCGGATCACCCGGGTCGACGACCCGCCGCTGCGGTTTTTGCTCGGCGCCGACGCCGTGGCGGCCGCCCGAGCGGCCGCCGAGGCGCTCGCCGCCTCCGACGCCCGGTGGCGGGAGTTGAGCGAGTCGATCGCCTTCGACTCGGCCCCCTGACCCGACACCTCGACGCCGCTCGGGTCCGCTGCCGGATCGCCGAGCCTGGTCGGGCCTACCCGCAGGTGATCAACCGCCGAATGGACGAGTCGATCAAGGGGTCGGTGGATGACATGATGTGGCGACACCACCTGTCGCCACGAGAAGGGTTCCGGCTGCCCGATGGCGCACTCAGCGGCTCGCACGTCCACTGCACCAGCGTGTTTCGCGGTGCCGCTGGCCGGGGGTCGGGCGCGCTGATGCTGAGCGAGCGACGGGAGACAGTGGCCGAGCAGAGTCTGCCCACCGACGACGCGGACGTGATGTCCTACCAGGTGGCGACCGACGTACGAGCGCTGCGCGCGTTCGTCAGTGCCGGGGCGCTGGCCCGCGGCCTGCCGGTCGAGCGGATGGAGCTGCTGACGCTGGCGGTCAGCGAACTGGCCACCAACACGTTGCAGCACACCACCGGCGGTGGCTTGGTTCGGCTCTGGGTGGAGCCCGGCCAGCTGTGCTGCGACGTCATCGACAAGGGGCCGACGCGAACGTTCGGCCGGGACATGCCCGCCGCCGACTCGGTACGGGGTCGCGGGCTGGCGATCGTCGAGCAGATCTGCGACGAGGTGGCCGTGCTCACCAGCGCCGGAACGACATTCGTACGGATTCGCCTGAGTCTGTGACCGTCGGCGGCGATCCCCGCCCGCCCGGACCGGGTGGGCTGCCACAATGCGGGCAACCCGGCCGACTGTGACACCGGGTCGGACCCGAACCGGAGGACGCCACGATGCCGGACAGCGCACGCGAGGCCGAGCTGCTCGACGCCGAACGCACCCTGCAGGCGGCCCAACGGGCCGGCGACGTCGCCGCCCTCGATCAGCTGCTCGTCGACCAGCTGATCGCCGTCGGCCCGGACGGGCGTACCCAGAGCAAGCAGGACGACCTGGCCGCCCACCGGGACCGCCGCTCGGTCATCGAAGAGTTGGTGGAGGAGGAGTTGGACCTGCTCGTCGTCGGTGCGACAGGGGTGACGTTCTTCCTCGGCCGGGTGTCAGGTGTCTTCGAGGGGGCGCCGTTCGCGGCGCGGCTGCGCTACACCCGGACGTGGGTCCACGACGACCCGCACGGGTGGCGGGTGCTGGCAGCGCACATCAGCCCGGTCTGATTGAGCTGGCGTCCTCAGGTCACGACGGCGTCGATCGGGCCGACGCGCAGGGTGCCGTCGGTGAGGGGCGTACAGCGGATGCCGCCGGTGGTGCGCAGCGCCTTCCACGCCCCCGGACCGACGGTGACGTCCATCCAGGCGCACGGCCGGGCCGCCCGGTTGACCCGCAGGCTGACCGGGCCGTCGCCGGAGTCCAGTACCAGCACTCTGCCGATCAGCTCGTCCACGGCGATCCCGGTGGTGAGGATGTTGCGCCGCACCTCGGCCAGGCCGATGCCGGGCGGCAGCGACTCCTGGGCGATGACTGTGACGCTGGCGTCGCGGTGCGCCTGTTGACCGAAGTACCTGTCGCCGACGATGCCGAGGCCGGCCCGGATCCGGACGACGTCGACCAGCTCGCCGGGTGGAGCCGGCGCGGGGCCGTCGGCGGGCCGGCCCAGGAAGCGGTGCACGGGCGAGGCCAGCAGCTCGACGATCTCCGGCATGGCAGGAAGTCTACGAACCGGACAGGGGCCGCCGGGGCAGGTAGGCGGACGACGCGCATCTCCTGTTGCCAGAATGGCTGCTACTGTTCTATAACAGTGACATGAGTTCTATAACAGTGCGATCGGCAGTCGCCTCCGGGCGGTACGGCAGCTACGGCGGGCGATACGTGCCGGAGTCCCTGATCCCCGCCTGCGAGGCGGTCGCCGATGCCTTCTCCGAGGCGTGGGCCGACCCCGGCTTCCGCGGCAGCTTCGCCGCGCTGCTGTCGGCGCACGTGGGACGGCCGACCCCACTGACGCCGGCCCTGCGACTGTCGGCCGAACTCGGCGTGACGGTGCTGCTCAAGCGGGAGGACCTGACGCACACCGGTTCACACAAGATCAACAATGTGCTCGGACAGGCGTTGCTGGCCCGACGCATGGGGCGTACGCGGCTGATCGCCGAGACCGGGGCGGGGATGCACGGCGTCGCGACGGCGACGGCCGGTGCGCTGCTGGGCCTGCCGGTGACGGTGTTCATGGGCGAACGCGACGTGCAACGCCAGGCGCACAACGTCTTCCGCATGCGGCTGCTGGGTGCCGAGGTCGTTACGGTGACCAGCGGCAGCCGAACGCTGAAGGACGCCACAAGCGAGGCCATGCGCCACTGGGTGACAGACGTCGACGAGGCGTACTACTGCGTGGGCTCGGTCATCGGTCCGCACCCCTATCCGATGATGGTCCGCGAGTTCCAGCGCGTCATCGGTGACGAGGCCCGGCAGCAGTGCGCTGCCGACCTACCCGCAGCCACCCCCGACTACGTGGTCGCCTGCGTCGGCGGCGGCAGCAACGCGGCGGGCACGTTCGCCGGGTTCGTCGAGACATCGGCGAAGCTCGTCGGGGTGGAAGCCGAGGGCGGCTCCGGCGCGGCGAACGGGGAGATCGGGGTACTGCACGGCTTCCAGTCGCTGTTCCTCCAGGACGAGCACGGTCAGATCAAGGAAGCGCACTCGATCGCGGCAGGGCTGGACTACCCCGGCGTCGGACCCGAGCACGCGTACCTGCGCGATCTGGGTCGCGCCCGGTACGTCACCGTCTCCGACGGGGAGGCGGTCGCTGCCGCGATCCGCCTGGCGCGAGCGGAAGGCGTGCTACCCGCCATCGAGTCGGCCCACGCGGTCGCCTGGGTCGTCCGTGCCGCCGGTACGCCGGAGCTACCCAGCGGATCGACGGTGCTCGTCACCCTGTCGGGGCGCGGCGACAAGGACGTGACCACCCTGATCACGGAGGCGGATCTCTGATGAAGCTGCTGATGCCCTACATCACCGGCGGGATCGCGCCGGGCTGGACCACCTACGTGAACGCCTTCGAGGACGCCGGAGCCGATCTGGTCGAGGTCGGGCTTCCGTTCTCTGACCCCACCGTGGACGGCCGCACCATTCAGGAGGCCTCGGACGCGGCGCTCGCCCGAGGCACGACGCCCGCGTCGGTCCTGGACGACCTCGCCGCAGCGCGGATCGGCATCCCCCTCGTCGCCAGCACGTACGCCAACATCGCGCTGCGGCCGGGGTTCGGCGACGCGTTGGCGGCGGCCGGCGTGACCGGCCTGATCGTGCCCGACCTGCCTCTCGAGGAGCTGGCCGGCCTGAACGTGCCGGGTGTACAGGTGAGTCTGCTCGCCTCCCCCGCCACACCTGACGACCGGCTAGCCGAGATCGGCCGGCGCAGTCAGAACTTCGTGTACGCCGTCTCGATCATGGGCACGACCGGCGAACGCGCTCGGCTCGCACCGTCAGCCGTCACGCTCGCCGCCCGGCTCAAGCAGGTCACCGACCTACCCGTGCTGCTGGGCTTCGGCATCTCCACCCCCGAACAGGCGGCCGAGGCGGCGGCTGTCGCCGACGGGGTCATCGTCGGGGCGGCCGTCATGCGGCGCATCCTCGACGGGGCGACCCCCGCCGAGGTCGGCGCCTTCGTGGCGTCGCTGCGGGCCGCGCTGTCCCTGGTTGCCGCCGTGCGATGATCGGCGGTGGCCGTCGATGACGGGAGCGGACAGTCGACGCGTCGGGAGGCAGACCAGTGGCACGCTATCGGGCCATCGCCGCCGACCTGGCCGCCAAGATCCGCGACGGCCACTACGTGCCGGGCGAGGCACTGCCCGCGCAACGCGAGTTGAGCACGGCGTACGGCGTCACCCTGATGACACTGCGCCAGGCCCTGCGCGAACTGAGCGCCGAAGGGCTGATCGTCCAGCAGCCCGGCAAGGGCACCTTCGTCGCACCGTCGCATGTCGCGTACCAGTTGGGGTCCTTGCGGAGCTTCGGCGACGACCTGCGCGAGCAGGGTCACGAGGTCCGCACGACGGTGGTCTCCCGCGCGCAGCGCCGCGTGCCCTCGCGCGTCGCGGCCCGGCTGCGGGTCGCCGAGGCCGACACGGGCCTACGCCTTGAGCGGGTCCGCGCGTTCGCGGGTCGCCGCGCCATCCACCAGGTTTCCTGGGTACGCGAGCCGCACGCGAACCGACTGCACGACGTGGACTTCACCGGCACCTCGTTGTACGCGGCCCTGGCCGACCTCGGGGTGGTGGTGGCCCGGGCGGCGGAGACGATCCGGCCGGAGGTGCTGAGCGCGGACGTGGCCCGGCACCTGGACGAGGCCGAGGGTGCGCCAGTGCTGGTCAGCGACCGGATCACGTACGCGCCCGATGGGACGGCCCTGGTGACGGACCGGGCGACGATGTTGGGCAGCATGATGCAGATCACCGCCGACCGGGCCGCCAGCGGGCTGTCCCTCCACTACGGCGCGGTCTAGGAGCGTGGGGCGGCCCGGTGCTGGCTGGTGTGTCCGCGACGTTCAGGTCGCGCACGCCGGGTCGGCGCCCCGCGAACGGCCATTCCACTGGTGGTCGATGCGCTGACCCGCGCCGAGGAGTTGACCGACGCAGCGCCGGTCAGACCGCCAGGGCCGCCCGGACGTCCCGTTCCGCCGTGACACCCCCGTCGCCCTGTGAGGTGACCCGGCCGGACTCCAGCACGTGGTAGCGGTCCGCCACCCGCAGCGCGAAGCCCAGGTGCTGCTCGACGAGGAGCACGCTGAAGCCGGACTGCCGGGTCAGCTCGACGATCCGCTCCTGGATCTCCGTGACCACCGACGGCTGGATGCCCTCGGTCGGCTCGTCGAGCATCAGCAACCGCGGCCGGGTGATCAGGGCACGGGCGATGGCCAACTGCTGGCGCTGACCGCCGGAGAGCAGCCCGGCCCGCCGCCGCAGCAGCGGGCGCAACGCCGGAAACAGGTCCAGCACCTCCGCCGTGGCCACCGCCCCGTCCCGCCGACCGTCGGCGACCAGCCGCAGGTTCTCCGCCGCCGTCAGGTGCGGGAAGCACTGCTGACCCTGCGGGACGTACGCCATCCCCCGCGCCACCCGCTCGTGCGGCCCGGCGCGGGTGACGTCCTCGCCGTCCAGCTCGACGGTGCCGGCACTCGGGCGCAGCAGCCCGGCCGCGACCCGCAGCAGGGTGCTCTTGCCGGCACCGTTGTGCCCGAGGACGGCGGCCACCCCGTCGGGCGGGACCGCCAGGTCGACCCCGTGCAGCACCCGTGAGCGCCCGTAACCGGCGTGCACCCCGCGCAACGTCAACATCATGCCTCCGAAGGGGTGCGGGTCGACCCGGCGTCGACCGGGTGGCCAAGGTAGACCTCCTGCACGCGCGGGTCCGCCTGAACCTGCGCCACGGTGCCCTCGCTGAGCACCCGGCCGGCGTGCAGCACCGTGACGCTGCGCGCGAACCGGCGCAGGAAGTCCATGTCGTGTTCGATCACGACGACGGTGCGATCCTGGCTGACCGTCTCCAGCAGGACGCCCGTGGCGTCGCGTTCCTCGTGGCTCATCCCGGCGACCGGTTCGTCCAGCAGCAGCAGCCGGGCGTCCTGCACCAGCAGCATGCCGATCTCCAACCACTGTTTCTGGCCGTGCGCGAGCGTCCCGGCGAGGTGCGCGGCCCGCCCGGCCAGACCGATGGTCTCCAGCGCGGCGGCGATCTCGTCGGGAACGCCCCGGCGGCGGCGGGCCAGGGTCGCCCAGCTACGCCGGGCGCCCGCCGCGATGTCGAGGTTCTGCAACACCGACAGTTCCTCGAACACCGTCGAGGTCTGGAAGGTCCGCCCGATTCCGAGGCGGCTGATCCGGTGCACCGGCCGGCCGAGCAGTTCCTCCTCACCGAAGCGGACCGAACCGGTGGCCCGGACCAGGCCGGTGATCGCGTCGACCAGTGTGGTCTTGCCGGCGCCGTTCGGCCCGATCAGGAACCTGATGTCGCCGGCGGGCACCTCCAACGAGACACCGTCCACCGCGGTGAAGCCGTCGAAGCTGACCCGCACGTCACGGACGGACAACCCGTCCAACCGATCACCGCTCATGCCGCCGGCACCTCCGTCCGCCCGGTCTGTCGCCGGCCCAGGGACAACCACCCACGACGCGGCCGCGGCTCGCCGACGTCACGGCGGCGCGCCAACGCCCACAGCGACGCCAGGCCGCCGGGCAGGAACGCCACCACGACCACGAAGAGCAACCCCTGGAGGTACGTCCAGGTACCCGGGAAACGTTCCGACAGGGCGGTACGCGCCCAGGCCACCGCCACCGCGCCGAGTACCGGCCCGAGCAGTGTCGCCCGGCCGCCCACCGCGACGCCGATGACGAACTCGATCGACGGGACGATGCCGATCAGCGCCGGCGAGATGATGCCCACCGCCGGCACGAACAGCGCCCCGGCCAGCCCCGCCATGCCGGCCGCTACCACGTACGCCACCAGCTTGACCGACGCCGGGTCGTAGCCCAGGAAGCGGACCCGTTCCTCACCGTCCCGCACCGCCACCAGCAGCTCGCCGTAGCGACTGTGGATGAGCTGGCGGGCCAGGACGAGCAACGCCAGCAGCGTTCCGGCGATGATGAAGTACACCATCCGCTGGTTGACCGGGTCGTCCAGGTCGTAGCCGAAGAAGCCCTTGATGTCGGTGAGCCCGTTGGTGCCGCCCGTGGTGCCCTGCTGGCCGATCAGCAGGATCACCATGGCGGCGGCGAGCGCCTGACTGAGGATGGCGAAGTACGCGCCGCGGACCCGGCGGCGGAAGACGAGCGAGCCGAGCCCGAAGGCGACAGCCATCGGCAGCAGCACCGTGGCGGGCAGCGCGAACCACGGGCTGGCGAACGGCCGCCACCACAGCGGCAGCTCGTCGAGTTGCCCGTACAGCTGCATGAAGTCGGGCATGCCACCCGGGCCCGCGTCGGCGAGCTTGAGGTGCATGGCCATCGCGTAGCCGCCGAGGCCGAAGAAGACGCCCTGGCCCAGGGTGAGCATCCCGCCCCGGCCCCAGGCGATCCCGATGCCGACCGCGACCATGGCGACGCACAGGTACTTGCTGAGCAGCGCCAACCGGAAGTCCGACAGCACCAGCGGGGCCACGGCGAACAGCACGGCCGCGCCGAACGCGAAGCCGGCCAGGGCCCGCAGCCGGGAGCGGCCGGGGGGCCGACCCGGTGGTACGGCGCCAGCGGGCGCCGGGCGGACGGCGGTGCTGGGTGGCGCGGGGGTCACGGCTGTCATGCGAGGCTCCTGGTCCGCAGGGTGAACAGGCCCTGTGGCCGCCACTGGAGGAACGCGACGATCGCCACGAACACGATCACCTTGGCGACGCTGAGGGTGGTCAGGTACTCCCCGGTGGCTTGGAGCACGCCGAGGGCGAAGGCGACGATCACGCTGCCCTTGAGTTGGCCGATCCCGCCGACCACGACGACCAGGAAGGCGTCGATGATCAGGTTGGTGCCCATTGTCGGGCCGATCGGGCCGAGCAGGGTGAGGGCCACCCCGGCGAGCCCGGCCAGGCCGGAGCCGAGGAAGAAGGTCGTCCGGTCGACCCGGGAGGTGGCGACACCGGACACGGCGGCGAGGTCGCGGTTCTGCACCACCGCGCGGATCCGGCGCCCGAGCGGGGTGAGTCGCAGCGCCAGGGTGAGCGCCGCGACGGCGGCCAGCGCCAGGGCCAGGATGAACAGCCGGTTGTTGGCGATGGTCAGCCCACCCGGCAGCGCCACGTTGCCGGTGAGCAGTTCGGGCGCGCGGGTCTGCACGTTCGGGCTGCCGAAGATGTCCCGGGCCAGTTGTTGCAGGATCAGGGACACACCCCAGGTGACCAGGAGGGTGTCCAACGGCCGGGCGTAGAGGCGGCGGATGAGCAGCACCTCCAGCAGGACACCCATGGCGCCGGCGACCACGAATGCGACCGGCAGCGCGACCGCCAGCGACAGGCCCGCACCGGTGATGCTCTGTTGCAGGACGTAGGTGGTGTACGCACCGGCCATGATGAACTCACCGTGCGCCATGTTGATCACGTTCATCTGGCCGAAGGTCAGCGCGAGGCCGAGCGCGATGAGCAGCAGCACCGCGCCGATGCTGATGCCGGTGAAGAGTTGACCGAAGATGACTGTCACGGTGGGTACTCCGAACTGCTTGTCGGGTGGCCCGGACGGACCGCGCGGCACCGCGTTCCGTCCGGGCCGGCGTCGTCAGCTCAGGCCGCTCGCCCACGGGTAGGTCTTGAGGTACGGGTCCGGCAGGACCGGCTTGCCGGAGTTCCACACCTCGGTGATCAGGCCGTCCGCGCCGATCTTGCCGATCCGGGCGGTCTTGGCGATGTGCTGGGTCTTGCCGTCGACGGTGACCAGACCCTCCGGCGCGTCGAAGGTGATCCCGTCCGAGGCGGAGCGGACCTTCTCCACGTCGAAGGCACCGGCCTTCTCGACCATCGCCTTCCACAGGTGGACGCCGACGTACGCGGCCTCCATCGGATCGCTCGTCGGCTTGTCCGCGCCGTACTTCGCCTTGTACGCCGCCACGAACTTGGAGTTCGCCGCACCCGGGGTGGTCTGGTAGTAGTTCCAGGCCGTCAGTTGGCCCTCCAGGTACTGGGTGCCGATGCCCTTGACCTCTTCCTCGGCGATCGACACCGACACGACCGGCATCGCGGCGGCGGTCAGGCCCGCCGACTTGTACTCCTTGAAGAAGGCCACGTTGCTGTCACCGTTGAGCGTGTTGAACACCGCGTCCGCGCCGGACGACTTGACCTTGTTGACGATGGTGCCGAACTCGGTGGAGCCGAGCGGCGCGTAATCCTCGCCGAGCACTTTCATCCCGTTTGCTGTCGCGTACGCCTTGATGATTTTGTTGGCCGTGCGGGGAAAGACGTAGTCGCTGCCGACCAGATAGACCGACTTCGCGCCCTGCGCCTTGAGATAGTCGAGCCCGGGAACGATCTGCTGGTTGGTCGTCGCCCCGGTGTAGAAGATGTAGGGCGACTGCTCCAGACCCTCGTACTGCACCGGATAGAACAGCAACGCCTTGTTCTTCTCGAACACCGGCTTGACGGCCTTGCGGCTGGCCGACGTCCAACAGCCGAAGACGGCGGCCACCCGGTCCTCGGAGATGAGCTTCTCGGCCTTCTCCGCGAAGGTGGGCCAGTCCGAGGCGCCGTCCTCACCGACCGGCTGGATCTTCTTGCCGAGCACACCGCCGGCCGCGTTGATCTCGTCGATGGCGAGCATGATGGAGTCGCGGACGGTGACCTCGCTGATCGCCATGGTGCCGGAGAGCGAGTTGAGCAGGCCCACCTTGACGGTGTCGCCGGAGACGTCGGCGGTGACGCCTGCCGCGCCGCCCTCGTCGCTGGTCTTGCTGCCGCACGCGGTCATCGCAGCCGCGGCGACCAGGGTCATGGCACCCGCCAGGATGCGGCGGCCCCGGAATAATGACATCTACTCTCCCTGCGGTGCACTCAAGTGGCGTAAGGACGGTCGGTGCGGTCCGATGGAGCTGACGTGGGCGATGCCGAGGTCGACGGGTGGACGCCGTGCAGGGCACCGGATCGGATATGGGCAGGGAAAGCGTCGACCGGCATGATTGCGCGGGTGTTTCCCGGTCCTTAATTGACTGTTTCCGAGGGACCGTCGAGGCGCGCACGAGAAACGGCCGACACCCGTGGGGAGGAATCGGTGCCGGCCGCTCGGAGAAACGCAGGAAAGGTGCCACCACAATGGTCGGCGGAGCATTCCGTCGACGGTGGACACGCATTGCGGAGATCCGACCCCGTGGTCAGATCCTTCACGCAGGAAGCATTTTAGGGCGGGATCGGGTGGCGCTGTCAAGGGCCGGGGCGGCCGACTGCCCTGCCGGGTTCAGAGCTGGGCGAGCACTGTGAAGTCGAGCCCGTCGGCCTCGGCCAGGTAGATGCGCTGCCGGACGTGCCGCTGGCGGAGCCGCAACCGCCCCCGCGGCCCCTGATAGGTGACTGTGTCGGCGGCCGTCTCGATGGCCCGTACGTCGAGGGTGCGGGCCTGGCCGATGAGCGCGGCGAGCAGCATCACGCCCTCGTAGCAGGACTCCCCCAGGCTGCCCAGCGGCGGCGCCTCCACTCCGAAGCGACGCGCGAACTCGCCGTGGAAGTCGAGATTCTCCTGGGTGACCAGCCCGGCGAAGAAGCCTGCCGTGCTGTACAGCCTCCGGGTCGCGCCGGCACCGCTGGCCAGCAGCATGTTCTCGTCCATCAGGGTGCTCAGCCGCAGGCAGCGCTGGTCCAGGCCGGACCGGGCGAACGCCCTGTTGAACCGCACCGCGTCGGCACCGACCAGCAGCATCAACACGGCGTCCGCGTCACTGTGCTCGATGCGGCGCAGCACCTCGGTGAAGTCGTGCGCGTCCAACGGCAGGAAGTGCCTGCCCACCACCTGCCCGCCGCCGCGCAACGCGTACCGCTGGGCGGCCCGCGACGTGCGGCGCGGCCACACGTAGTCGTTGCCCACCACGAACCAGCGACGCACCCCCTGCTCCGCGGCGAGCAGCCGCATCGCGGGCCACAGTTGGGCGTCCGGCGTCTCGCTGGTCAGGAAGACCCCTTCGGTGCGCTCGCCGCCCTCGTAGAGTGCTGTGTAGACGTAGGGCACCCGGTGCGCGACGCGGGGCGCCAACGCCTGGCGCACCGAGGAGATGTGCCACCCCGTCACCCCCTGCACGGCCCCCACCGACACCAACGCCTCGACCTCGGCGGCCACCTCGGCCGGCGGTGCTCCGCCGTCGACCGGCACGAGTCGCACCTCCCGGCCCAGGACGCCACCACACCGATTGATCTCCTCCACCGCGAGCTGCGCGCAGAGCTCGCAGGTGGGGCCGAACATGCCGGCCGGCCCGCGCATCGGGTAGACCAGCGCGATGCTGACCACGGCACGGTCGACGGTCAGCCACGGCGGTGCCGGCGCGGACATGAGCACATGATTGCCCGGCCCACGGCGGAAGACCAGCGCTCACCACTGACCGGGACGACTCGCTACCATGACAGGGCCACCGGACCAGGGAGTTTCATGTCAGACGTGCCCGGGGCGCCAGCTGACCTGCTGCGCTCGCTCACCCGCGCCGAGCGGCTGCTCTCCCGCCGGCTGGGCGCCGTCCTGGCCGAGGACGAGCTCAGCATCGAGGCGTGGCGGGTGC